>PXPD01000027.1 GCA_003009815.1 Nanohaloarchaea archaeon SW_4_43_9 | reverse complement strand
ACCTGCTCGGATTCTATAACGAGCATGTTAGACATGGCTTCAAGGAGGCATTTCTTGAGAAAGGGAGCTGGTTGATACTTGAGGCAGGCGCAGCTCTATGGTACTTTGTAGGCGCAACGGCAGGAGTGCCTGTAATAGCAATCTCGGTTATATTGCTTTACCTTGGAGAAGGCATAGAAGGAGTTGTAGAGATACCCTCCCTGTTCTCCAATGTACTATCTTATCTCAGAATATTCGGTGTATCTGTCGCAGCGGTCTCACTCGCAGCAGTAGTAAATGGACTAGCAGATCCGCTATTCCATTCAGGCTCGATAATAGGAATTATTTTAGGAGTGGTTATGCTCATCTTCGGACATACTTTCAATACATTCATCAAAATCATGGAAGGCTTCCTCCAGGGAATAAGACTCCACTATGTGGAGATGTTCAGTAAGTTCTACGAGGGAGGAGGCAGAAAGTACGCTCCTTTCGGAACTAATTAAATTATACTAAGGGTGAAAACCAGTATGCTCAAAATCAAGAAAACACAAGGTGAAATCCAAAAATGGCAGTAGAAGGAATGGCAGCAGTCGGTGCAGGACTTGCAGTAGGACTTGCAGCACTTGGAACAGGATGGGCTCAGGCAAAGATCGGATCCGCGGGAGTTGGCGCTCTGGCAGAAGACGACAGCCTATTCGGACAAGTACTTATCCTGACAGTTATCCCGGAGACTATGGTTATCTTCGGACTGGTAGTCGCACTGGTTGCCACAGGATTCATTTAGAAAATTCAAAGAGAGCCGCAAGGCTCTCCCAACATTTCATTTATTTCGATACGCATACAGCAAGGGGAAAAAGATATATTATGAAAACAACAGAAGACTCAAAATTTGAAGCCTACTTCCGCAAAGCGGAATGTGTAGCAACGGTTAACCTAAGGTGATAACCTGATGGGACTAGAAGAAATCAAATCGGAGATTCTGCAGGAAGCAGAGCAAAAAGCGGATGAGATAGTAGAAGAAGCGGAAAGAGAAAGGGACAGAATCATCGAGGAAGCAGAGGAAGAAGCTGAACAGATTCAGGAGAATATAGAGGAAGAGCTTAAAGAGGAGAAACAAAATTACAGAAAAAAAGCTCTCTCTAGCGCCCGGATGAAAGCAAAGGAAGAAAAGATGAAAGCAAAACAGGATGAAATTAAAGAGGTCTTCAGCGAATTCAGACACTATCTTGACAAGCTTACACAGGACGAGAAGAAGAAATTTGCTCAAAAATGTATGGAAAGAGTGGATTTCGATGTAGCAAGAGTAGAAGGAGGTTCCGAGTTCAGTGACGCAGTAGATGTAGAGTTCGAGGAGAATGAAGATGTAGAAGGTATCAAAATATTCTCTAAGGACGGAAACAGAATGCAGGAATTCACCTTTGACAAAATCCTCAAACAGATGAAAGATGAACACCGCAAAGACGTGGCAGATATACTTTTCTGAGGGATCAAAATGATATCACGAGACTACCCATACATGTACGCCCGAGTAAGCGCCAAGAGAGCAAAACTTCTAGATGAGAGTAACTACAACCAGCTTATCAAGATGGAGCCAAACGAAATAGCGAGAAAACTGCAGGAAGGCAGTTACAAGAAGGACATCGACGAACTGGGTGTGAAATACGATGGGGTAGAGCTCGTAGAGCTTGCCTTGATGAGAAACGTGTCAAGAACAATGGCAAATCTGATAGATATCTCGCCGGATTCACTTGATCCAGTCATAAACGCGTTTTTGCGGCGTTATGATATTCTCAGTCTAAAAAGACTGCTTAGATGGAAAAAAGGAGAAGAAAAAGGAGAGGTAAAGGATCTTCTTGTGCCGGTAGCCCAGTATACAGTTGAAGATATGGAAGAACTGTCAGAGAAAAGCTTCGAGGAGATCTGTAAGTCGATAGAATTCAGCGATTCCAATGTGAAATACCAGTCATTTATTGAAGATACCGGTGATGTTAGAAAAGTTGAGAGAGATCTTGATAGAGCTTACTATACGGAGATGACAGAGCTTGCTGATTCAATCGGTATGTGGTTTCAAAAATTTATCAGAAAAGAGATTGAGTGCGAAAACCTGAAGATAATCCTTCGACTGAAAAAATACGGTCTTGAAAAAGAGAAGATCAAAGACTGGTTGATCAGCGAACCTGAAACAACATGTGTGCGGAAGACCCTTCAAGCCTCTGATCTTAAGGATGCGATCTCGGAGGTCGAGAAATGTGAAGATATACAGTTCAGAGACTACAAAAACTTAGAACAGGTAGAACAGACACTGGAAGTAGAGAGACTGAAATCAGCTTTCAGAACACTCCACACAGAACCCCTTGGAATAACATCAGTGTTCGGCTACATCGTTGCCAAAATGGTTGAGGTCAAGAATCTGAGAATGCTTATCCGGGCAAAAGAGACGGGTATACAAAACCAGGAAACAATCAAGAGAAATCTGGTAATAGCGTAAGGTGTCAAACATGGAAGACAAGAAATCAATTGCAGTAATCGGCGAACGTGAATTCACAGTTGGATTCGAACTTGCGGGAATACAGAAAACATACAGGAAAGAGAACTACAGGGAGAAAATTCAGGAACTTATCCAGAGCGATGAACTCGGTATTGTTGTAGCTGAGAAATCAGATGTAGAGGAACTTCCAGAAAGGATTCGAAATGATGTCAATGAATCCGTTGACCCGGTTGTTGTCGCGTTGTCAGAGAAAGCGGAGGAATCCCGGCTACAGGACAAAATCAGAAAAGTAATCGGAATTGATCTATCGTAAAAACAAATACTATTAGGTGAAATTGAAAATGAAAACTCAAAATTTGAAGACAAGCTTCAGTTCAGCAGGTGAACTTGAAAAATGACACAGACACAAACCCAGAGCACAGAATCAGAAGGCACAATCTACAAGGTCGCAGGCCCTGTAGTGATCGCTGAAAACATGGAACCTCAGATGAACGATGTCGTGAAGGTTGGAGAAGAAGGATTGATGGGAGAAGTAATCCAGATAGAAGGAGACAAAAGCTACATCCAGGTTTATGAAGATACTACAGGAGTAAAACCGGGAGAGATCGTGCACAACACAGAGCAGCCGCTTTCCGTAGAGCTCGGCCCAGGACTTCTTGGATCAATTTACGATGGGCTTCAGAGACCTCTACCAGCTCTTGAAGAAAAAACAGGTGCATTCATTGAGAGAGGTGAAGACGCACCTGGAATCAACACGGAGAAAGAATACAGGTTCGAACCCGCTTTAGAGGAAGGAAAATATGTTACCGGGGGAGACGTAATCGGAACGACAGAAGTAGATTATGGAGAACACAAAGTTCTTCTTCCACCCGGAATCGAGGGAGAAATCGAGGAAATTAAGGAAGGAGAGTTCACTGTCACCGAGACAGTTGCAGTAGTCGACGGCGTAGAAGTAGCAATGAGACAGGAGTGGCCGATCAGAGAGGCAAGGCAGGTGGAAAATGATCTCGAACCGAAAGTACCACTGATCACAGGACAGAGAGTTCTCGACGGACTGTTCCCGCTTGCAAAGGGAGGAACAGCAGCAGTACCGGGAGGCTTTGGAACAGGAAAAACAGTTACACAGCAGAGCCTCGCAAAGTTCTCCGATGCAGACATCATAGTCTATATCGGATGCGGAGAACGTGGAAACGAGATGAC
>PXPD01000026.1 GCA_003009815.1 Nanohaloarchaea archaeon SW_4_43_9 | reverse complement strand
TTCTGGTCGTCTTCAAGATGGAGTACATGCAGAAACTTCTCCAGCTGCTCTTCGCTCTGGTCATTTTTAACCAGCTGATCGAACTTCACCTTGTCGGAGCTGGAGCCTATAAGATTCGTTAACCGGGAGAAAAGCGAGTTGATTTTCTCATCCAGCGATTTTTCATCAACTTCCAGTTCGTGGTCTATCTCTTCCCTCATTTCCTGTCGATCCTCCCGTCTTTCTTTTACCTCCATAGCGTCGTCAAGAGCATCTTTTAGCTCATTTAGGCTCATCCGTCTTTTCGGTTTAGGTTTGACCGGCATCTCCAGTTCCGGGCCTGACTTTAGATCCAGTTTATCATTATCCACCATATCTTCCTCAAGAAGTTCGTCATCGTCAAACGCCATCGGATTTTCTTCAGGCTCCTCTTCTTCTATCTGTTCTCCGGCCATCGCTAGTGTTTTCATTCTCAGGAGTGCAGCGCATAACCTGATAGCTCTAGCAGGAACCTCCAGATCAAACTCTTCTAGTTCCTGTATGTAATCCCTGTACCTATCTGCAAGAACTTTAATGTCTATATTTGAGGGATCCATATCTGCGGTGAGGATTTCAACAGTTTCCTCCCACGGCTGTTCTGCTAGCTCATTGATTTCGTAGTCTTCCATTTTCGGTCTTTCATTTTCGAATCCCTCTCCCTATTGGCCCCATGTAGCAGTTAGTTAGACTTCCGAGTATTTAACAGATGGGGATTAAAGTCCAGGAAAGCTATGCTTTAACAGCGGCGCAATAATTTATCATTGAACTAATACAGAAGCGTATCTAAGAGGGCTTTCAAAGAGGTTGACTCCCCAATACTCAGGGCCAAGTAGTGACGGTCCTGAGATGCAGTACCAAGGTTCAGATGTTGGACTCCAAGAAACACCGTAGAGATCGGAGTGTCTGTATTTTCTTACATTAGTTTTAACGCAGCCATCAGTGAATCTAAGGTCTGAATGAGAGTAATTTTGAATGGGATAGAAGTTCGTAGCGTTGAAAAATCGGTTAGATTTGGTATCTATTTTTATCGGGCGTTTTTCCTCACTATATGAAATATTGCTATCGTTGATATAGAATTTGTAAAACCTTCTCATTTCCTGGTATTCTCTCTTCAGTTGTCTGTAGTCACTAAAATTATCTCTCCACTCTTTCTGTTCCTTCTTGAGTCGAAATTTCTTGCTTTCATTTTCTGTTCCACGAATTTTTTCTCCAAGATTTGCTATAATTTCATATCTTTCCGAGGAATTTTTACTTTCCTTCAATCGATTATCTAGTTTTTCCATTTCAGATACATTGAATCCGCAGTAAGTATTACTGGGCTGACAGTGAAATACTTTAACTGATCCAGAGACTCCTGCCAGTAGAGATATTGAAATAGTGAGACAGAGGATTTTCTGCTTCATACTCATTAACGGGGCTTTTTGAGATATACTGTTGGAGAGGTTGATGTTAAAGAAGTGATAATAAGTTTGGAACATCTTCAGGCCTCTAGTTCTACGCTTCTCATCTTTGTGACGCCGTCCTGCATTGTGACTCCATAAGCTCTCTCTGCGTGTCTGACGGTTATCTCGTTGTGGCTAATAACAATGAACTGGTTCTCATCGGCATAATCTTTCAGTAGTTCTGAAAGCTTCTTCGAGTTACTCTTATCCAGTGCTGCATCGATCTCGTCCATGATGTAGAAAGGTGATTCTTCGTATTCAAGTATCGCAAATATGAAGGCGATAGCGGTCATGGTCTTCTCTCCACCGGATAATGCCTGGATTATATGGGGTTCCTTGCCAGGAGGTTTCCCTCTTATTTTCAATCCTTTCTCAATATCGTCGTCTTCAAGTACAAGCTTTGCCTCCCCGCCTTCGAACAGCTCTGTGAATATTCTTCCGAAGCTCTCCTGTATCTGCTCCAGGGTCTCCATGAAGCAATTCCTCTTTTTCTGGTCGATCTCGTCTATCATGTCTTCGATCTCCAGTTTTTCCTGCCTGATCTCCGACACCTGTTCCTGGAACTCATCTAACTCTTCTTTTTTCTCCTTGTATTCCTTGATAGCCCGCATGTTGACAGGTCCCATTGAGTTCTGCTTTCTCAGTATCTTTTTCTTTTTCTTTTTCAGGTCTTCGGGCGATGCCTCCAGCTTCAGTTCGTCCTCATCATAATCGTGTTCCTCCAGATCATCTTTCACATTTTCAAGCTCTGCTTTCAAGTTGGCTTTCTTCGATCCTACATCGTCAATTTTGGTCTTCAGTTTCTGCTGCTCAGAGTATAGTTCCTGCCTTTTCTCTCGCTCGTCTTTAAGTTTATCACGAATCTCGTTTTTCTCGTTTCTCAGCTCCTCGTCCGACCCCTGTTCTTCCTTTTTTCTCTCCTTCATCTGCTTGAGCTCTGCTATATCTTTTTGTAGGGATTCAATTTCTTTCTCTACTTCTTTCTTTTTCTCCTTCTTTTTCTCCGGATCCAGATTCTGTGACAGTTTCTTACTTTTCTTCTTTCTTGATTTCTTCTTACCTCCGGTCATTGATCCTCCCCGCGACATCACGTCGCCGTCAAGCGTGACAACCCTTACCCCGTCAATATTCTTGACAGAGTCAAGATCCTCGGCGATCAAAGTATCTGAGAAAACATGGTTGACTGCTTTCTCGTATTTGTTATCATAGTTTACTAGCTCGGTAGCGTAACCGATTACACCTTTCTTTTTTTTCGCCATCTGCGATTTGGCGCTCTTCGACCGATCCTTAATCTTATCCATCGGCAGTGTTCTGGCCCTTCCGATATTCTCCCTTTTCAGGTAGTTGATGCACTCCATTGCCACATCTTTATCCTTGACAACTAGGTCGTTCATGTGACCTCCCGCAGCTGTCTCCATAGCTATCCCGAACCGGTCCTCGGCCGAGATCAGATCTTGGAACGCGCCGTAGACCCCGTCCTTGTTTAGAGACAGAACCGAGTCAACCGCCCTTGATCCCGTATTTTTCCTGCTCTGCATCTGTTGAAGTTCTTTTATTGTCTCCTCCAGATCCTCTACCTTGTCTCTTTTGTTCTCGATCTTTCCTTTCTTCTTCTCGATCCTGTTTTCGAGGTGCTGGATATCATTGTTTCCTCCCATCTGCTCCTCGATTTCCTCGATCCGGTCCTGTTTATTATCTATTTCCTGATCGAGTTCTTCCAGCTCCTTGTCGACTTCTTCCAGTCTTTCCTTTTTCTCGGATGTATCCGTATTAATATTGGCGAGTTGATTGGAGAGTGCTCTCTTCCTAACCTCGAGTTTCGATGCCTCCAGTTTTTCCTTTCTCTGTTCGAGTTCTCTGTACTGTTTTGCCAGCTCTTTCTCCTCTTTCAGTTTTTTAAGATGTTCTCTCTTCTCATTCAGCTTGATCTCTTGCTCCTGAAGTTTGTCCTCGACTTTTTCCAGTTCCTCTTCCGCCTCTTCTTTTCTCTCATCGAACTTTGCAACGCCCGATAGTTCGTCGATAACTTTTCTTCTTTCAGTGTCACTCTGCTCCACGATTTCCGTGACTTTGCCCTGTCTCACGAAATGATATCCTTCCGGGTCGATACTGGCTTTGTTCGCAATATCATCTATCTTGCTTTTTTTGCAGTTTGTACCCTGGAACTTATACATGGAGCTTCCGGCCTGCGTTATTTTTCTCGCCACACTTACCTCGTCTGACTCTTCGTCCTCTTCAAGAAACTCGTCGAATATACCGGATGAATTGTCTAGGTAAACT
>PXPD01000025.1 GCA_003009815.1 Nanohaloarchaea archaeon SW_4_43_9 | reverse complement strand
ACTGTGTACAGACTTTTTATTGACAAAAGTGAATTACATACTAATGAATATAGTTAAAACAGCAGTCACTATCTCAATTATCCTGACACTTTCATCGGCTGTAGCAGCGCAAGAGGTTGAAAATGTATCGCTACAGATGAATCTTTCCTCCGGTACAGATATCTACGTGGATGGAGATCCAGCGCAGGAAAAAACCTATAGTTCAAGCGAAATAGACTACCCATATATAACCAGTGATCAACCGGTTGGGATTGTCGGGCTTGGAGAACTCGAGAGCATCAATTATTCAAATAACAGTAAAGAAGTTTTAGAAGTAACTCAGAAAGATGGAAGCTTCATAATACCGAATACTCGCGGCGGTCACACAAGGATTGAGGACGACGAAGATGATATCAAGTCCCAAAGATTTCTGGAGAGAGTGAATCCAAGCTTTGCATTTCCTCCTGTGGAAACACCTACTGTGAGAGTGATTTACCGGCCGGATGTAAAGATTGACGGTTTTGAAGGAAGAGCAGAAAATTCAGTAGAACTATATTCAAGACACAAACTCAACAGCGGCTCTGAACCAGAAGTGAAACTAGGACTAAATTAAAATAACTGAAGGAAAAAAATAATTGCTATGGAACCAGAAAACTACTGGATAATCGAGGTATACAGCGACGAAACAGCCAATATCTCTATAATGTCAAAAGAAGAGGCGGAGGCAGTCAAAGATATGAACGACGATTTCAAAGAATGGCAGATGGCCCCGTGCAGCGAGACCTCGGAAGACGAGATGATAGAGAGAGCTGAAGATCACGGACTCGAACATGATCCCTGGTGACATTCTTAGAACTGTATGGCCGAGCCCGGATTTGAACCGGGAACCTATGCATCTTCAGTGCATCGCTCTCCCAGATTGAGCTACTCAGCCAACTCGTTACGCTAAGTTGACACGCAGCAACGCATTACAGAAATGCGTTTCAACATTTTTCAGTTGAAAGGTGAATCTTAAGAATAAAACCTCTCAGATTTCAGTCAGTACATAAAATTTTAGTCAAACTATATTTCTGTGACAGAAGGAAAAAACGAAGACACGCGGAAGCATGTGATTCCGGGAACAGAGGAATCGCATAAAGGAGAGAAGGTTGAAGGATACAACTTTAGAGGAGAATTTGACTTTGAAGAGATGCTGGAAAGCTACTCTACAACAGGATTTCAGGCATCACACCTGAAAGAAGCAATTGATCTCGTAAAAGAGATGAGAGATGAAGATGCCAAGATATTCCTGACCTTTACTTCCAACATCATCTCGTCAGGGCTGAGAGAAGCAGTTGCTTACCTTGCGAGAGAGGGCTTTGTCGATGTAATAATAACAAGTTCTGGTTCTCATACCGAAGATGTCATCAAGACAGCCAAGCCGTTCAAAATGGGAGAATGGGATGCCGACGAGGCAGATCTAAGGGAAAAAGGGATCAACAGGCTCGGGAATATCTATATCGAATCCGATAACTATGTCTGGCTTGAGAGCTGGCTGAACGAAAACTTCTTCCCGGAATTCTTCGACGAGAAAAAGCTGAGAGAGCCGACAGAAGTTGCTAGGGAACTCGGGAGAAAGGTCGGTGAAGATGAGGAAATGAACGAGAAGGATTCTTTCCTCTATCACTCCTATGAAAACGACATCCCGGTTTTCTGTCCCGCATTAATTGATGCAGAAATCGGCGACTACATGTTCTACTACCGTCAAGAAGTGGACTCGGATATAGGCATTGAAATACTGGACGACTGGGATAAACTGATACACGAAGCTATTGAGGCAGAGAAAACCGGTATTATAGCGGTAGGAGACGGTGTTCCAAAACATCAGGCAATCATGTCCAACCTTTTCAGAGGCGGAACAGATTATGCAGTATATATCTCCACAGGGATGGAGGGTGATGGATCGCTTTCAGGCGCCCCGCCTAAAGAAGCAGTTTCCTGGGGGAAGATAAAAGAAAAAACAAGAAATTATACGCAGATAGAGGCTGAGGCAACACTTGTATTACCGCTACTGGTTGCCTCCGCATTCAAGAACTACGAAGTTTAGAGCTTGTTCTTCAGTTTCTCGAAGATACTCTGGAGCGGTTCCGCCACCTGATCTGCATTGATTTCTCCAAGATTAACCCATTCGGCTTTCTCCGGCTCACCTTCAATCTCTACCATGTAGGGCTGCCATGTAATCTCTTCACCTTCTGCCTCAAAGCTTGTCTTCAGCTTGCTCATATACCTTGTTGCATCCGACGAGCATCCTGTATGTTCCTCTGCAATCCTTTCAGCGGTATCAGCCGAGAGTTCTCCTCTCCGTCCTCTACCGTTGGGAACATTCCACTGATCGGATTCCTCGTTGTAGATCATTAGAAGGTTTTTATCTCGTACAATTAGACTTCCAGAAAGTTGGGTTGCTACCATACTTAAACTTGTATCTGGTTGTTTAAAACGATAGTTTATTCAAAGGAAAGACTCAACTTTCCAAAACAGGTGATAAAAAATGGAATACATCGAGATTCAGGACGAGAAAATACCGGCTCTTGGATTCGGAACATGGCAGTTAAAGGGAGAAGAGTGTGTGGAAAGTGTTAAAACAGCTCTGGAAAACGGCTACAGGCATATTGACACAGCCCAGATATACGGGAACGAAGCCCAAGTAGGTAGAGGAATTAAGGAATCGGATGTTGATAGAGATGATATCTGGGTTACTACAAAGGTCTGGCGGGACAACCTGAATAAACAAGGACTGAAAGATTCAGTCAATGAAAGCCTAGAAAAACTGAGAACCGAGTATGTTGACCTTTTGTTGATACACTGGCCTTTTGAAGAAATGGATCTCAGGACTGTTCTCTCCGAAATGAACGAGCTGGAGGAAGAAGGAAAAGTAAGGAACATCGGGATAAGCAACTTTACACCGGAACAGATGAAGCAAGCAGAACGGTATTCGGACAGCGAACTTCTAACCAACCAAGTCGAGTACCATCCTTTCCTCTCACAGGATAAGGTACTGGAGAAATGTAGGGAGAAAAATATGATGCTGACAGCGTACTCTCCACTGGCTAGAGGAGACATACTCGAAAACAAGAAGCTTCAGGAAATCGGTGAAAAGTATGGAAAGTCGCCAGCTCAGGTTTCACTCAGTTGGCTAATACAGCAGAACAATGTCGCGGCAATACCCAAAGCCGCATCACAGGAACACATACAGCAGAACATGGATATCTTCGACTTCAAACTTACTGAACAGCAAATGGAAACGATCTCAGAGCTTGCACAAGGAGACAGAAAAGTAGATCCTGACTTCGGGCCGTGGAGCTGAATGAGTTAAAAATCTTAGAAAATAATTATGTATTGCTGATGTATGAGGACATAGACAGGATAATAAACGCTATTTACAAGTTCCGGGATTCAAGACAGATAGAAAACGAAAATCTCTACATTGACATGCAAATTGACTTCAGTCTGAAGGAAGAGAGTTACTTTGTGGAGTACGGTGTGACAGATCTCAACTCAAGATCCTGCACCGGCTTGAACCCTAAAATATACTACAACTCAATGGAAGAAGCATGGGAAAACTATACCAAGCAGTTGGAAGAAATCACGGAAGAATTTACAGAAGCACAGAAACTTGCAGCAGAATGAATCGCCCAGACCAGGATTCGAACCTGGGACCGCCACGTATACTGCGACTTCACGGAAGTCTATTTGCTTCCGAAAGCCATGTAGAACATGGCTTAACATGATTGAGTTCTTGTGAAGTTTAACAGCGTGGCGCTCTACCTACTGAGCTACCTGGGCTTTATGATCATCTGGATAGATGAGATTTTTAAACCAATCCTACTGAAAACTTGCTGAAGTATTCATTATGAGCTAAGTTACATTAACTTATGGCTTTTTACCTCACTAACCCCGATAACGCCCGCCTTAATCCAGGAATTCCTCGTTCTCTATCTTCTGTGGAAGGTACTCATTTGCCACGAACTCAAGGCTCTGTGATGCAAGGGCCTGCTGCTCAACTCTGACTCCTTTATCCAGCATTTTCTGGAACTGTTTCTGCCATTCATCTTTCTGCATCCAGTCGTACTCCATAACGTCGTGAATTCTTTTGTAGTCTTTTGTCGGGCCTCCTGAGTCCTTCGGTTTCCCTTTCAGGTCCTCTGTTACATGCTCGAGACCGTACTCCTCAATGTCTTCCATTGTCATACCGATAAGTTTTGCGCTAGGTGTTGCCAGTCGGTCTGACTGGAATGCGAGACTCATTGATCCCGATTTGAGAACCGAGTAGATGTAGTATCCCCATGGGTCGCCGTCGCAGAACACATAGACCGGCAGATCAAGCCTGTTATGCATTATATTGATGAGTCTTCTTGCTCCTCTAGCCGGTTGACCACCTGTACCTATCAGGATGGCGTTGTGATCCTTGTGGAAGTCTTCTTCAACCAGCCGGTTGACCATAGCGGAGGTCTCGACTACCATGATGAAGTCAGCGGAGTGCTCTTCAAACTCGTAATGATCCACAATAGATGGGATCGCAAGTCCAGAGGTTCCCATAGCCATGCAGTCAATCGAGTCTCCTGAATCATTGATTGTTATAGGGCCGAAAAGCCTTCCTTTCGGTTCTGCAAACAGATGCAGGTCCTCTCTGATTGCTCCTGTCGCTGTCTCAATATCGACTACGACATTGTTGGATTCATCCTGATCCTCGAAAGTGTTTTCATCCAGTCCGGGAACCGAGTGCTTCAGCTGGTAGTATACTTCTCTGATTGATGCAGTCCTACCCGATTCCACAAGCTCCTTTGCTTTATTCGCGACTAGTGTTGTCTGCATAAACTTCCTGGCATGACTGATGTTCAGGAACTTTCTTGTCGAGTAACTGTCTCCAAGGGAGAGCCTTCCCTCTTCCTCATTGTAGTGAACATTTGACTTGGATCTTACCTGTGTGTCGATTGTAAGATTTTCCTCGTTCTCGTCATTTAACTGGTTAACCAGTTTCTTACCGAGATGTGTTAACCGATCTAATGTCTTCTCGTCGTTTGCTAAATCTTTCTTTGGCATTCAAAAATCACCCTCTAAAGCTGTTCAGGGTTATAGTCTTCCTGAACCATTTTCTGTATCTGGTTTTCAATTTCATCAGGGTCGCCTTTTCCTGCGAGCTCTGCAATCGCTGGGCCCATCTCTTCTGCGTAGGATGTCAACTGTCTCCTTTTCTTCTCCTGGATTTCTTTTTTCTCTTTTCTGCCAATATATCTTCCCAGCTTTCTTCCTGCCTCCTGAAGAGCGAGCTTCATTTCTTTCCGGATAGGATCGTAGTTGGCGATCGCCTCCTTACCCTCAGATGTGAAAGGCACCCAGACAGATGCAATGTGAACCAGAATATATAGCTCTCCCTGAGGCCGGTTTCCTGTCTGGGAAATGTTGTAACGGTTCCAGGAGACTTCCTCTATAGCCTTCGTAGTTACACAGGCCGATTTCTTATACAGAAGCGGAACCTTGTTAGCATATCTCAACTCATCAAAGCTTCCTTCTTCATCAATATCTCCTCCCCACGCAAGCCCGCATTCCACAACGAAGGGTTTTCCGTTGTAGACAGTCGGTTTTCTTGTGATAGCTGTGGAGAACTCCGGATTGAGCTCTTTCTCCAGTCCCTTGAGCACCAGATCCTCACCTATCGGTGAAAGACAGTCGGTCGGAGGGGACTGCAGTTTCACTCTTTCCGCTGCATCGAGTAATTCTTCGATCTCATCCTTATTCAGTGTGTTCGGCCTCCTGCCATCATCTATGTCTGCTTCCTCACATATATCCTGGGCGCTTGTTCTACCTACTCTTGTGAACTCCTGCTGCAGGAAGCTGGATACTGTTCTAGCAGAGGAGTTTTCTACCATCCTCATTACGACTCCAAGCTCTACTCCATGTAAGTGTGGCTTGATCTCTTTCGGTTTCTCCGGAAGTTCTTTTGAAACTCTCGGATATTCAATTTTGTTTCCGCTTGGTTCTCTGAGTACTACCCTGGCGTAAGGATTCATGATAGCTGTATGTTTCAGGTAGTTCCTGACGCTGT
>PXPD01000024.1:3414-7737 GCA_003009815.1 Nanohaloarchaea archaeon SW_4_43_9 | reverse complement strand
AAAAACATCAAGCAGCAGAACGAGAGAAACGTGAACGCACTCGATGAGAAAATATACGAACTAATGAGCGATCTACACGAGGAAGTAGAAGTGACTGCAGACAGATTCGACCGGGTCGAAAGTTTCCAGAAAAAAGCAGCTATAGTGCCGATCAGCGCCAGGACAGGCGAGGGAATCCCAGAACTACTGATGGTTGTAACAGGATTAGCCCAGAAATACCTGGGAGATAATCTGGAAGTACACGAAGGTATGGGCAAAGGAACAGTACTCGAAGTATCACAGGAAAAAGGTCTGGGAACGACTACTGACGTTATACACTACGACGGAATAATTGAAAAAGAAGATAAAATGGTCTACGGAACCTCTAACGGCGTAAAGACGACAGATATCAGAGCTTTAATGTGTCCAAGACCTCTAGAAGAAATCAGGCTTGACGAAAAATATGAGAGAGTAGAGAAAGTGGAACCTGCATCAGGTATAAAGATAGCAGGGAAAGACCTTGAAGCTGTCGTTTGAGGAAGAGCTAGAATCAGTCGAGTTCGACACACAGCGACAAGGTGTAGCGGTAAAAGCAGATTCTCTAGGATCACTTGAGGCAGTGATGCGGGAAATCGGAGACATTGACGTGCAGAAAGCAGAGGTCGGAAACGTAACCAAGTCCGATATCATAGAAGTGGAAAATGAGAAACCTGAGGAAAGAGCTATATTTGTATTCAATACTCAGGTAACAGATCAGGCACGGCAGATAGCCCTAGATAAAGGAGTCAAGATATTCCAGAGCAAGGTAATATATGAGATATTCGAAAACTATACTGAATGGAAGGATGAGCTCAAGGAGAAACAGAAAAAAGAGGCTCTCAACTCGATTTCAAGACCGGCCAAGATCAGGTCGATTCCTGATCACATCTTCAACCGATCAAAGCCTGCTGTAGTTGGAGTAAAAGTAGTTGATGGAATACTAACAGCCGGTAGCTCGTTAATGACGCCGAAAGGAGATAGAATCGGGAAGATCAAGAGTGTGCAGGCCGATAACCAGACACTGGATAAAGCAGAGAAGGGACAGGAAGTCGCAGTATCAATTTCAAATGCAACCGTAGGAAGAGACTTTGAGGAAGGCGACACACTTATAGTCGACATTAACGGAAGAGAATACAAGCAGTTGAGAGAGCTGAAAGATTTCCTTACAGCCGGAGAAGAAGATGTCCTTAAGGAGATAATTGAGATAAAAGACAAGGAAGATCCTCACTGGAAACTCGGGTAAAAATCAGAGAATAGATAAAAGCATATAACCTGCCATTAACGCCATTCCAAGGTCCTCTGCAAGAGTAACTTTTGTCATCGGCACATTGAATACATTTCCAAGACATGCACACTGCAGATTTCTTCCCTCCCTAATAGCATTCAAAACACCTGCCCCTCCGACAGTCATCAGAAACATGGCGGAAACATGAGTGAATACCTCAAGCTCAAAAGAACCATTGGACAGAAGCAGGAAATAAAGCAGTCCAAGCCCGAGCTCTAGGAAAGGATAAAATGTTGCGTACAAAT
Organism: Nanohaloarchaea archaeon SW_4_43_9; assembly: GCA_003009815.1. Taxonomy (GTDB): domain Archaea; phylum Nanohalarchaeota; class Nanosalinia; order Nanosalinales; family Nanosalinaceae; genus SW-4-43-9. The sequence goes on along the minus strand of PXPD01000024.1, from coordinate 6,189 downwards.
CACTTCTCTCAGCCATTATATCATAGCTTTTAAACGCCTCCTTGAAACCCTCAAGATTATAGGCTTTGAAGAATCCAAATGTCAGGAAGAAAATAGCCATGAAAACCTTGCCGGTCTGCATTAGCCCAGTAAAGCTTCCAACCAGTGATGTAATCGCTGTTGAAACCACTACAAAGGTTAAGACTCCCAGAAGCGGTGCCAAACTTTTAATTTTTTCTTCGCTCATAGCCTAGTTTTAGAGTTTGCAGTAAAAAATCTTTCCAAAACAGTCGGCTTGAAATCTCTTCACCACCATGAAAATAACATGGGATACGGAAAACTTGCGAAAGGGATATCAGAACAGCAGGTGAAGAGAAAGCTCCGTGAAGTAATGCCTTCAATGGGGCGGAAAAAACAGTTCAAGGGATCGTCCCCCTCAGTGTTTATCGGAAGCCGTTCCTATCCCAAAGTCAATACCGGTATACTATCACCGCAGCACCCCGGCGATTCTTCCCTACTCGACTCACCAAAGAACTGGTACCAGAAAGACTACGATGTGGAGAAAATAGCGTCTTTGCGGACTTCCTTGGTTAATTCAAAGAAAAAAATCAAGGTTGAGGAAACCGATGATTTCCTGACAAACACCAGAGAAGTAGCAATGGCCCGAAAACCTGTGGAGGTAGAAGTTGAGCTATCCAAAAGACCGGGCTCCAGCATCTCAGGTGGGAGAGCTAAACCTGTCTCAGCTTCAGGCAATGTTGAAGATTTCCTGCTTACAGAAAACCCTACAGTTGAGAAAAAACTGGAGAACCTGTATTATGATACAGATGCAAAAGCAGAGACAGCAGTGAGAGAACTAAGTCAAAAAGGAATCGACAACTACAAGATACAACAGTCGCTCAGCGCCGGAATGCTCGGGCAACAGGAAAACAGGAAGCTTGTGCCTACCCGATGGAGTATAACAGCCTCTGACGATATAATATCGAAACAGATCAGAAACCGGGTTAAAGACTATCAGCAGATCGGACAGATAGAATACCACAAAAACTCGTACAACGGCAACCATTTCCACATATTCCTGATACCTGGCAACTGGGAGTACGAGCTGATGGAGCTGAAAAGACCGGGATCAGTCTGGAACGTAGCGCAGAACACCTACATAGCCCAGAACCACGAAGGATACAGCGGTAGAACAGAGTACGCAGACGAAACATCCGGCGCGTTCTACGCAGCAAGACTCGGCGCACTCGAACATCTAAAACAGAGGAAGAGACAGTCAAAAGTATTGGTGCTCAGGGAAGTAACACCTGAATACTGGGCGCCGCTTGGCGTCTGGATAATCCGGGAAACAGTTAGAAACGCCTTCAACACCGGAGAAAACCCTGAAACACTGGAAAACTTCGAGGATGTCAAATGGAAGATAAGCTCAGAATTCAGGTTCCTCTACAACCGGATAAAAAACCGGAGCAAGATATTGGGTGGACGACAGTTCTCACTTCAGAACTTCACCCAGTAATACGACCGCATTACAAATTCAGGTATTTTCAATTTCTATAATACAAAAAACCGGTTTATTTATAAATATAGAGGATAAATGTAGCACAGAAAGTGGATGGCGACTGTATCTGTAAGACTATCGGACCAACTGAACGATGAGGTAGAGAAGATGGTTGAAGAAGGAGTCTTCAAAGACAAGACAGATGCCTTCCACGAAGCAGTTAGACTTTTACTTCTAAATTACCGGGATTTCGAACTGGAACACGAATTACCTTAATCACTTTATACTTCTCTCCCCTCCCTTTTTCCCCTTCTTCTTTTCTTATTTGATCTCACAGGTTAGGAAGTGATAGACCTCAATAGAGTAGTAATACATGAATGTGCTGGTTGGTGCAACCAACCGATTAAAACCAGCAGAATCAGTTAAAACCGAGGTACTCGCTAAAGTACTATGCCACAACCTCCGAGTTATCATCCAAACCATGTTCCAGTACGGCGTACGGATAGACATAGCCGACAGAGGCTTTCAATAAGTGGGCAACCCTGTTTAAGAATTAGCATAAAAATTTACACATCCGACTAGCTTAAATGAGTTCCAGTCGATCTGTATTTCATGAATCTCTTTCCGTTCCCCGAAGTCAGGGAAAAACAGGACGAACTAATGCAGGAAGTAGACAAAGCTGTAGAATCTGGAGGAAACCTAGTCGCCCATGCTCCTACCGGTCTAGGGAAAAGCGCGGCCTCGATTACGCCAGCTCTGGAATACGCGAGAGAGAATGACAAGAAAGTATTCTTCGTAACCCCAAGACATTCCCAGCACCAGATAGCGATTGAAACTGTCAGGGAGATGAACAAAAGACATGACGCAGCTATTCATTCGGTTGACCTTATCGGTAAATCACATTTATGTGAGGGAGAGACCGGAGTAAGAGAAACTGAGGGTCCTGACTGCCCTAGACATGAAAATACGTTTACCGACTCACATGAACTCACCGACTTGGCAAAGAAAAAGATAGCGGAGCTGAGAGGACAGTCTCTAACAGCTGAAGAGGTCAAGAAAAGATGTAGTGAAGTCTGCCCATACCAGATACTAATGCACATGGTTTCCGGTTCCGATCTTATCGTTGCGGATTACTTCCATGTTTTCCATCCAGGGGTAAGAGATATCGTGCTGGAGAAATCAGGTTTGGAGCTTAATGACCTAATCATTATTGTAGACGAAGCGCACAACCTCCCATCAAGAACCCGATCACTGTTTTCCAGCTCAGTTACAATGCCAGATCTGAAAAAGGCAAAAAC
>PXPD01000024.1:696-3388 GCA_003009815.1 Nanohaloarchaea archaeon SW_4_43_9 | reverse complement strand
AAAAGGCAAAAACCGAGGCGGAAACATTCGGTTACTACAAAGAGGAGAGAAACCTGGAGCAGATGCAGAGAAAGATCCACGATATCGCCCGGGACAAGCTAGGGCAGCAGAGCCATGAGGAAAAGTTGGAGAAAAAGACTCTGAAAGAGTCGATCTCAAGCTTCACAGATTACGAGGATTTAATAGTCAACCTAGAGAAAGCAGCGGAAGAAGTAGAAGATGAACAGGAGCACAGTTACTGCGCCGAGATAGCAGAATTCCTGGACTACTGGAACGGCGATGATGAAGGATTTGTAAGAACTATCAAGAGAACCAGAGGTTCAGGCGGAAACAGATACCTGATGATCAACTATTCCTGCCTCAATCCACGGATTTCAACCTCTGAACCATTAAACAAGTCTCACTCCTCAATCTTAATGTCCGGAACATTGACACCACAGCAGATGTATGTCGACCTAACCGGGCTAGAAGAGGAGAATACTGAGAGCGTTGCCTTCAGCTCGCCTTTCCCTAGGGAAAACGTACTCAACCTGATAATTCCTACTTTGACAACCAAATACGAGGAACGAGATGATTCAATGTACCAGAAATACGCCTGGTACCTGAGCAAATCCTTCAAAGCTGTTGACGGAAACTGTGGAGTATTCTTCCCCTCTTACTCCATGATGCACAAGATCAAGGAACTGTTAGAGCAGAGAACTGAGAGAAAGCTGTTCGTCGAGGATAGAGCTCATGATAAAGAGGAGAAACAGGAGATGCTGAATGACTTCGCTTCAAGAAAAGATGAGAAAGACTCAGTACTGCTCGGAGTTGCCGCCGGGTCCTTCGGAGAGGGAGTCGACTACCCGGGAGAAGTCCTGAAAGGTGTATTTGTCGTTGGTTTACCTCTTAAAACACCTGATCTCGAAACGAAGGAACTGATCGATTTCTACGACCAATTGTTTGGAAAAGGATGGGACTACGGCTACTCATACCCGGCGATGAACCGGGCGATTCAGGCCGCCGGTCGCTGCATTCGATCGAAAACTGATGAAGGAGTCATAGTCTACATGGACAAACGGTACGACTGGAGCAACTATAGAAAAGTCTTCCCACCAGGGAAGAGAATGAAAACAACAAAAGCGCCGTGGAAAGAAATTGAAGGATTCTTCAGCTAATCCCGGGAAAGAATAAAAACGGTCAGTCTATCTCTTAACTGTATGAAAACAGTAATGGCACAGGGCGCGTTCGATATTCTCCATCCCGGTCATATCCACTACCTGAAAGAAAGCTCAAGAATGGGAGACGAGCTTGTAGTGGTTATCGCCAGAGACTCCAGAATCGAAAAAAGAAAGGATCTTGTATTTAGCGAAGATGAGAGAAAGGAAATGATTAAAGCATTAGAATCTGTAGACAGAGCTATCCTGGGTTCCGAGACCGACATATACGATACGGTGCGGGACGTCAACCCTGATGTAATCACGCTCGGTTACGACCAGAAACATGATAGAGAGGAAGTCAGGGAACTGGCTGAAGACACAGTAGGCCACGAAGTAGAAGTACTGAGAATCGAAGGGAAGAACGAGTACTCTTCCACCGACATCAAAAACAGGTAGTCTTACTGATTCAACTCTTCATTTAAAGATTCAAGTCGACCTCTATAATATGACAGAGAAAAACATATCCAAAAACCAGGAAAGATTCCAGCACAAAGTAGAATCAGAACCTGAATTCAAATCATCTGCTGGACTCTCTGAGGAAACCGTCAGACAGATCTCCGGGGAAAAAGATGAGCCGGAGTGGATGACAAACCGGCGAATACAGGCATACAGGCATTTCCAGAAACGTGAGATGCCGGATTGGGGGCCTGATCTTTCCGATCTTAATGTGGAGGAGATAACTCCTTTCCTGAAGCAGGGAGGAGAGCAGAGCGACTCCTGGGAGGAAGTGCCTGAAGAGATCAAAGACACCTTCGACAAGCTGGGAATCCCGGAAGCCGAGAAAGAGGCTCTTAGCGGGGTTGGAGCGCAATTTGAGAGCGAAGTCGTATACCAGAACATGAAAGAAGAATGGGAAGAAAAAGGTGTCATCTTCTGCGATATGGATGAAGCTGTACAGGAACACCCAGAGATGGTCAGAGAATACTTCATGACAAAGTGCGTCCCGGCCCAAGACAACAAGTTCGCCGCTTTACACGGAGCAATCTGGTCTGGAGGCTCTTTCGTCTACGTTCCAGAAGGTGTAGAGGTGGAGATACCTGTACAGGCGTACTTCAGGATGAACTCAAAAGGTATGGGCCAGTTCGAACACACACTGATCATTGCAGAGGAAAACAGCAAAGTTCACTACATAGAAGGTTGCTCAGCACCTCAGTACACTCGCAACAATTTACATGCTGGATGTGTAGAGGTTTTTGTAGGCAAAAACGCTCATGTACAGTACTCAACAGTCCAGAACTGGAGCAAAAACACTTACAACCTTAATACAAAGCGTTCAAAGGTTGAAGAAAACGGCACGATGGAATGGATCTCCGGTTCAATGGGGTCGAAAGTTACAATGCTTTATCCTTCATCTCATCTCAATGGAGAAGGTGCAAAAGCCAACCACATAACAATAAGCTACGCGGGAGACGGGCAAGACATTGACACCGGGGCAAAAGTAGTACATAACGCTCCAAACACCAGATCGACGATCGAATCGACGCGGTTCGGAT
>PXPD01000024.1:0-674 GCA_003009815.1 Nanohaloarchaea archaeon SW_4_43_9 | reverse complement strand
GGACTCGTAAGGATACCTAAAGGTTCTAAAGGCTCCAAAACGTCGATAGAGTGCGACGCGATAATGTTTTCCGATGAAGCGACCAGTGATACGGAGCCTTATATTGAGATCAAAGAGGATGATGTGGAAATGGCGCATGAGGCAACGGTAGGAAGAATCGGAGACGAGGAAATCCATTATCTCCAGAGCCGAGGAATAGAGGAAGAGGAAGCCAAGGAAATGATCGTGAGAGGATTTATCGAGCCCATTGCGAAAGAACTACCTCTTGAATACGCGGTCGAGTTAAACCGTTTAATCGAGCTAGAGATGGAGGGCAGCCTGGGATGAAACTGAAGAAAATAAGGGAGAAAGCAGACAGAGAAGCAGAATCACTTGAACTACCCGAATCAATAAGGACTCCGGGAAGAACCTGGACACGGTACCCGGACAATCTTAAGCAAAAACTGGGGGGTGCGAAAGATAAGATCGAACCAGAAATTGAGACAGAAGGCGATGTAGATATATACACCGGAAAAGAAGGAATAGAGAAAGCAGGGGATAAAGCGTTTGACCTCATAAAATACAATGAGAACAGTATCAACGCACTGCATGCGTCGAATGTAAACTCATTCATCTACGCTGAACTTAAAGACAGCTCAGAGCTCCATATTAAGTACAGTGAAGAAAGTCCGGTG
>PXPD01000023.1 GCA_003009815.1 Nanohaloarchaea archaeon SW_4_43_9 | reverse complement strand
TGAAAGAAGACTTCAAAATGCTTTACGCGATAAAACAAGGAGCAAATGAAATAAAATACAACGGATCAACAAAAGTAGATGGCTACAGACATAACTACACCGTTCTAGGCGGCGATATCCAGAACCAGATGCCGTCAGGAACAGTTAAAATGATAGTAGACGACGAAAAAGCAGAGTATGAGGTTGTTAATAATCGGAGAGGTATTCTGAGAACATCACAGACTATCAACGACCTCTTGACTTCTGAAGAAGGCAATAATGGACTTCCATGAAACCGGTTGACGCTCATTGCCATCTAAATTTTGAAAGGTTCGACGACGATAGAGAGAAAGTAGTAGAGAGAAGTAAAAAAGAACTAGAGTTTGTGGTGAACGCCGGCAGTAACATGGAGACTAACAAAAAGGCCTTGAAACTTGGAGAGAACTACCCCGGTTTTATCATTCCAAACCTTGGCTTGCATCCGACATATACTAATGATTTCAATCAACTGGCGGAAATCAAACAGATGATCAGAGAGGAGGATCCGGTCGCAGTCGGAGAAATCGGACTTGATCATTACCATGTGAAACGGGATAAATTCCAGAAAAAACAAAAAAAGGTTTTCCGAAAAATGCTGGAACTGGCTGAAGAACTGGATAAACCGGTCGTGATTCATTCCCGGGAAGCCGAGAAAAAGGTATTTGAGATAGTACAAAAATACAGTATTCCTGAGATAATGTTCCATTGTTTCAATGGACAGCCGGAACTGGCTGAAAAAGCTGCTGAGGAGAATATTAAGATAGGTTTTACCACACAGGTTCTATACTCAAACAGGGCACAGGAATTAGCTAAAAGAATAGAACTGGACAATATGCTTCTGGAAACTGACTCACCATTCCTCTACCGCGGAGACCGTAACGAACCGTTGAATGTTAAAGAAAGCGTAGAGAAGATCGCAGAGTTGAAACAAGTTAAACGGGAAGAAGTTGTGGAGAAGACAACCCGGAACGCCAGAAATATTTTTCACGAATCATAAAGGTTATTTGTTTATAGATTGTGGGATCATGAACTATCTATGGTGCTTGGAAAACTAAAAGGGAAACTTGATAGACAGCCCAGCGTCGCAGTATATGTCGACGGCCCCAATGTCATCCGTAAACAGTTTGATCTTGATCTGGATGCACTTAGAGAGGATATAAACGAATTTGGAGAAATAAAAATAGGAAAAGTCTTCCTCAACCAGTATGCATCCGAAAAACTTATTGAAGCAATTGTCTCCCAGGGATTCGAGGCAGCTCTCGGGCTCGGAGGCGAAAAAGACAAGGAAAGCGATGTCGATGTCTACATGGCAGTAAATGCAATGGACGCTGTATACAACGAAAACATAGATGTTATCGTAATGGTCACTCGGGACGCTGATTTCCTTCCTGTGATACAGAAAGCCAAGGAAAACGGGAAGGAAACAGTAGTAGTTGGGATGGAGCCAGGTTTCTCAACAGCTCTACAGAATGCATCTGATAACGTTTTGGAACTGGAGTAGATCAGAATGGCGCCTATAAAGCCCAGTTTAATCGGAATATTCGATATATTCGCAGGCATCCTGCTTCTATACACACAGTCAGCTCTCCCTACAGCCTTTGCTGATGTCCACGCCGGCTTCCTGATATTCAAGGGAGCGGTAACGCAGTTCCCGATACCTCCTGTACCTCCACTCTTTGTCATAGGCAATGCAGCAGATATAATATCAGCAGCGATAATCTTCACCGGTAAACCTCCCATATTCGGCGATTACAAGGAGATAATAGCTTTATTCCTGTTCCAGAAAGGGGTATTCGGTTTCATAAGCATGTTAAGTCACTGACTGTAGTTTTCAACTAACTCCTCAACCATTCTCTTTTTTAGAAACCCTGAATCAGTTTCCTCGTCAAAATCATCCTTAACTTGCTCTAAGGCTTCAACTTTCTCCTCATCGGAGAGCTGTTCAAAATTATCCGGTAGCTTCGACTCAATATCCATCTCCTATCTTCCCAGTTTTTCAAGATTCCGGTTAATTCTCTTCAGTAGGTCAATTATCTGCTCATTCTGAGATTTCAGTTCTTGAAGATCAGAGTCTCTTCCGCCACCCTGTCTAGCTGGCTGCTGTCTCGAGTTATCTGTCCGGAACCCTGCGTTTTCCATCTTTCGCTGGGTTTGACCGCTGACCTGCGGCTGTGAAGAACCCTGTTGAGGTCTTCCGGCCTGGGCATTCGGAAGATTACTTCGAGACTGTCTCTGCTGGCCGGTTTGACCGTCGACCGGATTCTGGTTTTGCCGGCCTCTTCCAAGGTTATTGGAAAGTTGGTCGTTTCCATGTCGATTGAAATCTCCTGAATTAGAATTTCGCACATTGTCCGAATTGACCCCTAGATTTCCATCATTCATCGAATCAAGACCTGAGTTCTGCGAACTTGGACCGGGGTTAAAACTGTTATTCGAATTATTTCGAGAACCGGTGGGGCGGCTTTTAGACCTGTTTGAGGAACTATTGGAGTTCCCAAAAGTATTTTTTAGGTCGTCAACCACGCTCATATAACCAATAACCTTCAGCTAGTTGAAAAAGTTACTGGCGGTTTCATTGCGAGGTATACGATCACGGCAGTACAGGAGAAGCCGGTATAGCACCGGGAGTTAGAGAGAAAATAGAAGAAGGCAGCATTCAAAGCCTTGAAGAGGTTGAAGAAGAGCTTGGAACCGATTTTCTAAGACCTATAATGGGTGATCCTCATAAGACTCTGCAAATATCCGCGGATTCACAAGGAATGCCTTCTACATTCATTATGGCGGCTGCTGACAAGTTTGATGACGATTGGGACTGGAATGTTCCTAAAACAGAAGAAAGAGTTTTCGTCACACCTCAAAGCCATCTCCACGATGAATTCATGCAGAGAAGACAGCAAGCCGAACAGAGAGTAAAACAGGCAATGCAGGGAATCGAACAGTTAAGGAAAAGCAAGCACCTGCTACAGCACGATATCAGGAAGCTGAGAGGAAAAGTCGAGGATCTAAGATCCGGAGAAGAGACAACTATCAAAGGAGATTTCATTGAACTTGTCGATAGCGCTGGTGGGGGACAGCAGGGCTCAGCACCAGGTTCACTGGATTTCTTGAGAAACAACAACATATATCCCTCAATAGTCGCGGATTTCCAAGAGATGGATTCACTTAATGACCTTCTCTCAGCAGAGAAAAAAGCAGAGAAACACGGAGGAGATCCATCAGAGTATCAGGACGGCCCGCTTTCAAACCTCCCTGAAAACGAGAAAGCCGTACTAAAGAAGAAATACTCGATGTACGAGAAATGGAAGGATCTCTACGGGAGCGAGATAGAGAGAAAAATGGATGACCTGAAAAAGGAACTTAGAAGAGTTGAAACAGGGCTTGAAGAGCAGAAGAAGCAGACGGCTCCCTATGTCCGGGACATGGTGATGATTAACCAGAAAACCAACGAAGAGCTAGCTGAGGACATGGATCGCTACTTCCAGTTCCAAGGAGATTCAACCACTTTCAAGAATATAGAGTTCATACCGCACAAACCTTTCAAGAAGAAACATGGCGAACTAGTCGAATGTGAGGAAGAAGAGGCCACACACTACAAGATCCTCTATATACACGCCGTCCATGTAAACATGGCGGTAGGTGAAAATCCTCAATCACCTGCAGAAGGCCCTACAGCAGGACAAGTATTTTACTTCCCGGCTCTGGTCGATAAGTTTACATTTGAAAATATTTTTGAGGAAAAAATTGAGAGACAGAAAAACAGGTTTGAAAACCTGATGGAAAACTATACCGGAAACTTCAAAACCGGTAAAGGCGACGAATTCCAGAAGAAAAGAGAACAACAAGAACTTTCAATCAGAAAATTCAGGGAAAAAGTAGGGAAAAAAGTCAGTGAGAAACGGGGTGAGGAAATAGAGCCACCGCTCCAGTTCTCATCATCCATAAGGAGGATAGAAGATGGGTTCGACCATCCTAACAAGATACAGAACGAATACGGCGAAGACTACATGGAAGCTGTGAACGAAATACTAGACACCTCATACGGGAAAGAAAAAGACAAAGAAGAAGGGATTTCCGGGTTCCAGGAAAAAGTAAAACTGTTCACCGGTCAGGAAGACCAGTACTATCTTCCAGATGATTACCAAAACAAGATAATCGAGGATCTAGCGTATCGTTTCAAATTTAACTACTACTTCGATCTAAAGATCAGTATGGGTCTCTACACTATGAAATAAGATGAAAGGACCGAAATTCATACTCAACCGTTTGAAAGAGAACTTCGATGTATCGGAAGAGCAAGAACAAGAAGGATTCCCGGACATGAACTATGTGGTTGGAAACACTTCAGGACTGGACGTGGGAAATATTCCGACACCGGTTGACAGGAGAATCGGAGATCAGGCCCAGATCGGTGGAAGCGCTATGGAGGTCCAGATATACAATCCCGCCACCTTCTCAATTGAAGGCGATCAGATAATAGACGTCGTCGACCAGCTCGGACTGGATATAACACTGCACAGCGAACCGAACATGGGATACGCATCAGCCTACAAAACCCAGGGACAGCAGGGAGTAGGAATCGGGACGGTCCACCCATATTTCACAAATTATCTTGAAGAAATGGCAAAGTTCAAGCAAAAGGCAGAAAGAAAGGCCGACTTCAATATAGGCCGGATCAATCCTCACGCATCTACCTCGCCAATGCCTCCACTAGAAGAAAGAATGCCAATGGATGTTGGAATGGATCCTTTTGGCTTCAAGATAAATGGCTTAGACAAAGATGAACTAGATATGAGAGATATGGCAAATAGAAGCATATTCAGGAATGAACAGTTTCTGGAAAAGTTTTACAAAATGTTCTTGTTAAAGAAAGCTGTAGACCGGCCCTGGCAGCTTTACACTAACTTCCTTTCCAGGTACTCGGAAAAATTCGATCGGATATTCAGAGATGCACAAAGACAGGCCTGCGACAATTTCTACGACGTAGGTAAGGAAAGAATGAGGAATAAAGAAACCGAAGACCTTTTACAGGGTAAAGCTGCTCTAGTTTCTACAGCAGCAAGATCAGATGTTGGTGTACAAAATGTCTGGCTCGACCTTATATCGGAGAAATGGGATGAAGATGAACAGATAACCATAGAAATATCTATCCCCAATAGCGATAACTCCGATGAGATAACTATAGATAGTCTCGACTCTATAAACGAGATTCTCGGCCAGACAACTCGGGTATCAAGCCTTAGAACTCTGCCTGAAGCAATTTACAGAATCGAAAATAAAGAGTTCATATACAGAAATCAACTGGAACTTAAGAATGTAGTTGACGGAGAAAAACTTGAGGCTATCTCACAGAAAGCTCTTAGCGATCTAAACGATAAACTCGATAAGATATGGAACGGTAACGGTGACAAGTTCCTAATCTCAGTAGAGGGTAAAAGAAGCGCTTTATCCAACCACCTAGACTATGACCCGCAGAGGATAGTTCAGAAAGCTGAGGAATATGATGGTAATGATTTCGATAAATCAAATGAAGGTCCATGGGAACTTGATAATGCTGCTGTCAAGACTCTTACAGGAGAAAAAAAGTTCTTTGAAAGTGGAAGGTACAGGGAGATGCTTAGGGCCCTAGGTAATCAATATGAACAGCCGATGTGGATGGAATCAAACCTATTCTACTATATCATCCCCTGCTGGATGTCTTCCTCCTCCGTGGAAAACGAAAAACATGAGGGCTGGAATGCACCAGAGTTTATCTGGAAGGCATTAGTTGAAGATGAATGGTCTGAAAAGTATGAAATTAATCTAAAGGAACCTGCTACTGAAGACGGCTATTTCGATGCACTAGAGGAAAGCCATGAATTCAGGATGGATGTTGCGGCTGCAACTGCAGCCTGTTATGTCTGGGGTCACTTCACCCAGATGGATTCGGAGTTCAACTCTGGTGAGTCGACATGGATGGAGTTTATGAACAAACATGGTATAGGTGTTAATCTTGAGGCTATGCACGGAAGCCCGCAGCAGTTACTAAAGCTGTGGAGGCCGAAAGACATCGCTACAGCTTCCCATGCCATAAATATTACAGCTAGGAACAAACTGGGAGATATGCATCCTGAACTGGATAGTTGCATCGCCAAGTTCACTATCGATATGGAGCACGTTGCCAGCTTCGGTGCTAATCCCTGGAACCAGATGAAGGAGATGATTGAGAACGAGGAGAAGATAGCATCCTATGAAGACTATACGACCGGTATCAATCCGGAGAAGCCCTTAGCCAAGATTCTGAGACAGTACCATCTTATGAAGCCAGGAGTAGAATCACAGCAGGGAACATACCATGGACCTTTCAGAAGAGGCGACAAACAGCTCTATACCTGGATCTACCGTCTTGTGGAGGACGGATTTGCCCGGAACAAGGTGGAACAGGCAGCTTTGATGTATGAACAGGGAGAGGAAAAGG
>PXPD01000022.1 GCA_003009815.1 Nanohaloarchaea archaeon SW_4_43_9 | reverse complement strand
CATCGCCGTTTACATCTAAAGTTGCAGAAGGATTATCAGTTCCAATACCTAATTCAACCTGAGAATTGTTCCAGTAGAAATTGTTGCTTCCTGTAATGTTTTCAGCGTCAACGAAGTAAGCGACTTGGCCTCTTGTTCCTCCGGCGGTCTCTACCGTTCCTCCCGGGTTCAATGATGTACAGTCGAGGGTATCCCCAATTACTCTAACTGCTTCATCTGAACCACAACCTGATGGATAATCGGTAAGATTTCTCCACCCTAGATCGAGTGCTCCTACCGAGCTTATCTCATTCCCGTTCATATCCAGTTCACCGTTGTAGACCTGTTTTTCACCTGTATCATTTACAGCGAATAGAGGGTTTCCATTACTGTCCTGTATAATATAGTCGTTTGCAGAGCTGGCTCCGATAAACATCAGCGCTGCTAAAGTAAGTATAATGTATTTTTTCATGGCCCTAAGGTCACCACCACATCCCCTGTGGAGTCGACCTCCATACGTGTTCCCGAGTTTTCAATAGATGCGGTTCCGTCGACATCAAGATTTTCCTGGGGATTAGCTGTTCCTGCTCCAAGCCGTGAAACATTTTTTACCTGATTGCCCAACATGTTGAGATCACCTGTCATTGTATCTCCGGATCTGTTAACATAGACATCAGTAACTTCTTCCGCTATATCCACGCACTGGAAACTGCCATCATCCTGTATATCAGCTATAGTCTTTCCCTGTGGGCACGCCGAGTCATAGTAGTTAATTATGGAATCACTGCTCAAGTCAAGGTCTCCCTCAAACTCGACATTTCCAGGAGCATCCATGACAACAGTGTCATCATTTCCATCTCCGATATAAACTGTATTGCTAGAAGTTGTATCTACAAGTGAATTACCTCTCAAGTCAAGATTTCCATTCTGTACCCGCACATCTCCTGAGTTATCCAGCACAAGTTCTGATCCCCCGGTCTCTGAGACTGTCAGCTCCAGAGGCTCATTTGGAGTGCCATTAATCACATCAACTGTCTGCACTTTATTCTGATTCATGTTAAGGTTTCCTTCAGTATTAACTCCTCCTGCTACGTCCAGTTTTTTTCCTTCATTGGAAGGTAGACCAATATTCAAATTTCCGTTTGGTATGTTGACATTTCCTCCGGAGGCAGTAACTTGAATGCCTTTAGTTCCGCCAGAATAGAGATTTAGAGAACCCGAGCCATCAGAATCTGTATTTGACCTAATATTGACTTCTCTCTCACCCTTCAGTTCCATGTCAGTTTCATCGTTAGTGACGATATTATTTCCATTCATCTTGAGATTTCCTTTAGGTATCTCAACATTTCCTCCCTCATTAAATCGGGTTATTGCCTGTGAATTAGCATCATCATATACAATCCATTGGTCGGATCCACCTCCTGCAGTATCTAATGTAGGGTTGCTCACATCCGCCTGTATAGTTGATACACCTGTAATCTGATTTGTATTAACATCAAGATTTCCGTTCGGTACTTGAAACTCGCCGCTCTGTTTAAATCTCGCTATATCTTGGCTATTGGCAGTATCTACCACAGCAATGTCCCCCCCACCGGTCTCTATGTCATTACCTGTCATATTGAGATTAGATGTAAGAACAATTCCGTCAGCGGTAAACTCCTGTGAGTTGTTCAGCTCCGAGTCCCCTACTGCGTCTTCTATTATCTGGTACCGTGAATCCAGTACAGCTATTCCGTTACCAGGGTCATCTAGGTCAACGCCGTCGACGTTAGCTGGATTTACAATATCGTTTCCTGCCATATCAAGGTCTCCGGTAGGGAGATAGACTTCGCCCTGTATCTCCAGATTTCCATCTGAGTCCAAAAGAGGATTTCCATTCATATCAACCGGGTCGAAAAAGTTTACTGGATCACCTCCACCATCAATCGAGTAGACGTTATGTATGGAGCCGTTTTCCAGGTTGACATCTCCACCTGAGGTATTTATAGAGCCGTTGATTTTCATACCGCTCTCGAATAGAAGGGTATCGATACCTGTTATGTTGTTCCCATTCATGTTCACATTTGAGTTCAGAATGTCCCATTCATCGTTTCCCTTTCTCTCCTACACCGTCATTAAGCTGGAGCTGGGAGACATTCCTTATATCTTGGGCCTCCATCCCCAGATCAATATCTATCGGATATATCTGGCTCAATGGGTGCCTTGGGTCCTGTGCGCCGACATTAGCTACCAAAAATAATGCCAAAAATATCGTTAAGATTGTTTTTCTATTTTCCACCTTTAAATGACCTTAATACTTATTTTTCAGGGCTTATTTAAACTGGTTTGGATTTCCAGACAGAATCACTGAACTGATATTCCTGCTAAAATCGGCCGGAACTCTTCCTGCCCTGAAGCAGTCACATTATAGTACACGGTCATATTCAAATCTACGACCCGACTTTCCCCAGATTGAAGTGAGAAAGAATCGACATGTCTATCAAATCCAAATTCAAGTTGATGATCTGCGCTGTTAGTAAACCTGATGCCGTCCTCTGGCGATATTACCGGTCTGAAAGGCTCAGCTCTCTCCCCATCCACATTTACATTCACCGTTTCTCCCTCAATATTAACATTTCTATCATCTCCAATATGAGAAATTTCTAAAGGACTTATATAGAGGAAAGTTGTGCCAGAAATTACTGCGACACCAATAAGGCCATATATCAGCAGTTGCTCCCTGTATGAATCTATTTTCCGATTCAGATCCCTTCCAAGATCCTTTAGTTTGTTTCTTTTCCCCTCCATTTCCCTAACCGTTATATTCACAGCCTGAGAACTCTTCTAGCTGCGGTACTGTCTGTACTCCCTGCACGGCAGACTCATTTGTTGCAAAGGCAGGTATTCTCTCTATTCCAAGCTGTTGAGCCTGGTTCAGAACCTGTTCGTTATTTACATCAGCATAAATTCCTGAAACCATGTTTGGACCCCCTAGAAGCTGGATCTGTGCGGCGGTTGACCTTTGAGACCGGTTCCCGAACATTACAACTCCTTCCTCCTCTAGACATGAAGAGAAGTTTGCCTGTGCAGAGACCTGTTGCCTGAACTCAGGAAAGTTAGTCATACCTGCATCTTGGGCTACCATCTCTCCGTCTCTCGTGATATAGTATGTGGAAAGTTGATTATTAGCGTCTTTTATGTCGACTTTATACAGGCCGTTACTTTCTTGGACATTTACAAGTTCAAGATCCTGACCTGAACTCTGCTCAAGCGTTGAAACTAGGTCTTGAGCTGCCTCTTCACCACTTACATTTCCAGCATTTAATGATAAGAATACTGCAACCGACCCTAGAATAAGCCCGGATATTAGAAAGCTGAGCGATTTTCTATCAAAACTGTCTTTCATATTTCCGGTTCCAAATGTATCAGGCATGTATCATAGATTATGAGACCGAGTTTAAAAAATCAGGTTTAATAATTAGCAGCGGCTAAAAAATGATTAATGAGAAAAACATTCCTGTCCTTTGTTTGCATACTTCTCGTATCCTCCGTATCCGGCCAGATAGAGCCTGAAATTAGAGATGAGTGTAATAACCAGGAAGAACCGGTAATATCCATCTCAGATCCGCAGAAACTGTACAGTCATCCTGCAGAACCCGGTTATTATGATAATAACCTTTGTGTTGAAGGCATCTCAGATGTAGTTATACAGGAAGAGAGGTGCGAAGGCACTTCAGGTTTCCACTTAAGCAGTAGAGAGGATAACGCACATTTCTCCACATTCGGCGGATACCGGTTAAATGTCTGTACCGGCGAAATGAACACAAGAATCACCTCAAAAGGCGACATGTGTCTAGCTAACGAGACCGAGCTTTTTTCCGTCTCAGGACCGGATAACGCTCATGTAGGAGGACCGGGTTTGTTTGACAGACTTGTGTGTGGAAGTTATGCTGAACCTGAGAATATCACTTTGGAGATAGAGTTTAATCTTACTTCGGACGATGATGTCTACTTTGATGGTGAAGAGGTTGAAGGTGAACAGAGCTTTGACTCAGCAGATTATCCTGCTATGGTTGCAGAAGGAGATGAATTAACTTCCGGAATTGTCTCAGATAAAATGTCTTCAGCTTCAAGAAGCATTGAAGGGGAAAATGTGTATGTTATGAAGGCTAATTCTACATCTTCTGATTTTATTATACCATTCACCAAAGGGGACCGGAATAATATTCAAAACCGGGAAGAGCTGATTAAAGAAAACGAGTTCCTTGAGCAGATCAGGCCAAGCTTCGCATATGTTTTACCTGAAAACCCGGAGGTTAGAGTGATCTATGATCCGGAAGTAGATATAGATTCCAATATATCGTACAGCCCTGGAAGATACAACTTTGAAATAGTCAAAGAAGGAGAAAACTCAGTAGGTATATACTGATGAAATCGGAAGGTCAGGCAATAAATATCGACTGGACAGTCGGCTTATCCCTTTTTCTAATTACCTCCCTCTCAACAGTGATAATAATCTCACAGCCTAGCTTAAAAGTATTAGACTCATCAGGGATCCAGAATCAGCTTGCAGAGACTTCCTCGAATCTAGAGGAGGAAACCTATATCGAAGGTCGGAAAACCAATCTCTACGTGAGAACGCCTGTAGAACTAGAGTCAGATGTACCTGTTGACCGACCCCACTTTTTCCGGAGCTCAACTGCCAGAAACTCAGGGTCGATGAATACAACCTCAAACATCAATGTGAGCGAGAAAAACGTGAAGGCTGTAGTTGAAGGCAGCAACTCAAGCTATGAAATGAGCCACTACGAAGAAAGTATTTCAGAGAACACAAGTACAACCAGTATTTCAACCAATGGAGAGATCTCAAACAGCTTGATAACGGTAGAACCTAACAGTCCTGGACTCACCTCTCTACAGATACAAGGAAATGAACTATTGAACAGCGATGCAGAGTTCCACTACACAGATTACAGTACTGAAGGAAAGACAATCTCGGCTTCAACCTTCGACGGTAACCTGACAGTATATGAGAAAACACCGGAGATAATAATAGAAGACACACAAACCACAACCTTCTACCTCAAAAACCTTTCAACCCTTTACTGGGAGAACGATAACTCAACCACGCCTCTAGAAGGCCAAGTATCTAAATCAAACCAGACAAAGGGATTCACGATTGCATCCAATTACGGAATAAGCTTTATCGGTGACCTAGATGCCAACGTCACGAAATCCGATGGATCCGATGTAGTGAAGGCAGAAATAGAGACTGACAGGCTCAGGATTATGCTTCATAATTCGGATTATGCTGAAGGATGGAAGAGAGCCAAAATGTTCAAACAGGGCGAAATTTATTTCGGTGTGTCGGAAAAGGTAAGAGGTGCAACAAAGGAAAATATCAGGGAACTAAACAGTCTTGATGAACAGGAGCTTGAGAAAAAACTGGAACTTGGAGACCAGGGATACAACATAACGTACGGTTTCGCGGAAGCCGCTAGCCAGAAATTCAGAAGCATTCTACAGGATATATCAGACCAGAAAGACTGGAACACAGGAAGTTATACCGGGACTTCGGCAGATAGAAAAAACAGTTCAGGTACCTTGGGAATTGGATACAGGAACGGATCAGCAGGCAATGATCTAACAAAGGGTTTGGTGGGATACTGGCGGATGGATAGAGAATCCGGTAATGTCATTGATTATTCCGGTGAAGGAAATGATGGAACTCCTGAAAACGGAGTAAGTAGAGGGGTCAACGGCACTTTCAGCACTCAGTCTTTCGACTTTGATGGCGCCGATGATTATGTTGATACAGGTAAATCAGATAATGTTCAGAGAATACTATTAGTCTTGATACATCAGACCTGATAAACGCCGGTAACTGGTACCATTTAACTGCGGTATTTGATGATTCTAACGATAACAGGTATATCTATGTGAATGGTAAAAGGCAAGCTTCTAACACCGATGACACCGGTTCTCCTTCGACCAACAGCGACTCTATAGCGTTAGGAGCTGAAGCCGATAACGAGATACACTATGATGGAAAGCTTGATGAGGTCCGTATCTACAACCGCAGCCTATCCGGTTCTGATGTCGAAGATCTTTACTTCAAAGGTAAAGATGGAAAGTTTGAAGGAAATTATACCAGCAACCGGTTTGGAGATGATGAAGAGAAGAACTGGACCGAGCTAGAGATTAATGCTTCAGTACCTGATGAAACCGCGCTCTCAGCACAAGTCGATGCCTACAATGAGTTCGGGAACTATCTCGGCGGACAGAACTTGACTGTCCAAGAAGGACTCAAAAACTACAGTATTGACATCAGGAATTCGGAGCAGATAGAGCTAAGTTTTAACGGAACCTCTGAGAATATATCAAGAAGCTGGGAGGTCAAAAGTTCCAGAATATTTATCGACCCAGAAAAAAACCTAAGCCTGCTGAATGCAGGTAGCGAAATACCGCTCACAAACACATTTGCAAGAGATACTGAATCACTTATAATAAACCGTACAGGAGGCTTGGAACCGATTCAGAACAAAGTGGTGGTTTGGCGATGAAAAAAGGTTTTGTATATACTCTTGAAGCAGTGATAGCTTCCTCATTAGTTCTTTCAGTATCAATCTTTGTGATACCAAATACAGTATCGGCGCCTGAGCCAAGTTTTGAGCCGGTTGAGCGGGGCATGCTTTCGCTCCAGGACAGAGATCAGCTAGGAGATTCTGTAGATGAAATAGCAGATAATATAGAACCTTATACGCCGCAAAACTACAACTCCACAGCAAGAATAAACAGCATAAATAGAACTAGACAGAAGATCAACAGCGAAGAGGAGTACGAACTTGATCAAGGATACAAGAAACTGCTTCTCTGGGTTCATTCAACCGATAGCTTCGATGTAACCTATAGAGGTGAGAATGCCTTCAGCTCCGGCAGCGAGGGTTACAGCGAGGTAGAGCTCTCCCGGAAATCCGGCTACCTCAACTTTACCGGAAATCCTGATCTCACCTTTGAGGTACAGACACAGTACAGCGAGGGAACTGTTCCGGAAGCCGGTTCTGTTGTTTCCCGAAATCTGGTAGATGGAGCAGAAAGAGAAGTCCAGGTGATTATGTGGAAATGAAATCAAAGGGGCAGGTTTTTATTATTGCAGCTGTGATATTTGGTTCTCTGCTCATCCTCACATTTATATCGATACAGCAAGTATTCCTGGTAGAAAGAGGGGTGAGCACACAGTTCTACTTTGAAGGAGCTCTAGAACAGCAGTCA
>PXPD01000021.1 GCA_003009815.1 Nanohaloarchaea archaeon SW_4_43_9 | reverse complement strand
TGAAGAACTGGTAAACGAACTCATCCAGAGAACGACAGAGCCAACCGAAACAGCGATACAGGACGCAGAAATCGAAAAAGCCGAGATCAGTGAGGTGATCCTCGTTGGAGGTACAACCAGAGTCCCAGCGGTAAGAGAACATGTCCAGGCGATCACAGGCCAGGAGCCAAACAAAGAGGTCAGCCCGGATGAAGCCGTAGCAGAAGGCGCAGCAGTCCAGGCCGGAAGCATCTCAGGTGAAATGGATGACATTCTACTGCTGGATGTAGCACCGCTATCCCTCGGAGTAGAAGTGAAGGGAGGACTGAAGGAGACACTTATTGAGAAAAACACCACTATCCCTGCAGAGGAATCAAAGACCTTCACCACGGCACAGAACAACCAGTCAATGGTGACAGTCCACGTTGTCCAGGGAGAAAGAGAGATGGCAAAAGACAACAAGTCGCTCGGACAGTTCAACCTTGAGGGAATTCCCCCGGCGCCGGCCGGACAGCCAAAAATCGAAGTAACATTCGAGATTGATGCAGATGGAATACTGAACGTCTCAGCCGAAGAACAGGAGTCAGGGGAAGAAGCATCAATCACAATCGACGATGCCTCTAGGCTTGATGAAGAAGAAATAGAAGAAATGAAGGAAGAAGCAGAGAAACACGAGGAAGAAGACAGGAGAAGAAGGGAGTTTATCGAAGCCAAAAACCAGGCTGACTCCACGATCAATCAGGCGGAAACACAGATAGAAGAACACGGAGACAAGGTCGACGATGACTCAATCATCGAATCAGTAGAGAACGCAATCGAAGATCTAGAAGAGGAAAAAGAAGAAGCAGAAGAGATGGACGACCTGGAAGAAGCCGCTGAGAAAATCGAAGAAGCAATTGAAAACCTCCAGGAAGAGCTACGGGAAATCGGTAAGGAAATCTACGGAGATCAAGCTGGAGGCGCCGGACCAGGGGGCTTCGACCCAAGCAACATGAGCGAAGAGGATCTCAAACAGGCAGCCCAGAACATGAATATGGGTGGAGCACCAGGCAATTCTGGAGACGACGAGGTAGTTGACGCCGACTACGAAGAAGTCGATGAAGGTGAAGAGGAGGATTAAATTATCTCCTCTTTCTCTCCTAAAACCTTTCGGAAGCTGCCGAAGCGTAGCTTAAAATGATCAAACTCTGGTGAAAATTCGTTGACGAAAGAGTACTACGAGCTTCTCGGCGTGGGCGAAGACGCTTCTCAGGATGAGATAAAGAAGGCCTATCGTAAAAAGGCGAAGAAGTATCACCCGGATTCTAACTCTGATACTGCGGACGAGGAGAAGTTCAAGAAGATTAACAAGGCGTACGATGTTCTTTCCGATGAGGATAAGAGAAAGAAGTACGATCGGTTCGGAGAGCAGGGCGTAGAAGGTCACGCCGGCAGAGGTCAGCGCCGAGCTGCCTCCAACTTTCAGGATATTTTCGAACAGATATTCGGCGGAGGAGGATTCAGTAATCGGGGGAGAAAGCGAGGAAACCATCTCAAGATGCATACCACTATAACGCTGGAAGAAGCGTATCAAGGGGTTGAGAAAACTTTTGAGGTGGAACGAAAAGTTGAATGTTCTGACTGTGACGGCACGGGAGCCGAAAACAAAAACAGTTCGACATGCTCCAGATGCTCAGGAAGAGGAAAGGTAGAACAGGTTCAGAGAACACCGCTAGGGAGAGCAAGATCAGTGACCGAATGCCCGGAATGTGATGGGCGAGGAGAAATACCGGAAACTAAATGCTCTGAATGCAACGGAACCGGATTAAAGGAAAAGGAAAACAAGATAACAGTGGATATACCTCCTGGAGTGAAAGACGGTCAAAGGCTCAGAATGTCCGGTGAAGGGGACAGATCAATCTCCGGTGAAAACGGCGACCTATTCCTCTACATTAATCTTGAGGAACACGAAATCTACGAGAGAAAGAACGAGGACCTCTTCACAACTTTAACGGTAGGGATCGGAGATGTAGCCCTTGGGGCAAAAGTAGAACTCGAACATCCGGACTCAGATATACAGCTTGATATCCCTGAAGGCACACAACCCGGCCAGGTGTTGCGGGTCCAAGGCAAAGGTATGCCCACACAGAGAAGGATGAGAAACAAAGGAGACCTCTATGTCAAAATAGATGTTCATGTTCCGGAAAACTTAACGGAAGAGCAGAGAGAAATACTCGAGGAAATGAGGTTAGAAGGAGAGAAGGATAAAACCTTCTTTGAGACTGTTAAGGACTTTATCAGCTGACCATCGCCTTGATGTACGGAATCAAGTACATTAATCCCACACCAAGGGAAAACACGACTAGATGTGCGATCCAGTTCTCACTACCCTTGAAATCCGGCAGCAGATCACTTCCTGCTATAAAGACGAAGTTTCCAACCACGAGAGGTAGCAGAATCGGTACCGTGGCTCCCGAAAGCTGCGACAGACCTAAAACCAGTCCAGCACCGATAAACATGAAGGCGCTGATACCAATGTTTACCCCTAAAGCCTTCAGCTTTGAGAATCCGTATCCAACCATGACACCGAAGTCTCCGAGCTCCTTTGGAATCTTGTGCGCAACTACAGCGATTGTCGCTGCGATACCTGCCGATGTAGAGGCTAGAAAACTGGTAGCTATAAGCACCCCATCCAATACATTATGAACGGAATCCCCGGCAGCCAGAACATATGGCAGAGGTTCTTTGTGATCTCCGCTATGGTGGCAGTGCCAGTGGATCATTCTTTCAAGTACGAAGGAGCCCATCATACCGGCAATTATCAGCAGTCCGGTCATTCTACCATAGTTAAACCTGTTTGCTAACCGGAATACCAAGTGTATGAAGACTCCTCCAAATATTGTTCCAGCTGAGAGAGATATTAGGTATGGAGTTAGTTTCTCAAAGTTTTCATCGGATATGTAGAGCATAGATCCTCCGATAGCCGAGAACAGTGCAGTTATAACAAGGCTTGCGATTATAGTTGTCTGTACCATTGTGAGATAAAGCAGTTATTAATTTTTTAAATAATACTATTAATTCTGTGTTATGGAAATAATAAGCCTCTCGGTAGATGAAGAAACACTAGACAAGATCGAAAAAATACAGGCAGAAGCAAGCTTTAAAGGAAGAAGCGAGCTAATCAGGAAAGCCGTAGAAAACCTTCACCGAGAAACACAAAAAAACCAGAAGCTGGAGGGAAAACTGAATGCTGTAATAGTCACAAGGCACCCGCATCAAAGGGAGCAGAAAATAGCCGAAATCGCGCACAGATTCGATGATGTGCTAACCACCCAGCTACACAGCAAACTTGACGGCGACAACTGTCTAGAAGTCTTCCATACAAATGGGCCTGCCGAAAGAGTAATAGAGCTTTACAACGAGCTTGAAGGAAGCAAAAACACAGAGTCAGTTAATATCCTGCCACAAAACCACTGAAGACTGAGAAACCAAACTAATGTACTGGAATCTAAGTATGTTTTAACTCTCCGCTGCTAATTTCTTGGTATGAACTTGCCAAACCCGAACTTCAACGATTTCAAAGACGATCTCCAGATGCTGGTTCTATTCGTCACGACCCAGATACTCGGTCTTCTAACGGCTTACAGGCTCAGATTCCGTGATCTTTCATCTACTCCGGTATCTCAGGGATCTGTACCATGGATTATGATTGGGGTAGTTGGTGTATCCGCACTTCTGATGGGATATATATACAGGAATAAGATGTACGGAGCGGCCAATACCTGGATATACACGGTCTACGCTCTATCATCGTTCATCGTGTTCGACAGCTTTCTCGGTGTTGGCGCGACGATGTTGCTCGTGACAGCGCTCCTGATGACGATTCATTTCTCAGAGTCTGATGGTGTTGTTAGTGCGCTGCTGGCAGTATGTTTCGCCGGTGCCGCGGCCATAATGGGGATAGTACTGACCGTTCAGAACGCCGCGATCTTCATGATTCTATACATGACTTATGATGTTATAGCGGTGAAAGGCGGTTTTATGGGGTCTCTGGTTCAGGAGACTGATAGAAGCTCTTTCCCTGGCTTCAAGATCGGTTCAAGAGTTTTAGGTGGCGGTGATGTAATTGTTCCACTAATATTTGCGATCACAGTGCTTGAGTACGGCTTACAGACATCAGCTTTGACGGCTGGCGGCTCCTTCTTCGGGCTTCTGGCTCTGAAAGCTGTCATATGGAAGAAGATCGTTCCGGCAGCACCTTTCGTATGCATAGGTGCTTTTATAGGATTCGCTTTTTCGCTCCTTATATGATCTAGAGCAGAAAATTCAGCAGGATAGACCCTCCATAACTTCGTGATTGTATGTGAGTTCTATCTCTGTATCCAGTCCTGAATTTCTGTTTGTTTGCTTTATTGAACAACCTCTACATTCCTGTGAGAAGTTTGAATATTTCTAGTGTGATTGAAAGAAGAGATAAAGAAAAAGGGAGAAAAAGCCAGGTTTCTAGTTAAGGCCTACTGAACCAGCTAGTCCGCCTTCTGCACTACCTGATGCGTCTGAGTCAGCGTTTGCGTCAGTGTTTGCATCTGCATTGGTGTGTGCGTCTGCATCAGCGTCTGCACTTGTGTGCGAGTCTGCTTCTGCGGATGAATCACTTTTAGCCTGTGTGTCTGATTCTGCGTCAGCGGCTGTTCCGAGGTAAGCCATTACTTCGCCTTTAAGCCCTGTTTCTCCGTCAGTCTCTGATCTGACTTCCGAGTTCTCGGATGCTTCTACGCTTGTGTCAGCGTCTGCATTTGTGTGTGCGTCTGCGTCAGCGTTTGCGTCAGCGCCTCCTGCGAACATGCCAGATACTCTTGCAAAGATACTGTTCTCTGAGTCAGCGTTGGTCTTTCCGTTCTGATTTGCGTGTGTCTGTGCTTGTGCCTGTGAGTTTGTGTCCGCATCTGCATCTACATTCGCATCTGCATCAGCTTTCACGTCAGCGTTTGCGTCAGCTGAACCGTAGGCTTCTGCATCTGAACTTCCGTTAACTTGTGCCTGAAGCTCGTTTACCTGTGCTTCAAGCTCATTTACTCGAGAGTTCAGGTTGACAATTGCTTCAGCCATTACTTCTGTGTCGGCCTGTGCGTCAGTTTGTGCGTCAGCCTCCACATTCGTCGAGGTGTGAGCTGCGGCGCCAGCTTCTGCGTGTGTTGCGGCTGCTGGTGCTGCCATCAGCGCTACTGCGAGGGTCATCAAAACTGCGTTTCGGGTGTGTGTTTTCATTTTCATTGTTGATCACGTTGTGAGGTATTTTCTCATTTACAACCTTACTTTTATAAAGTTTGTCAGATATTTACTCTATATGAGAGAAAGTATTGAAGATATGTCACATAATGAGAGAAAGTTTCTTCTAGCCCTCATTGAGGACGGAAGCAGAACAGACACAGAGATCGCCAGTGAAACAGGAATGAGCAAGGCAACAGCAAACCGGATCAGGAGAAAATTTGAGGAAAATGACACCATACATGAGTACCTACCGATAGTCGACCTGGAGGCAGTAGGAGTTTCGGTTTACTGCATGATGACTGTACAGCTTTCAGAGCCGATCGACAAATCCGAGCTTGCTGACAAACCCAACACAATATTTCTGGGAGAAACAGATGATTTCCGGCGTACACTGGTATTATTCGTAGGGTTTCCAGACTTCGATGAGTACCTGGAATTCATGGAAAGCTTTAAAAATGAATATCGTTCGAAAATTAACGAATTTGATAAAAGACTCATCGCACCAGACAAGATATTCAAAGAAGACTTCACACACCTCATCAAACACAACATCAAAACACAGCTGGAGAAGTAAACATGAAAAAAGTCCTCATACTGCTGACAGCCCTAGCACTAGCCACAGGAATAGCCTCAGCCACATCTCTAGGAACGCCAGATCAGGCAACTGAAGGTACCGATTCAGAAATTACAGGCAGTTTCCACGGCAACGCAAGTCTTGGCACGGATTCCAACAGCACTGACTCAAATACAACCACAAATACTGACTCGGATACAAGCACAGATACAAGTTTAGATGCAGAGGTTCAGGAAACAAACACCTCGCTTGACGTGAACGTCAGCGGCTCAGAGAATAGAACCGGTAGGAAGAAAACTACCAAAGACAGCTCAGAAAAGAACAATACTGGAGAAGAGAGGCAAAACAGCTCCAAGATAGCTCAGAGAAGACAGAATACTATGGCCGCGCTAGAACTCAGGATACAGATAGCGAAAGACAACTTAGCGGAAGCAAAGGCAGAGCTGAGAGAATCCGAAAGGAAATACGGTAAGAACAGAGAAAATAGAGAAGCTCGCAAAGACCTAGAGAAAAGCGAGAAACAGCTAGAAGAAGCCGAAAATGACAAAGAAAAGCTGGAGAATGCGTCAACCCAGGAAGAAATCGAATCGATCAGTGCCAACGCCTCAAACGAGCTTGAAAACTCAAACAGTAACCTGCAGGACGCTCAGAAAAGCCTAGAAAACACCCGGAGCAGTTACTACCAAAACCTTGGACTCATTGCAGGGCTGATCGCAGTAATGGGTGGTGGAGGATTCCTATACTACAAGATCCCTAGAAAAGACGAAGAAGGGGAAGGAAGTAGCCCGAGAGAAGGCTGACCTGATTTTGCAAGAAAACTACTCAAACCCTATCCAGACTTACTGTTTTTCACAGGATCAAGAAGGTTCAGAACGGAGCTTTCCGTGATCTCTTTCTCGTTCATGTCTCACTAGAAACCTTCAAACTTCTTACAAAAACATAAAGATTGTTCAAATAAAACGAACAGACAAAATCCAGGACTATGAAAATAAGACAAACATTCAATGTATTTTAAAATCATATGTTGTTTTTGCAAGAAGAAAACATGATAAAGAGTGTGTTCGCTACAAGTACACACTCTCAATTGAGTGTTCAAAGATAACGCACACCCTTAAATATAGAGAAGCTCTGAAACAACTGTTTTTTGCCCTTTCAGATTTAACGAATTACTCGTATCTCTCAAAAACAATCAGAACAACAAGTAAAACAAATATAGAAAGCTCAAGAACATCAAAAACCGCCTAAAATAAAGGAGGTATAACTAGGTGCCGGTTCCCTATTTGCAAAACAGGCTGTCGAAGTTATAGGTTCTTTATGCTATACCATATCCGTATCACTTACCCTTGGGTAAGCGTGAAGGATCTATGCAGAAACACAAAATCACGTACTATAAACATACCTTCTTTATTATAGACCAGATTTTGAAAATAGCCATTTAACAGTAGCTAATGAGTGTTCATTCTACTTCAACACTCATTTCTCTGTACGGTCACTTAGCACTCTCAGCACAATATCTCGATTATTCTCTGTATAAAGTATATTAGCGACACCTTTCTCACTCTCTGTTACACACACCTAGAGCCATCTGGTCGAAAACCTCCTTCATGCGGTCAAAAAGTCCTTTGTCTCCGTGTATTATGAAGCGTTCGCCATCGTCCTGGATTTTTGTTATCTTCACACACCAGTGTTGCTAGCGTTTCTTTTTACTATTTTTCAGATTAATTATCTTGGAAATCTGGGAAAAATCCGGATATAAGTTTACTATCATACAGTAAAGGCAAACTATATTTAAAATAATTGGATGTTCACGTAAGATAAACATCATGTTGTGAGAGATCTGATCAAAGTAATCTGGCTAAACTATTTGAATAGGGCATTCTTAGGAGGGTTTTTCTCACAAGTTATGGGAAGATAAGTCGAGCCCCCCTGCTCAATGAGTTTTTACCATGTTTAATTCCTATTATAGATAAGTTCTCGATCAAGCGAGCTACCTACCGGCGTAGTTGAATGAAGCATCTTGTTAATATCACCGTCTATTTCTTTCATCTCTTTATAACTCAATTCATCACTCGGACTATCAGGCTCTTCGCCATCTTTCAAGTTGGAATAAGCATCATAAGAATAGTTTCCACCTATCGCTCCTGCTAAAGCAGCTTTACCTTGCTTGGTAGGAATTGATTGTACTTCTATATCTTCATGATCGAGCCCTAAGTTATGAGCGAGTTCGTGACCTATGGTGATCAGAGGTTGATATTTCCAATAGTCTTCTCTCTGCTATCAGAGGTATTGTTTCTTGGTTTTCCGCAATCTGTTCCAATATTTCCTGGTTCTCCGCCATCTGTTCCGGTACTTCCTGGACGCCCATAATCTGTTCCAATACTTCCTGGCTGCCCGTAATTGTTTGATATTCAGTTGCTGTCCGCCCATCACCGATATAAACAGCACTTGTACGGGTGAATTCTTGAGGGGTATCCTCTGAGGCGAGGTGTCCTCTTCCATACACCTCATTATTGCTCACATTACCGGTATGAGATGAAAGATGAAGAAGAATATCATACTCCTCAAATTCTTGAGCCAGTTCTTTGGCTTCACGAAAGATTTGGTAAGGCGTCTTCTCTGATTCGTTTAGATCAAATTTTTCATCATGAACATCTATTCTGGAATCCCCTGCTACAAAATTGACCCAAGGCTCCAAAAACTCATCGCCTATATATTCGGGAACATTTTCAGGAATATCCCCGTAAGTTAATTTGACATCTAATACGCCATCATTGTCATTAGAGAGTTCTTCTCCTGAAGCAATTCTATCATAAATTTCAGGCTCTGGCAGATTATATACTTCCTCGAGGGCTTCATCTAGGTCTTGAGAAATATTTCGTCTTAGCCTGGCATCATATTCGCTAATGTCCCCGTCTCCATCAAGATCAATATATCCTTCTGATGTGATATTCATTGGTTTTTCTAGGATATCAGTTAGATCGTAGCTTAAGTTAAATTCTCCGTCAGACGAGGAATTGAACGAGGAAATCGGAAATAAAATAGCGGGTGCGCTCATAGAGCCTGTAGATTTCAGGAAGTCCCGGCGAGTCTTATGATCATCCATAATTTGTTATTCTAACGTAACAATTAAAACTCATTGGGTCAGAACTCTGAATTTAATAAATTGAACCCGCAAATCGGATAGTAAATACTACTAAACCGCCTTAGATCATTTTCTAGCTTTCATTAGTAGAAGAGTACTTAAATCTTCCGCTGGTTTTGATGACTTAGTGGACAAACCATGAAATACAAACACACATTCGCAGCAGCAATCCTGCTAATCGGACTTATAACAGCTACACCTGCAGTAGCTGCACAGGCTCAGGGAGAAGCTCAGTCAGAGGCAAGTGGCGGAATAATGGCTGACATAAGTTCGGCGTTAAGCCTAGACGCAGAAGCGAACGCCAACGCAGATGCAGAAGCTGACAGCAACTCCAGTGAAGAAGGCAGAGAGAGTTCAACTTTCAGTGCAGTAGTAAACGTCTTCACCGGGTCAGAATCTGACACAGAGAAAGAAAGAAATGAAAGCAACTCTAGCGATGAAGGATCGGCAGTTAGCGCAGTAGTAAACGTCTTCGCCGGATCAGACTCTAACACAGAAGCCGAGGCAAATGGCAACGCAGAAGCAAATGCCAACGCAGATGCAGAAGCTGAGAGCAACACAGGGTTCAGCCTGTGGTAAAAACATTTTCTCTTTAATTTTTTTCTATTATTTCTACCGGAAGCAGTAATTTATAATACCTCGCAACGGATATCTAACTGTGATAAAATGGAACTCTCTATCTCGAAAATGAAGGAGATGGTCAAAAACCAGGGGGACAAAAGAGTATCAGAAGACGCAGCCGAAGAGCTTGGACAGATCCTGGAGCTATTTGCGGGTGACCTGGCGGAAGAATCCGTTGCTGTTGCGGAAGAAGACGGCAGGAAGACAGTTAGAGGCGAAGATGTCAAGAAAGCCCTAAAGTAATGATTTAGTTCTTTTGAATAATTGCAAACACCACGGATTTAAGTCTTCCATCTCAACCTTTGACTATGAAACCGGAGCAAATAATCGAAAAGATAGTAGAGGAAACAGACCTTGAAGAAGATGAAGTAGAGGAAAAAGTAGAGGAAAAAATGGAAGAGTTTGAAGGACTTGTCTCAGAAGAAGGCGCAATCCATCTCGTCGGAAAGGAGGCAGGGGTCCAGATAGCTGAGTCAGGCGACCAAGCTCTGAAGGTTGAAAACATTGTTCCGGACATGAGAAAGGTCAATATCAAGGCCCGTGTAATGAATGTCTCTGACATTAATACATTCGAGAGAGACGATGATGAAGAAGATGGCAAAGTAAGGAACATCACCCTAGGAGATGATACAGGCACGATAAGACTAACTCTCTGGGATGAGCAGACCGAGATCGCCGAAAAGGTAGAGGAAGACGATGCAATCGGTATCTCGGGAGCATATACTGTAGAAGACAACCAGGATAACGCAGAGCTGAGGCTTGGAGACTCAGCTCAGGTAAAGATGGTTGATGACGATGAAGTGCCTGAGGTAGAATCAGGAAGAGAAATAACAGAAGCCTCAATAAGAGAGGTAAGAAGCAAGAACGCAGAATACAAAGTTAAAGGAATGATAATGGACGTTTATACCAGCAGCCCGTTCTACTCGCAATGCCCTGAGTGCGGGAGCACAGTAAGGGAAGACGATGATGGAGAATACATATGTGAGGAACACGGGGAAGTAGAGCCGGATAAAGCGCTTGCAATGTCAATCGTTCTGGACGACGGAACAGGCAATACCCGGGTTGTAATGTTTGGAGATAGAGCGCGGGAACTTCTCGATATTGATGAGGAAACCGAGAAAGAAGGAGATATTGAAGCAGTCGAGAAAGCAGCCGCAGATGTGATCGGAAAAAGAATAGAACTTGAAGGCCGTGCACGCCACAACGATTATTTCGGAACGCTTGAGCTCATAGCAAATAGCTTTGAGGAGATAGAACCTGAAGAAGAGCTTGACCAGATTATTGAAATGTTCGAAGCCTAAAAAACTATACTACCTAGACAAAAGATCAAGAATTTCTTAACAAAGAAAGGGAGGATAACACAATGACAGAAGACAACGAAAAAGACCTTGTAGAACTGAAAGGAGTAGGGGATAAAACAGCGGAAAAACTCGAAGAAGCAGGCTACGACGATCTAATGTCGATCGCTACAATGAGCTCCGGCGACCTCGGAGAAGTCGCAGATCTTGGCGATAAAAAATCACAGAAGATAATCACGGCGGCACGGCATGAACTCGACCTAGGGTTTGAGACAGGGAAAGATAAGTACGATTCCAGGAAGGATATGGGCCGGATCACCACAGGATGTGAAGACCTTGACGAAATCCTAGGAGGTGGGGTGGAGACCCAGAATATTACAGAGTTCTACGGAGAATACGGATCAGCAAAGACGCAGATTTCACATCAGCTTTCAGTTAACGTTCAGTTACCTGAGGGAGAAGGTGGCTTAGGGAAAGGAGCAGTATATATTGACACGGAAGACACTTTCATTCCAACAAGGATCGAGCAGATGGCCGAAGCCCGAGGACTTGACGTTGAGGAAACACTTGACAACATCCATGTCGCCCGCGCATACAACTCGGACCACCAGATGTTGCTCGCAGACGAGGCACAGGATATCTGTCAGGAAGAAGACATAGGATTGATCATTGTCGACTCTCTAACAGCCCAGTTCAGAGCAGACTATGTCGGAAGAGGAGAACTAGCCCCTCGACAGCAGAAACTGAACAGACACATGAACACACTGCTCAGACTGGCCAACTCCCACAATGCCGCAGTAGTAGTCACAAATCAGGTCATGAGCAACCCGGACCAGATGTTTGGCGACCCAACGAAGGCAATCGGAGGACACATCGTTGCACACAACTCCGCAGTACGACTCTACCTGAGAAAAGGAAAGAAAGACAAGAGAGTAGCACGACTTGTCGATTCACCCTATATGCCGGAAGCAGAAGCAGTATTCAAAGTAGCAGACGAGGGAATAATCAGCGATTAACGGAAATTCTTGACATCCGTAATTTCCCTTATTTTTCCATCACTAATCAGATTATGTCGCCTTCTGAGACGATCACAAAGTCGCCGATGCTTCTGACCGCTGAGAACGGGACGATATTTCTTCCCTTCCGGTCTTCCTGAAGTTTTACATCGTCAATGTGTTCTGTTGTATTGGAAATTAGCAGATTCATAAGTTCTCCTGTGTCTCCGACGAATGAGATGTCTTCTACTTCTCCGTATTTTTTGCCGTGTTCTTCCGAAACTATTGTTCTACCAACGATCTGTGATCCTCGAGGTCTATCAGCCATTTTTGCTCCTCCGTAACATGTTTTTATGGCCGAGACATTAAAAGTTTACATGGCCCGAGTGTTCTCAGCGATCGATGTAGAGAGTAAAAAACTTGTTGAAGAACTGGGTAAAGTCCAAGATAGAATAGATCTAGGTTTCTCACCGGTCAAGAAAGATAAAATGCACATCACTTTAGAGTTCTTCCAGGATATAGGTAAGAAGGAAATAGACGAGCTGAAAGCGACGATGGATAAAGTTGAGGCTGACTCTTTCACGGCGGAGGTTTCCGGCGTGGGATGCTTTCCCTCAACTGAACATATACGGGTGGTTTGGTCGGGTTTAGATCAGGAAGAGAAATTTCAGAGGCTTTACAGTCAGCTTTCTGACCATAAAATAGCATCTGACAACAAACATGAGTTCAAGCCTCACATAACGCTTATGCGAGTGAGAGATATAGATAGGGATGAAAAGAAAAAGCTGAGGAGAACATTGAGAGAGTTTAAAAACCACAGATTTGGCGAACTTGAAGTTAAAAAGGTCAAACTTTTCCGATCTGATCTTCAACAGGGTGATTCAAGATACGAGGAACTTTACAGCAGAGAACTGTGACACACAGGGAACTCTACATTGTATCTACTGTACTGGCAGTGATAGGACTGGGAGTAATGTTTGTAACGGCGGAAAATATTGAACCGGAAACAGCTCAGATTGAAGGTCTCAGTTCTTCCCAGACAGGAGAGATAGTAACGGTTGAGGGAGAAGTTATCTCAAGCCAGTTTATCGATGGAAACCTGTTTCTTACGGTTGAGGACGGAACAGGATCCATATCGGTCGCAGACTTCAACTCGAATAAAAACTTTCAGGAAGGAGAGAAAGTATCGATTGAGGGCGAGATAACTCTTTATGAAGGCGAACTGGAGCTTATAGCCCAGGCGATTGAAAGGCAGTAAAGGGGATTTAAACCGTTTCAGAATGAACCTTTGAATATGCTACTCTACATAACAATACTACTGCTCGCATTGCCTTTTGTTGATCTTTATCTTCTTATTAAGGTCGCGGGCAGAATCGGATTTATCGAAACCCTGGGTCTGGTTTTCCTAACAGGAATTCTGGGCGCCTTCTTCGTAAAGCGAGAGGCGAAAACTGTCTGGAGGAAACTCGGTGTCTCTGTGACAGCAAACGAGGTATCCCGAAACGTTCTGGAGGGCGCAATGATCGTTCTGGGAGGTTTAATGCTGTTGAGCCCGGGATTTATCACTGATGCTCTGGGCTTCCTGCTGGTAATAGGCTGGACCCGGATTAGGATAGTACTGAAACTGGAGGAAAAGTTGAAGGAAAAATCCAACTTCAAGGTCCAGGTACAGCAGTTCTAGGCCCTGTAAGAGGTGAAAACGGAAAGAGCGAGTACCGCCAGGCCTGCCTCCGACGGTATGCTAAATCCGTACATCGAAAGCGCTATACTTCCAAGTACCAGCGCCCCGCCTTTTCTAATATAGCTGAGGTCAAGCTGTGACGTATCCAGCCTTGATGCTAGGAATAATGCTGAGAGAGCTACCAACACTGTCCCGGTTGCAGGAGCGACAATTCTCCGACTTCTAGCCCTCCCATCTTCACTGCTATCGCAAATAATGCTAATCCGGCCGCGTATCGAAGTCTTTCTATGAAGAATAGCTGCTCGTAGATCGGCGCCACCAAGGAGATTAAAATCGCTCCAACTACGAGGTAAGGTGCTGCCTGAAGCACTGTTCTTGTCGCCTCTTTTCTCGTCTCCGAACATGAGTACAGTACTGCGAGAGCTCCCGCTCCTGTGAAAACTGTTAGAGCCACCGATACTATATCAGAGAATGTCTCGACCGCTCCTGTAACAAGAAGGGTTGCGAAGACTCCATCGACAAGTGGAAGGCAGAGGATAAAAATCAGTTTCCGCACATCTTTATCGGGAACGAGTAAGTGCCGTGAAGCGCCGTCACTCAATCGTTCCAGAACCACAGAGAAACACCCTTTTTACAGTTTAGACGTGGCTCCGGAACCAAGAATCATTTCCAATTAATAACTGTCTTGGTTCCGAAGGTCAGAAAATTAGTAAACTTGAACTTGGAGATCATCGCAGCAGCTGACATAAACATTCCATCAACAGTCCTTGAACCGGCTACTGCGTTCATATAACCAGATATATTCGAAAAGCTATTTTAAATGTTGCTCTGATTTGATCAGTATTTCGCCCTCATCAATCACTTTTTCACCATCAAACCAGACAGTGGGATTCTCGCATATTGTGTCCCAGTGAATATCGCATATATTCCTCTTTTCATGATTCTCGGGGAAGTAACTTGAGTTGTCTCCAAACGCGACATGTACCGTTCCTTTAACCTTCTCGTCCTGGAGAACGTTACCGATCAGGGTTGCCTCTTGGTTTGTTCCAATCCCTAGTTCGGCGACCTGTCTCGCACACCCGAACTGTTCAAAAGTTTCCATAAGTTCCGATTCCCCCTTATTTTGATGTCTTACTGCTACCGCCCTATTATCCTCAATCTCGACTTCTGTACCCTCCGGAGCGAAGGGAAAATGATCAATAACAAGAACTCCGCTAGCGTCTAGAACACCTCCATCAGCTTCTCCTGCCGGAAGATTTCCGAAATCTCCATCTTCCCTGATGAAACCGGTGTCCTTCTCAAAGTACTTCCGATCAACTTTAAGTTTCAGATCAGTTCCGCTCGGTGTCTCGATTCTCACCTCTAAAACGTTCTCAAGCGCACTGTAGAACCTCCGGGAAAGAGCACGGACTTTTTCGTAATCTGCGTTCAGGCTCTGATTCCAGACTTTTTTTGAAACAGTAGGCATCGTAGCTACACGGGATCCCGCCTCATTCGCTTTATGCCGAGCATCAGTATGGGATAGGGACTTCAAAGTTGGGGCGATAACGGCATCAGCCTCTTTCATACCTTCCGCGACTTCTTGAGGTGGTTCTTCACCATGATTCTCCGGCTCCTCGTACTCCATCAAACGGTAATCGGCGCCTAGATCATCTAACACTTTAAGAAGAGCATCAATCAAATCTTGGTCATTACCATCATTCAAAACAAGTACTTCTTCCCCGGACTTAATGTCCATACACTGCTCGACAACTGTTTCAGCCCCTTTTCTAAGATCCATAAAAACCAGGATTAATATCCAGAGTTAAAACGCTTTCTAGCTTAGGCGGACAGAAATTCTTCTGCTCTGATCAACGAACTCCATACTTGTCTGGCCA
>PXPD01000020.1 GCA_003009815.1 Nanohaloarchaea archaeon SW_4_43_9 | reverse complement strand
ACTATCTTATAGGTTCGATACCGGAAATAAAACCGAGGGAGAACAGCAGAGACAAAAACAAGTCCTAGAGAAGAACAAGTTTGGGAGATGTTTGGAGGAAAGTGTTAGAAGCATGGAAAACCTGGAATACAACAGAAACGGATACGGGATCATCGCTGGCCATCCATGGTTCCAGAGCTACTGGGCGCGCGACAGCTTCTGGTCGATAATGGGTCTTGTAGACGCTGGCTACTTCGATACAGCAGAGAAGATACTGGAGAACTTCGCAGATAGAGGGCTGCCCGGAAAGATCAACCCTGAAACCGGGCCTGAAAAGGATGAAAAAAGGGATGATACAGCTCCGCTTTTCATCATAGCCTCAGAGAAACTGAGAAAGCATCATGAAATAAACCAGACTATATCCGATGCACGGCAGGATGCGATGAAAGAACTGGAGATTGAAAAAGAAACTGCTAAACATTCGCCATGCGGAACATGGATGGACACCATAAAGAGAAGCTCTGCGGTTGATATCCAATCACTATGGTTGGAAGCTGCCAGAATAATGGATGATGAAAGACACAGAGATCTTGAGGAAGGAATGAAGAAGTTCAGAGAGAACCAGCACCTGAAGGACGAACTGGGAGAAAGCCACAGAACAATTAACACAGCTATCCCTGTAATGCTTGGACAGGTAGATCAGAAAACTGCGGAGAAAGAACTGGAGAAGATAAACGGAGAATTCTCATCCCGGTATGGCGCGAGAACTCGTTCGGTCGCAGATCCTGGATACGACTCTTCAGGATACCATACTGGCAGCGTCTGGGGATTGACAACCTGCTGGGCTGCAGCAGCCAACTTCAGGTATGGAAAAGACAGGGAAGGATGTAACTTCTTGGAGAAACTGGCTCAGTTCCTTGACAGAAACCAGCCAGGAGCCCTGCCCGAAGTAGTTGACGCAGAATCCGGAGAACTACTTGGAACACCTGAGCAGGCATGGAGCGCAGGGATGTTTGTACACGTAGTCGACAGCTACATGCTCGGAATAAAGGTCGAAAAGGACTATATCGAGATAGATCCTGCAGAAAATCTCTCCTGTGTCCGGAAGGGTAAAAAGGTCAGAGGAGAGGAAATCGATTTCAGAGTTGAAAACGGCGATGTAACCGTACTGAACGACCCTGATCTGGACTTACGATATAAAAGCCGTGAAAACGGAAAAAATAACAGATGAAGGAAAATGATAATAGTCAACTTCAAGGCATACAGCGAAGCAGAGGGAGACAAAGCAAGAGAACTCGCCGAAAAATGTCGACAGGCTTCTCAGGAAACAGGAAAGAAAGTGATTGTATGCCCGTCAGCACAGGATATATCAAAAACCAGTATTGACGGAATCAGAGTTTTCTCACAGAACGTAGACCCTGTAAAGCCGGGAAGCCACACCGGAAGTATAACAGCTGAAGGGGTGAAAAAAGCGGGAGTATCCGGCACACTGCTGAATCATTCGGAGAAAAGAATGAAGAAAGAGGAGATAAAGGCATCCATAGAACTCTGTCAGGAACACGAACTTATAACGGTTGTATGTGCGCAGAGCCCTGAAGAATGTGCACAGTTAAGCAAGTTTGAACCGGACTACATCGCTTTTGAACCGCCAGAACTTATAGGAGGAAACACATCTGTCTCAGAGGCGAAACCTGAAGTTATTGAAGAAGCTGTCAGAAGTTCATCTGTACCAGTATTAACTGGAGCGGGCATTAAAACCCGGAAAGACGTTGAGAAAAGTATAGAACTCGGGTGCGAAGGTGTGCTTGTTGCATCAGGAGTTGTAAAGGCAGATAACGTACTTAAAGAGGTGAAAGAGCTTTGTCAGGGACTCTAGAGAGGAAATGGATAGAGAAATACATGGAAAGCCTTAATCTGCTTGGGAGGACAGCAAAGGTTTTCACAGGTTTCAATGTGAATATTGATGTAGCCCATGGGGAGAAATTTGAACTTGATAAACCACCAGAGATAGGAGACAGAGTAGAGAACATTGAAGAACTGAAGGCAGCACTCCGTTACTGTAAAGAGAACGGAGAAAACCATGAAGTAGATTATTCAGAACTTGAAATTGGAAGGGGAAAAAAGCGACAAATAGGAGGGCAGGGCGGCATAATGTCCAACTATCTCGCTGAGACAGGAAACGAGGTAATACTCTACACATCTTTGCTCTCCGAGGAACTTTCAGAAATAATGAGTGAAAAAATACTTTACCCGGTTGAAGACGACAACATTCTCTACCTAAAAAACATACAGAACGCTGTAAACTCTAATCAGACGAAGATAAACCATATATTTGAATTTGAGGGCGAGAAAAGCGGTCGCCTGATTCTTTCCGGAAGACTGAAAGGCTACGAACCCTACTTACCTCACGATCTCGAAGAAGATCTGCCTTTGATACAGGGAAATATTGACTGCTGCATATTTTCAGGATTCCACAATGTAACCGGCAATAAGGAGGTAAGACTGAAGAAATCAGCCGAACAGCTCGGAGAAATGCATAGGCCTATACATGTAGAGTATGTACACAAAGACCGTGAAACCGCAAACATGATACTTAACTACATAGTCCCGGAAGCAGACAGCCTCGGGCTTGATGAGACCGAGTTAAGAGAAATAGCTGGGACATTGGAGCTGGACCCTCCTGAATCACCTAATTTCGGTGAAGCTTTCAACCTTCTAAGAAAAATTCGGGAAAAATTTGAACTCTCTAGGATCCATCTCCACACCCACAGGTACCACATCACACTGACAGAAAGCCATTATCCTGTCAAACCAGAGAGAATAAGGGAATCGATGCTTTTCGGAGAACTCTCGGCTATACAGCTCGCGGAGAAAGGCGAAATACCTGATAGCGGGGATTTGCAGGATTTCAGTGTGAAAGGGAAAAATATTCAGGGTGTACAGGAACTCGAAAACTTTGGTAACTTCCATGATATGAAGGGATTCGCCGAGGAAGGGATAGCGGAGCTTGAAGATGTCACTGTGGTGGGAATACCTGTAATAATTCATCAAGATCCGGAGAGAACAGTTGGAATGGGGGATTTGATTTCCTCAGGTTCCTTTAGTATGGAACAAACCGGGAATAACTGATCAGGAATATTTCGCTATTAGCCGCTTCACTTCTGCCTTGACTTCCTCCAGAATTTCATCTACATCTTCCTGAGTGTCTCCCTCACATCTAACAGATATCTTTTCCTCGGTGTTGGAGGGTCTGACTAGTGCCCAGCCGTTCTCAAATATTATCTTGACGCCATCAATAGTCGAGACATCGTGATCAGAGTAGGAGTTCTTTATTCCTTCAACCACTTTCTCCTTGGCTTCTTCAGGACAGTCAATCCTCAGCTCCGGAGAAACAGGATACTCAGGGTAATCACTGATAATCTTCCTCAGATCATTCTCCGATGCAATCTTACACATTAAAGCCGCTGCAAATATACCATCGTCAAACGGGAAACCATACACAGGGAAGTAGTAATGGCCGGAAAGCTCTCCAGCAAAGACTATACCTTGATCCGAATGGATTGATTCCGAGATAAATGTGTGACCTACCCTGGTCTCAACAGCTTCTCCGCCGCTCTCTCTAATTTTTTCAGGCACCAGTATAGAGGCTCTCAAATCATGCACAACTTTCCCCTTTTCCTTCTCTAGACAGTGCTGTGAGAACAATGCAAGGACTTCATCTTCCGCAATATAACCTTTACCTGGTAAAATAAATCCTGCACGGTCGCCATCGCCGTCAAGTATTATTCCCAGATCCTCATCCTTCATTTCCTCTCTGAGCGCTTTTTTTGCATCCTCATTTGTAGGATCTGGAAGGTGGTTTGGAAATCTCCCATCTATCTCATCATTAATCGGTTTCACATCACATCCTATCCCCTCGAGAACTTTCTCAC
>PXPD01000019.1:1632-15991 GCA_003009815.1 Nanohaloarchaea archaeon SW_4_43_9 | reverse complement strand
CTTCACTAACTGCATCCGAGTTATCCCCGTATAAATCTTTGCAGAGCGTATCCATTACTTCTTCGCAGTTTTCTAAACTGTCATCGTCTCCTTCCACACAGCTTGGAATGATCAGATCTGATATACACTTGTCTCTAGATTCTACTCTTTTCTTCTCTAATTCGTATTCCTCTCTGCATTTTTCCTCCCATGCACTTGAGCTGGAGCTTTTTAAACCGCATTTATCAGAGTAAGTTCCTTTAGGATTTCCAAGCTCTCCTTTATCACCTGTAACCTGACAGGATACTTGACAAGGCCCTCCACCTGATCCGGTCCACTTAGGATTTATTTTGGCGCTGTACTCGGTACCAGTTCCTTCTTGGGCCCGGGATTTCGCGTAGGATGGTACAGCCATCTCTTGTCTAAAGGATAGTTCCCGGCTGGATCCTGGCCCTATCCATGCAGTATCTGCGCCCAGCCCTAGCCCGGCAACATTAAAGTTCGATCCTAGCTTTACAGGATAATCGTTTTCATTATTTATTGTTATTTTTCCGCTCTGGGCGCCGCTCAAACCGTTTTCAAGCCCTATTTTGCAGGATTTAGGTTTAATTCCTTCAAACCGGTACTTATTCTTATACGCAGCTTTGCCAGAAGGATTATACGGGATTGTATATCTATGGTTAGGGTCATCGGCCGTATTAGGATCGTCGTATTCGGCACCCGGTTTCCAATATTTGTGCTTTAAGTCGTTTATAGTATCAATATTTTCGTTTTTTACTTTCAGATCACCGGTATATGTCTTGACTAAGTTAGTTGCTTCGTTTTCTCTGAAGCACTGTGAGTATAAGACTTCATCTTGGTCGATAGGATTTGTTGATAGTATCCTTGCTTCTCCCAGACTATTTAGTTCAATCTCAATTAAAGTATCTCCGGAATTTGGATCTATTATGCCGTTTTTGATAGAGTTCTGTTCAGTTAAGCTCTGTTCCTTCTTGGTTATCATTGAATAACATTTGTACGATTTGAAATCCACATCTCCCCATAGTTTTACCGTGGCTCTATTTTGAACATCATCTAGAACCGATAACCATAAATTCTGATTGTACACGTTCTCCGCTTCTCTGCTCACAGGTAAGTCTATGCTTTCTGGATTTTCGACTATCGAGGTCTTTGAACCGTATTCTTTGGATAGATCTTCATTTTCAGAAGATAAAAGGCCATCAATTAATTCTTTAGCTTTATCAACTGCTTCTTCTGCATACCCTCCATCTCGAGAACCTCTCGGTTTTCTTACTTCAAAAGTGTCGTTGATTTGTGTTGTATAGTTGTAATCATATCTTTCATCAAGCGAGCGAAGGATGTCTCTATCGGTTTCAAGTTTAACTATGTATTCACCAGGCTTGAGTCCGTCTTCCTTTAAATCTAACCAGTGCAATTTGATAGTTTTATGTGCGGTTTCTGTTTCGCCAATAAGTTCTTTAGAAGAACGGTTTTCTATTCTTAACTTATATCCTGACAATGCGACTTCGACCGGTACATAAACATATATGAACGATCCCCCTCCCACTTGCATTTCCGGAGTTCTAACGTCTACTGCGGGACCTGACTTTCTAGCTTTATCAGTTTCTCTTTTTGATAATTCATCTCTCGTCACCTTGAATTCTGCACCTTTTTCTGTGGTGCTATCTACTCCCATCCTGTAGTTTCGTGCTAGTTCTTCCTTAGTCTGGAAATCGCTCCATCTCATGAAATCTATTTCAGGATACTGTCTGTATGTGTATTTTAGGGTTTCTTCACCTCTTTTAGGTCCTACCTGATGCAAGAACCTGTTTCTGTCAGCATCCCTTAACCACCCTGAATGACCGCTCTCATTGTGTTCACTGGGAATATTTTCTACGACAATCTTTATTTCTGATGACATGTTAACGACTTTTTCCAAGTCTTCTCCAGACTGATTAGGATTATTATCAATTGGTACTACTTCATCCTGTCCACCTTCTTTTTCTCGGTATTTGTATCTTAATCTCTTCACCGGAATATCGTCTCTTTGATCTACAGGTATTCTAAAACCGTATTCCGATTTCTCGCTTCCCATCTCTTCTATATTTTCCAAATTAAAAACCAGATCCTTACCTTTAGATCCGTAATCTGTCTCATACTTCGAATCTTTTATTGTGTGGGTGGATCTATAATTATTTGAAAAACCGAATTCCG
This sequence comes from Nanohaloarchaea archaeon SW_4_43_9, assembly GCA_003009815.1. Taxonomy (GTDB): domain Archaea; phylum Nanohalarchaeota; class Nanosalinia; order Nanosalinales; family Nanosalinaceae; genus SW-4-43-9. The sequence goes on along the minus strand of PXPD01000019.1, from coordinate 13,798 downwards.
GGGTCTTCTCTGATTTAAAATCTACTTCGATTGGTTCAGTTTGATCAGAAATCTGAAATGATATATTAGGGTTCTTTACTATCTCTTGGTTGGATGTTTCAGGAACCATCTTCCATTCTATAGTAACCAAGGTCTGATCCTGCCACTGCCCCTTATCTGATTTAAATGCCTCAGTGACTCGCGGTATATATCTGACAGTCCCGGTTTCTCCCTCTCCCTCAACTATGAAGCCTCTATCAGTCTTGTTACTTCCGTTGATCTTGAATTCTTCATAGAAATCCATAGCAGGGTCATAAGATTGGATAAAATCCCTTGCTTGATCGCTCTTCCATTCAACCCCTAAAGCTGCAGAAGAGAGTAATATAATACTGATTATTACTAGAGCCTTCTTCCACATAATGTAACTTATTTGCTATATTTGTTTAAAAAATCCGTTTCAAAAAGAAGATAGTGATAAAGAAGAAAAGGTTACTTATTCCTGATTTTCTAGCCATTCTAGGAATGTCTTTCTCTCCTTGTTGTCTTCCTCTGCTTCGATAATTGCATCGAAGTCGGGTTCCTGGAGTTCTCCGATTTCTTCTTTGGCGTCACTGATTGACTGATCGACGATCTCACTGTAGTCGACTTCAGAGTCTTCTTGACTTTCTTCCTTTTCTTTTTCTTCCGACTCTGTTTCATCTTTAGCTTCTGTTTCCTCGTCTTCCTTATCGGTCTCCTCTTTATCAGTTTCCGTGTCTTCTTCCTCTTCCTCAGTTTCTTCTTCAAGGTTGACTGATTCAAGATCGACCCGTGAGTCGACTCCTTCCGCGTTGCTTCCTGCATAGGCGATTGCTTCTTCAACTGTATCCTTGACTGGAAGCCCTTCACTGACCGCAAGGTTTTTAGACTTTCTCGATGCCTTTGAGAGTATTGCTGGGGCGGTTGTCTCTCTGATAATCCCGGCGTTGACTGCGAGGTTGAATGCGAGGCTCGAGGCTGCCTCGAGGTCTTGTCTGTACTCTTCTACGTCGATGTCAAGTTCTTCTGATGTGAAGATCTCCCCCTCGCTGTACGCGATATCAAGGTCAAGTCCGATCTCCAGAGGTTCGATTCCGACCTGATTCAAGATTTCTGCATCTTCTCCGGTTATTGTATCTCCTTTATCGACAATCACTCCTGGCTTCTGTACATGAATCGATCCGTCGTCTACCTGTACCTGAAGTCCTGCTCCCTGTAGTTTTCCAAGCATAGGTCCTGGCCCGATTCCCGTGTCTCCTTCAGGGATTTCGATGTCGTTAGGTGCTTCTTCTCCTCCCTGTGCTGCGGCGCTTGACTTGTTCTGCTGGATCAGGGAGTAGAGCTGGAAGGGATCCTTGTTTGAGAAGATGAAAGCTGGCTGTGTTGCATCGTTCTCATCAAGCTGATCGATTTCCTCCTTTCCAGCGTTTTCTACAGCTAGTTTCATCAATGTCTTTCTCTCCATCCTGATGTTGGCGAACTCCTTCATTTCTTTCTTGATCTGCTGGAGCTGTTTGGATGGGAGATTATGCATGTCGAGAATCCCTATAACAGGGTGTTCTTCGATCTGTTCCTCCATCTGTTCGACTATTTCTTCCTTTTCTTCTCGAGTTAAATGTTTTGGTGTTGGCTGTACCATTTTACTTTACCTCCTCAGGTGAACCCATGGTTGTCTTCACCATCACTGACTTGATGTTGTTGTCTCCTTTCGGAAGCTGTCCCTCAACGAATTCATATACTGAAGATGCGTTTCTCTGAACTTTGTCGAGCTCGTAATCCTCCTTTCCAATCTTGATCTGTAGAAGCGGTTCCTCCTTCAGTCTCAATGTTACCGTGTTTTTCAGATCTTCAATATTATCTGTCGGGTCAGAACCTGGAGGCATTGGATCGGGCATCATGTTCCGTGGTCCGAATACCTGTCCCAGCTGCTGACCGATCTTAGGCATCAGAGGTGCTTCCGCAATCAGGAACGAGAACTCTTCCGCAAGATCCTTTGCCTCGTCTGGATTGTCGTACATTTCCTCTAGTTCGTCACTGCTGACCGTTCTATCCGCATTTTCTGCGTTCTGTGTGATTGAGTCTCCGATTACCGCGATCTTGACTTCCTCATCTGCCTGATATGGAAGCTTGAAGTCCTCGTTGAAACGGTTTTCGGGGTCTGAAAGATCCAAATCCTTAAAGTTGATTATCAGGTCGATTGACTCTGTGAAGTTTCGATCTTCGGAGTTCTCTACTGCTTCTTCAACTGCTTCTTCAAAATTCATTTTTTGTCACCTCTAGATTCCTTCCTCGGCTTCTAGCCGATCGTCGTATTTTCCTTCGTCGATTTCCTGCTGGATGTTGTAGGCATCTTTCCCGTCTACTGTTATTCCTGCAGCCTGTGCAGAACCGATTACTTCTTTAACAGCTCCTCTCAGATCCATTGCGAGTAGATCGGAGGCTTTCATTCTTGCGACTTTACATGCAGTTTCAAACTCCATGTCCGCTATTTTGCTCTTGTTTGGCTCTCCTGATCCGCCGTCGATTCCCAGTTCGTCGAAGATTAGCTGGGCTACAGGTGGTTTTCCGACTTCTACCTCGAATTCCCCTGTTTCCTCGTCGACTTCTACAGTTACGGGCACTTCCATGCCTTCAAAGTCCTTGGTTTTTTCGTTAATTGCTGACACGACTTCCCCTACGTCTGCGGGCAAAGGCCCGAGTTCTGGTCCGAGGGGAGGTCCTGCGGAGGCTGATCCTCCTTCCACCAATGTTTCGATAGTGGTTGTGTCTCCCATTGTTATTTTGTCACCTATTATTGTCTTGAGTTAAAATTTCTCTATGTTTCAGTTTACTGATGCCTTTTTCCTTACTGTGTCGATATCTACTGTTGTCGGGATAGGTACTGCAGCGTCAATAAGTTCTACTGTTACTTCTCTGTTGGTTTCGTCGACCCTGTTGATCTTGGCTTCTTCTCCCTTGAATGCTCCGCCGACTACTTCAACGACATCGCCTTCTTCCAGTTTGATATCTTCTTCCTCTTCATCGAGATATTTCTCAATTTTCTCTATATCTACTTCTTCTTCGATTATTCCTCTGAGATTTCTAATATCATCGGTCAGTTTCTGGATATCTCCTTCCTTTCCCTCAATGAATATGTATCCTTTCAGGTCTTTAGGGTGGAAAACTGCTTTTATGTCAAGGTTTTCAGCTTTAACCTTGCTTCTGATCGCCTCTATAGCGTTTTTCTCTCGTCCTCGTGTTGTTTTTCCGGTAAGTATCATTCTTGTTTAAACCTCAGATGTACTGTGGTAGCAGGTTAGCTATCAGGTACATAATAAATCCTATTAGGCCGATTATCAGTATTCCCGCACCTGTGACTTTTGCAGCCATCTCAAACTCTTCTCTATCCGGCTTTGTTGAAATCTTGAGCACCCTTTTGTACTCGTTGAGTTTGCTCTTTAGCTGGTTATTCCACTTTTGTGGTTCTAAGTTCATTAGTTGAGGCACCTATCTACACCCGATAAAGAGAACTAGCCGTTTAGCATAAACTCTAGCTCCCTCCCACCAAAAGTGGTTCTAACGGGTAAATTCAGATTCGGCAACAATTTTTATAAGCCATGTTATTTTTGAGCTGCGTCCCATACCAGCTGGAAGAAGTTGGGAGCTTAAAACTCTTCTTTTTAGAAGAGATCTAACCATCTTAGAATGTTGAAATCCCATCAGACTTAGTGTTTACCCAGGTAAGGATCCAGTCTGATAGATGTGAGAAAACCGAGATGATAAATTGAAAAAGGGAAGATAGGTTGAAAAAAGATTTGCTTAGATGAACTCTACTCCCAGTTCCTGTTCGATTTCTTCCTCGTATTCATCGCTGTGGGTCTTTTCAGGTCCATAGATTTGTGGAGAGTCTACTCCTGTGACGATGATCATTGATTGGAGTGTTGATTCCATGTCTTCTCTGACTTGTGCTCCCCAGATAACCTTTGCGGAGTCGTCGAGCTTGTCGCTTACGGTGTTGACAACTTCCTGTGCCTCGTTGAGTGAGAGCGATGTTCCTCCTGTAACATTGACTAGCGCTCCTCTTCCACCTTCAATATCTACATCGAGCAGTGGGTTGGAAAGCGCTTTTTGGACTGCTTCTCTCGCTCTTGAGTCTGTATCGCTTTGGCCCATTCCGATCATGGCGATTCCTCCTTCTCCCATTACGGCGCGTATATCTGCGAAGTCAAGGTTGACCAGTCCGGGTTTTGTAACAAGTTCTGTTACGCCTTTAACCGCATTTACTAGAATTTCGTCCGCTATCTTGAATGCTGTGTTAAGTGAAACGTCCGGAACGATTTCCAGTAGTTTGTCGTTTGGAATTACAATTAGTGTATCTACAGTGTCTTCAAGCATTTCAAGTCCGTACTCTGCGTTCTCTCTTCTTGACTGTCCTTCCATTTCGAAAGGCAGGGTCACGATTCCTACTGTGAGCGCGCCTTCTTTCTTGGCTTGCTGTGCGATTACTGGTGCTGATCCTGTTCCGGTTCCTCCTCCGAGGCCGCACGTAACGAATACCATGTCTGCGCCCTTGACAGATTCCTTAACTTTCTGCTGTGATTCTTTTGCAGATTCTTCTCCTACTTTAGGATCTGCTCCTGCTCCGAGTCCTCCTGTAAGTTCTTTTCCGATAAGGACTTTTTTGTCGGCGTTTGCGTAGAGAAGATCCTGTGCGTCGGTATTCATTGCGACCGTCTCACATCCCTCGATACCGACTTCTACAAGTCTGGAGATTGTGTTGTTTCCTGCTCCTCCTGAGCCGATTACTTTGATGTCTGCCTTTCTCTTTTCAATTAATTCTTCCAGTTCATCGTCGATATCATGGTTTTTCTGCTTTGACTGCGGTACGTTGCCTGAATTATCCTGCTTCGCCTGTTGTATCTTGTCTTCCATTTGAGAGAACCCTTTGCTTCTTTTGTTGTTATGTATAAGAGGTTATCATGAAAATATATAAAATTGGCCCGAGTTCCGTGATCTCCCGGTTTTTTACTCGGTAAACTCGATTTCCTCGAAACCGGTGTACTCAGTGATCTCTTCAGTCAGTTTCTCCCGGACCTCTTCCGGTAGCTCGTGTTCGTGGTCGCCGTGGGAGTGCGTTCCGGGAACTTTGACTTTGTCTCCATCGAACTCCATATCTTCTGAGCCGTGACCGATCCGGTAATCCATAATGTACTTCGCAATCTCCTCGTCATCTTCAACTTTCTCTTTTACTCTGATATCGTATTTGAGGTCTTTTCCTGCGAGAGGATGGTTAAAATCGATTCTTACTCTACCTGATCCCTTTGATACTACTTTTCCTCTCCTGTTTCCGATCATCAGTTCTTCTCCCCTCCTCACCTGTACATCCTGTTTCTTGAATTCTTTTTCAGGATAGGTTTCGACTGCGCCAGAGTCTCTTTCTCCGTATGCTTTGTCTGATGAGATTTCTACTTCTTTCTGGTCTCCGACTTCCATGTCGAGCAGTGCTTCTTCAAATCCTTCAATTACATAGTTCTTTCCGATAAGTACAGGAATCGGTTTGAAATCTCTATCCTCACTCATTCCCTCTTCTTGTGCTTTCTCCTCTACTGTCAGATCAAAGATTTCGCCATCTGCTTTTCCGATATAGTCCGCGAGTACCATGTCGCCTTTTTCCATTGTCTAGTTCACATAGAGAAAACAGAGGTTGAATATTAAATACTCTGCCAGCTCTCCAGCTTCTCGATAATTATGTCCTCGTATCTAAGAACCAATTTTGAAGCATCTATCCTGTTATCAGGATTTACTACAGAAACTCCAGCCACACATTTGGAATAAAATATCCTCCGGGTTTGTCGCGCAACGGTTAAAAGAATTTGATCATATTTATAATCAGTATGGAATGGGTAGAAGAGCTTCCCGATGAACTTCAGGCATCACTTGAATCACTTCTAGACGACGTCGAACACCAAGAAAATATCTATTTGAACGCTCAGAACGCCTCAGTCGGACAGATCTGGGTTGCTATGAGCCATATGATGAACCGAGTGCAGAAGCTGGAGCAACTTGTATCAGCACAGAGAAAAGCGCTGAACGAGACAGAAGTTGATGTCGACGAGCATCTTGATCAAAGACTGGAAGAAAGTCTGAAACGTTACTAGACTTTACGGGTATTAATCTCTTCCATTTACTTCATCACTATCGCAGGTTTCCCTGGCTCCGCTCTTGAAGCTTTTTCCTCTCCAGATTCTTCTTCTGTCTCTATTACAATATCGACATCGAACTCTTTCTCGATGAACTCTCTGTTCTCTTCAAGAATCTCTACCTCTCTTTCTGAGCTGAAGACTTCTTCAGGCATCGCTCCAGGATCATCCATATATTCTCGGAGAAGTTTCTTGACAGTCTCTGCGTATTCCTTTCTTCCTTCTATAAGTCGGTTCATTGCTTCTCCAAACTCCGGTCTTTCTTCGATTACTTCATTCATTTCCTGAAAGAGCTCTCGTTTCCAGTTCTCCGCGGTTATGATTCTTATAGTTGCGAAGCCGTCAACAATCTCCGACAGCTCTCTGATATCGCTGACTGTGTTTTCTACGAACTCCTGAGCTCTCTCGATCTCTTCATCTATCTTTTCCTCATCAACTTCCGGCCAGTCCTCCTCGGAGACAAGTGTTTCATGCCCGGTTTCATTCCACAGTTCCTCACATATATGTGGTGTGAAAGGAGCCATCAACTTGATCTGGGTCTCTAATGCTTCTTCAACTACCTTGGCGTTTAGCTCGTCGCTTCGGCTATTATAAGTGTTAATCAGCGAGTTAAGCTCGAAGAATGCTTTCAGGCCGGCTTTTCTGGTCTGGAACTCTTCAAGTCCTTCCGTCGCTTCTCTCTTAATCTTGTTTAGCCTTGAGATAACATACCTGTCAAGGTTGTTGTGTTCTCTTTCAACTCCTTCGCCGTGAAGTTCAAGGGTTCTGTTGTAGAATTTTTTCAGCTTGGTTCTGTAGTCTTTTACTTCCTCTGATTTCCAGTCAAAGTCCTGCCATGGTTCAACTGAGGCGAAAAGGAAGAATCGGGATGTATCCGCACCGTATTTATCTAGTGCTTCATCCGCCGGCACTACATGCCCTTTCGAGGTAGACATTTTCTCTCCTTCAAGTAGACCCATTCCCCATGTTGCGATTCCTTCAGGCCAGCTCTCTTCTTCGAATAATGCGGTGTGGTGGTACATGAAGAAGGTGAGGTGGTTCTGGATCAGTTCGTTAGCGGAAGTTCTCCAGTCAAGCGGATACCAGTAATCAAAGCTTTCTCTCGCTTCTTCAATTGTCTCCAGATTAATTTCTGTACTATCTGCTACTTCTTCTGCTGTCCCTTCTTCGTTGAAAACATAGTCGAAGAACTCTGGCTCAAGCTTCTCCGCACTTACATCTTCGATTATGTGTCTGATGGTGTAGAAAGCCATGTAGATGGTCGAGTCGGAAAGAGGTTCGATCACAAAGTCTTCATCAAGCGGAAGTTTAGTACCGAGACCATAGTTTCTGATACAGGGCCATGATTCAAGCCAGTTGATTGTATGCTCATACTGATTACGTGTGTTCTCAGGGATTAACTCCATGTCATCAAGACAGCTTGTAACTTTGTCCTTCCATCCTTTGTTTCCGTATTCGAGGAACCATGAGTCCTGCATCGAGACTATTACTTTTCCCCCACATCGACAGACGACTTCTTCTGAGAAGTCGTACATGGAGTCGAATCTGCCCTGGTTCTCGAACTGCTCAGTGAGTCTATCTTTGATAGCATTGACTTTTTCAGAGGCGAAGTTCTGGCAGTTTGCGTTCAAAGTTCCGGTGTGGAACTCTTTCTCGTATATCTCTTCAGTTGCTTTCTCAAGTGCTTCTTCATCTTCCTGTGATTCGACTCCATACTCTTCACATGCTTCTCTTGCCGGGACATCGTCAAATCCTTCGACATTGATTATAGTTTTAGGTTCAATTTCCTGTACAACTTCTGGATTAATTCCATATTCTCTGAGGAGAGCTTCGTCTCTCTGAATATCTTTAAGTGAGATCCAGTCGTAAGGAGCGTGTGCCGGAACAGACATTACAAGTCCTGTACCCGAGTCCGAGCCAACAAATGATGCAGGAAGCATCAGCACCGATTCGCCAGTAACCGGGTTCTTCAAGGTCTCTCCAACTAGCTCTGAACCTGATATTTCTCCGGTTATCTCAATCTCTCTATCTTGGTGTTTGAGCTTCTCAGCTGCTTCTTCTGAGACAACCCAGTTCTCTCCGTCGACTCCTGCCGTTACATAATTTACTTCCGGATTAACCAGTGTGTGAGTTACTCCGAAAACTGTTTCAGGTCGGAGAGTAGCCATCGGGAATACATAATCTTCTTTCTCGAACTTGACGAGGGAGTACTCCTGCTTTTCAGCGCTTTCTCCTTCAAGTAGGTCGTGTGTGGTGACAGGATTCTTATCGTTTAGACAGTACTTTGTTGGATGGAGGCCCTGTTTTACCAGACCTTTTTCCCTCAGTTTCCTGTACTGCCACTCGATAAACCTGTTATACTGTTCCTGGCTGGTGTTGAATTCTCGGCGCCAGTCAACGGAGAAACCGAGATTTTTCATGTTATTCTTGTAAGAGTTTTCGATGAAGTAGTTAGCATAATCCATCGGCTCCTCCCAGCTCTCCATTTCCTCTTCCGGGACGTTGTATACATCCCTGAGAACTTCAATCTGTTTCTCCTCTCCTTTTTGGAGCCTTTCCAGAGCTCCGATTATTGGTGTGCCTGTGACATGCCATGACATCGGGAACAGAACGTTGTATCCCTGCATTCTCTTGTACCGTGCGAAAACATCTGGCAGAGTATAAGTGGAGACATGGCCGATATGCATTCCGCCGCTCGGGTAAGGATAGGCCACGGTTATGAAGAATTTATCGTCATTGTTCGGATCCGGTTCGAATATTTTCTCTTCATCCCATCTTTCCTGCCATTTACTTTCGATTGAGTTGAGTTTGTCGGCAAAGTCCTGACTCATGGGAACTGATAGAAGCTGAACTTATTTTAATTTGAACATTTAGGGCTATCTAGAAAAAGAAAAAATATATGGTGGATTTATTCCCTGTAGTTTCTGACGGCTACTACAAGGATGTAGAGTGCGGCGTTGACTATCCCTGTCTGACCAAGGGTTCCTGCAATACTGGCCGATAAATCGCTGCTTAGATTGGCTGCCTGAATCCCGAACCCTACGAGCTGTGATACTACAGCCCAGAATACGAGGATTGTTGCAAGCACCAGTCCATGCATAAGCATTTCCCGTGTGTCCTGCATATAATCTGCCTCTCTCATCACAGACTATTTTTGTCACTGCACTCTTATAGGATTAGGGGTAAAGTTAGATGGTGACCCGTCGTCCCGCCTTCAGTAGGTAATTTAAATGGCGATCTTCAAATTCATTGATACGATGACCCGCCTTGTATGTGTTAGTAGTGGCAAAGGAGGTACAGGGAAAACCACAGTAACTTCCAACCTGGGAGCTGCATTAACCCAGTTCGGCACGGATACTATTGTTCTAGACGCTAATCTTACCAACCCTAATCTAGGTTTCCACCTGGGAATTCCGTTGTATCCAAATACTCTTCACGATGTTCTAAAGGGCAATGCACACATAACCGAGGCAATGTATATCCATAATTCAGGTCTTCGTGTCGTTCCCGCGGGTCTTTCAATCGAGGATCTTGTCGATACTTCACCGGAGAACCTGAGCGATGTTTTACTTGACACTGTCGGAGAACCTGATTTTGTCCTCGTTGACTCGGCAGCAGGTCTAGGAAGCGAATCGATTAACGCTATTGAGGCATCAGATGAAGTTCTTGTCGTCACCAATCCTAATCTTCCGGCAGTTACTGATGCACTTAAGACGGTTAATATAGCTGAGGAGGCAGGGACTGATGTCCTTGGGATTGTTGTTAACCGGAAGACAGGTCATGAGTCGGAACTGGATGAAGACGAGATCGAGTCTATGCTTGGCCATGAAGTAATCATGGAGGTACCGGAACATGAGAAGGTTCAGGAAGCGCTTGCAGTCAAGAAGCCTATGGTTCATCACGACCCCAACCACCATGTTTCGGAAAGGTTCAAGGGTGTGGCCGCGGAGGTAGCAGGCCTTGACTACGAACCGGATCTGAGGGAAGAAGGCTTTTTCACCAAGATAGTAAATAAGTTAAGGTAGAGATGAGGAAAGGACAGTTCATGTTTAAGCCAGGTACTCTTGTTTTAATGTTGTTTATAGCAGTTTTCGGATTTTTCGTTTATAATTGGATTTCAGGTTCGGTAACTGATACAGGCGATCAGGTTATACAGGATCAGTCCAACACTATAGAATGCAGCCGTCTCGATGTAGATTTCCTTGATCTCAGCTATTCTGAGAATTCAACTAGGATCTCCTTCCGAGTTAACAGGGATATAGAACATCTTTCAGCAAGCTTTAAAGGAGGAAGAAATACCACAGTCCAGGTTCATGATGTAAAGCAGGAGTCAATTGCTACTGCCAGCGTTAACGGCACCAATTATTCAGAAGTCCGCCTCAAGATCGATGGATGCGACCAGGTATTCGACTATGAGTGATACTCTTTTATTCCGGGAAAAATAATTGAAACATGATGACACGTGTGATTTCAGTGGTTTCCGGTAAAGGAGGTGCGGGAAAGACTACTTTGACAGCTAATCTCGGTGTGGCTTTATCCAATCAGGGAGAGGATGTCCTGATTATCGACGGAAATTTCACCGGGGCAAACATCGCACAGCATTTTGGAGTAGGTTTCCAGGATGTCTCATTAAACGATGTTCTTGAAGGTGACGCATATATCACACAGGCAGTCGCCAAGCACCCTGAAGGAGTTTCGATTCTACCAGCTTCAGTTCTAGAGTTTAACGGTCAAGAGCAGAACCTAAAGCACTCGATAGTGGACTTCCTTGGCGATAAAGACTTTGTACTCATTGACGCTGCTGCAGGAACTGATGACGAGGTTCAGGCAGCGATTGAGACCTCAGATGAAGTACTACTTGTTTCACATCCGGAGCTCCCTGCTCTAACAAATACTCTTGGAGCCAAAAAACTGGCTGAAGAAATGGATAGAGAGATACTTGGGCTTGTGATGAACATGGTAAGAGATGAGAAATCCGAGGTAGAGCACGAGGATATTAAGGAGCTGGTAGATGAGGAAATTATAGGAGAAGTTCCTGAGCATAAGCATGTAAGGGAAGGAATTGCATTGAGAAAACCGGTTGTATCATACAAACCGGATTCAAGAGCCTCCTATGCAATTGAGGATGTTGCCCACACTTTAAAGGGGCGTGAACCTCCGAAGAGACCTCTGCAAAAAAGACTGAAGATGCGGCTTCAAGATGTGTCGCCTATTTGATCATGTTATTTACTTTTTCCGATGCAGCTTCTCTAACTTCTTCTCTGACTTCTTCAGGAGAGTATACTTTCAGATCGACAGTCTGCCATTCTGCTTCTGATAGCATATCCGGGAAATGGGATATCTCTGACATCTTGACGACCTCCCCATTACTTTTCTTTATCTTGATATCGAAATCGGTTATTCCGGGCGTCGACGGAGGATCCACTATAACTTCGTGAGATTCAACTCCTGCTCTCTCCGCTATTTCCCTCTCTATCTCCTCAGGGCTTTCCATTCTCTGCTCCAGATGTTTAAGCTCTCCCTGATCTCCTCTGTATATAAACGCTCTCTTGTACAGTTTACGATTCTTCACTCTCTCGTACATTTTACAGGACACACCCTCTGATTCCAGGAGTTCATTATGTGCATCATAGTCGTCCAGCCTCATGATCCTCTCCAGACGGTTATCCTCAAGATGATTATCCAGCGCTCTCTGAACCATTTTCTCTGCAATTTCCACGGCGTGATGCTTGTAAACAGATTTGGTCATATGGAAACGGGATGCGAGCAGTGATTCCAGTGATGTAACCGCTTTTTCATCATATACAAGTCTACGTGAGTCAATCTCTGCTAACCGTATAATAGTATCAACGTCTATCTCTCCGTGCTTCACTCCTGTAGCGTGAGCATCCCGGATAAGATAATCCATTCTATCCGCATCTATATCTCCGGCTACTATCTGTCCAATCTCCAGATCGCCTCTGATTATCCTGTGCAACCGGTATTTATCC
>PXPD01000019.1:0-1535 GCA_003009815.1 Nanohaloarchaea archaeon SW_4_43_9 | reverse complement strand
ACCTTCGAGCCGATCAATAACCTCACAGGAGAAATCTTCATGGGAAACCCCGTACTGTTTTGACATCATCTCGCTGACATGGGAGAAAGGTCCGTGGCCAGTATCGTGGAATAATGCAGCAAGTCTAAGCTCCTTTCTTTTCTCATCTTTAAGGTTCAGACTGTCAGCGAACTTTCCGGTCAGATGCGTTACTCCTAGCGAGTGCTGGAATCGGGTATGTGTAGCAGAGGGGTAAATCAGTGATGTAAATCCCAGCTGCCTGATTCTTCTCAGCCTCTGGAAGGCTGGAGAATCAACTATTCTTTTCTCCTCTTCGCTGAGCTTTATGTAGCCATGGACTGCGTCCTGAACTTCCATTATATAGATTAGTTTAGACCGTTATCTGCTTTAATTTAATGGTTCTCAGAACCGTCAGGCTTAAATCCTCAGCTGAACAACTCCCTGATATGACAGATTTGAAGCCGTATGAAAAATACCTCTGGAGCCCTAAGAGAGATGATTACGAGGCAAAGGAAATACCGGAAGATATAGAATGTATATTCTGCGCACAGGCAGAAGATGATGAGAGGGTCAGCAAGGAGACAGTATTTGAGGACGACTTCCTCATGGTGGAACTCAACATCTTTCCATACAACACAGGTCACCTGATGGTTGTACCGAAGAGACACGTCAACTCGATGGTAGATCTTAAGCAGGAAGAGAGAAACCGTCTGTTTGCGATGGTAGCAAAGGTTGAGGAGCTTCAGAGAGAGGTTGTTGAACCGGCCGGTATCGATGTCGGTATGAATATCGGAAAGGCTGCCGGAGAATCAATTCCACATCTACACGTCCAGCTGGTACCAATTTACGAGAAGGACAGAGGTTTCATGGAGACCTCTCTTGACACAAAGGTAATGAAGAAGACGATAGCAGATATGAAGGAAGAGTATCAGGAAAGAGCGGAGATACTGGAAGACTACTGGTGATCAACTTGGCATCATTCTTCCATGCATACGATCTCAGAGGAAAGTACCCGGAGGAAATAGGTGAAGAAGAAGCAGAGAAAGTCGGCAAGGCATTCGGAACATTTACTGAAGCCGAGAAAGTTCTGGTAGGCAGGGATGGAAGAACTCATGGAGAAAAGATAAAGGATGCATTTATCCGTGGTGTCAACTCCACAGGAGTTGATGTGCTGGATGCCGGAGGGGTTCCAACACCTGTAATTTACCAGGGAATGAGGCAGAGAGATATTGACGCCTCAGCGGTTATAACCGCTTCACATAACCCTCCGGAGTATACCGGTTTCAAGTTTTCCAAGAAAGAGGCGCTGGCAATGTCTCGGGAGGGAGGAATGAAACAGATCGAACAGCTCTATGAACTGGGCGGCTTTGAATCAGGCAACGGTGCACGAAAAAAGGTAGAACTCGAAGAAGATTATATTGAAGTAGTTAAAGATAAGCTGGAAATGGAGGAAAGTCTTGAGATAGCTGTAAACTACGGTAATGGTGTTGGAGCAGGATTAGGTGAGAAAGTTCTCGAGAGGATAGGATGTGATG
>PXPD01000018.1 GCA_003009815.1 Nanohaloarchaea archaeon SW_4_43_9 | reverse complement strand
GAGACCTATCATTACGAGTATCTCCCCAAAGCGGAGCAAGGTGCCTGTTATGCTGTTGAAGTTGGCGGTTAGAATTGCCAGTATAAGAACGACAACTATATCCTGTATCAGTAGAATCCCTATATCCAGGCGGCCTGGTAGAGTACTTGCCTCATCCTTGTCTGTTAGTATCTTTACAACTAAGGCTGTCGAGCTGAACATCGCTGCAGCACCAAAGAAAATTGATTCAATTACTGTGAAACCTAGTAGAAAGCCGGTTGCGAATCCTAGAGCGGCTGAAAGAGCCATTTGAGCGATTCCTATCAGAACTGTCGGTTCAAGTACCTCTCGGACCTTGCTAATATTTATCTCCAGGCCGATGAAGAAAAGTAGGAATACGAGTCCTAGTTCTGAGAAAAGCTGTGTTGTTTCTGTCTGCCCTAGCAGGCTTATACCTACCGGGCCGAGTATCAACCCTGTTAGAATGTAACTTATAACGGTCGGCTGTTCTGTTTTCTTCGCGATGAAGGATAATACTGTGGCTAGACCGATAATCAATGCTAGTGCTTCGAAGCCGGCGTTCATCCTTGTATGACTTTTTGTATCTCTTCCCTCTTAATAGGTCCCTCTCGGTGAACCCTGATTCCGTTGTTTAAATCCAATATGGTAGAGGTCGGCCCGTTGTCAAGCTCTCCATGATCAATTATGTAATCTGCTTTCTTCCTGAGTTCGGGGGATATATTCTCAACTGAGTAAGAGGTTTCTTTACCTGAGATATTGGCGCTTGTAGCGGTTATAGGAGTGTTTTCAGCCAGTTTTCTTGCTGTTTCCGTGGAAGATATCCGGAATGCGAACTGCTCGTTTAGGTTGTCAGGGACATTCTCTTTCTTCTCGGCGACCAGTGTCAGAGGTCCAGGCATGAATTCCTCCGCTACTTTCTTTTCCTCCTCTGATAACTCTGCATATTTTTCTGCCTGCTTCAGGGAATGGACTATAGTTGTTAATCCCTTGTTTCGGGGCCTCTGCTTCATTTTGTAGACTTTTTCCACCGCGTCATTATTTGTTGCGTCAGCTGCTATCCCATAGGCTGTTTCAGTGGGGAATACAACTGTTCCTCCTTTTTCTATAACTTTTCTGGCTTCTTCTAGTCCTCCTTTATCCATTCCACTTCAACCTCGTCCGGCCTCCAGTTAGGTTTTTTGCCTGAACTTTCTACATCTGTTTCTATATCTGCTTTAAGCTCTATCATGCCTTGGTGTGCGATCATGGTGCCGTTGTCCATACAGTATTCTGACGGCGGGAAGTAGGCCTCTGCATCTCGTTGCTCACACATCTTCTCCACCATCTCTCTGAGCCGGGAGTTTATCGCCACCCCGCCTGTCAGCAGAGCTTCATCGCTGTTCTCTTGAGCCATTGCCCGTTCCAGTGCTTCAACCACTGCAGAGTATGAATGTTCCTGGAAAGAGTTCGCTATTATTTTATCATCTTTTTTTCCGATCTTCCTCTCACATTCCGTTACAAGGCCAGAGAATGAGAAATCCATTCCTTTGATAGGGTAGGAGATATCAATTATTTCATCCGTTTTCTCAGCTAGCTTCTCTATTTCCGGTCCGCCAGGATGCGGATAGTCCATCTCTCGCGCCAGCTTGTCCAGAGCGTTTCCTAACGCGATATCCAGAGTTTCTCCAATTATCCTGTATCTGCCTGATCTCAGCTCGATTATCTGTGAGTTGCCGCCGGAAACATAGAGAGTTGTAGGGTTCTCTGCTCTGGTTGTTCTTTTACCGATTGAAATATGTGCCAGGCAGTGGTTGACGCCTATAAGCTCTAAATCATATCTTAGAGCAAGGCTTCTCGCCATTACTGCTCCAACATCAAGGCACTGCGGTATACCAGGTCCCTGTGAGAAAGCGATTCCGTCAAGTTCCCCGGCTTCAAGATCAGCTTCCTGCAAAGCATTATTCAGTATTTCCAGTGCATGCTGGTAGTGATGCTCAGCAGCTTTCCTCGGATGAATACCGCCCTCATCTGGTTCGAACATCGATCTCTGGTTCGCCAGTATCTCTTCTTCACTGACAATTCCTACCCCCAGTGTATGGGCAGTGGATTCGATTCCGAGGATCTTCATAAGAAAGAAGTAGTAGCTGGAAATGTTAAAAATTAGATGAGTATAAGTGGATTGAGGACACTGTTTTGAAGGATTGGATGCTAGAACAGTTGTTCTAGCTCACTCGTGCTTGGTGTAGCCGCATTTGCCGCAGCTTTTCCGGTCTTCGTGTTCTGCTAGGAAGCTGCTGCATCTTGGGCATTTTTCTACATCTGTTTCTCCGTCTTCACTGTACTTCTCCCACCTCTTGACCTGTGCATGTTTTGCCATTTAACTCACCTTTTACTCCATCTGGCCTTCAAGCCATTCTTTGAGGGTTTTCCTGTCCTTGTTATCTTTCTCTGCTTGAAGTGCTGCTTCGTAGTCAGGTTCTTCCATGTCTCCAAGTGCGTCCTTGGCTTCTGTGATCGTTCCTGACACAATGTCCTCGTATTCTTCTGTTACTTCTGTCTCTTCTACCTTTTCATCTGCTGTCTGCTCTTCTGCAGGATTCTCTTCAAGTTCTTCGTCATACTCAAATTCTTCGTAGATCTTGAGTCTGCTGACAGACGAGTTCTCTCCATTACCTGTGTAGACCGTCTCCACCTCGATCTTTTCTGTGTCAAGATCGTTTTCTGCTGCTACACGGCTTTTGATATCTTCTTTAGAAGGAGTAGATTCTCCCCCATGATTTAGTCTTACTTCTATCTCTCTTCTGTCAAGTAGAGGATTTTCTCTTACAGATGCTATCTGAGTTTCCATCAAAGATCACCTTCGTGATCTTTTCGGTGTCCAGAAGTTCTTTGAATTTCGTACATAGTATGATTTACCTCGTTCGAATTGCGTATTTTCCAGGCGTCTGGATTTCAAGTCGTTCAGCTATCTCTGAGCCTTCCGAGTCATAGATTACTACCAGTCCGCTCCATGATTCCGATAGATCGTTGTTTTTGCATACAGGACACTCTGTTGCATCTTCAACAATCCTGTTGCACTGTTTGCATGCTTTCTCCGCCATAATTATTCTTCCTCGTAAAGTTCGATCCATTCGTCTTTTCCGAGTCCTGGCTGTCTCATTGTCAGGTTAATCTTGTTGGTATCCTGTTTTTCAAGTGATACAGCGATTATTCTTGATGTGACTGTGTCTCCGACTTCGAGTGTGAACTGTTCTTCTTCTGAGACTAGCATTGACTGCTCCTCATCCAGGTTAACATATTCGTCCATGATCTGTGATACATGGCAGAGACCGTCGAAAGCTCCGATTCGGATGAATGCTCCGAACTCTGTGATGTCTACAACTTCTCCGAATACTACTTCGTGTAGCTCCGGCTCATAGACCATTGCGTTATATTCAACATCGTAGAAAACTCCTGCATCCTCCGGCTCTATTTCTCCACCTTCGATGGACTCCACGTTTTCAACTCCGATTATTACTCCGATTTCCGAGTTAATTGTTCCCTCAACTTCCTCGGCGAGTCCTGCTTTGACACTTTCCTCTACATCTTCTCCGAGGTGCTGTGGAGGAACTCTTACCTGATCCTGGATTGTCAGTTTTTTGTACATATTATCCCTTTTAACAGATAGAAGATTTGACGCAAGTTTTAAATTGGAACTGGGTTTTGTTCTTTAGAGATTCTGGGCTCGACCGTTCTTAACTTCAAGATGATCGCCGGTTCGTATGATTATAACCGGTCTTGAGTTTTCCAGCAGTCTCTGTTTCAGTTCTTTGTCATTTGTCGCCACGATGAACTCGTCAGAGATATCGACTATAAGATCGTCAACTTCTCCGCCGCCCTCTGTCTCAAGTACTTCTATATCCTTCTTGTCAATCAGTTGCTCGACAAGACCGCCGTATTTACCTCCTTTGATGCTTCTGGACTCCTGAACCGCATCATCGATAGTATATATCTCACAGCTAGGGTAGAGCCGCTCCAGTTCACCGAAGAGGTCGAATGAGAACTGGAATGGAGCTATCAAGAAGT
>PXPD01000017.1 GCA_003009815.1 Nanohaloarchaea archaeon SW_4_43_9 | reverse complement strand
TTCAAGCTCTGATATTACCTCTGCATGATCTCCCTGGAAACCTCTCTCGTTCTCGGTCGATTGGAATGTTACAACCAGAGGTATATCGTATGTCTTGCTGAGAGCTACTCCTCCAGGTATAGCGGTCCAGTCCACAACATGGACAATGTCAGGTTCATCCTCGAAGGCTTCTCTGGCCTGTCTCTTCAGCTCGTTGTTCAAGACCATTGACCAGTTGAAAAGATTATCTCCATCAAAGGGCAGATCAACTCTGTATACATCAACTCTTTCATCCACTGAGTAATGAGTACCGTCATCATAAGAAACAATCGCGGCCTTTCCATCATCTTCAACTACCTTGTGTGCTACAGATTTTGCGTATTCTGTCTCAGCTCGGCCATCCTCAAATTTCTGGGCTATAAATACAGTTTTCACTTTCAAAACCTTTCATTAAAACCTATTTCTTTGCTTTTCTCTACATCAGGCTGGTTGAACGGCTCCACATTTCTAAGCCAGGCCGAGTAAACTCCCACGTACTGAAGGAATGCTACAAGCTTTCCAAGAGTTCTATGCGAAACATCGGTCAATGTTATCGTAATATTTGGTATTCCTTCCTCGTCAAGAGCGTCTCTAACTCCTTGATACTCCGCTTTTAGAGAATCAGCGAGCTTCTGGTTATCTAACTGAGAGAGTTTTTTCCCTCTAATACTGATATCCGACAGGTTTTCTGAAATGCTAATACTTGTTTTCTCATGAGCATCGGTCCGGATGAACATTGTCATTATGTTGTCTTTTCCGCCGAAAAGTCTCTGATTGGTGTGGTGCTGGCATTCAGGCCCCATATCACCGTAGAAGGTCTGCCCTTTCCCCTCCTTACATACTGTTTCATGCATCAGCTGTATGAAAAGCGGGTAGAAACCGAAAAGTCTTGTGGAATAGAAAGGTGTGAAAACCTCCTGGAAGCCATCTTGCTCTGAGTCGTAAAGCGCTGATGCCACATTCAATGCCGGATTATACTGCATTTTAGGTGAGAGTTTTTCATACATTTCCTCGCCTCCTTCTCTTATCTCCTCAACATCAATCCCTGCAAACAGTGCGGGCGCCAGAGCAGTTTCAGTAAGACCTGAGAATCTTCCTCCAACATTTTGATGCTCGATGAATCCATAGTCGTTTGTTTCCACTATCTGTTTTAACGCACCATCATTTTCCGAAGTGACTGCACAGACAGGATAATCTCTATTTATGAAGTACATGAGCGATTCGATTACTCCTACTGTCTCTCCAGACTTGCTTATAGGCATTACAACAGTGTTCTCAGACTCGAGCTCATCTGTTAAATTATTGAGATAATCCGGATCCATTGTTGTAACCAGACGTACATTTACATCAGTCTCTCCCAAGAAAGCATACAGATACGCTCGAAAAGTTGTTATAGATCCTCCGTTTCCTATTACCACTAAATTTTCATACTCGTAGTTTTCTCTTGCCTGTTTAATCCGTTCTATGTCAGGCTCAACAGAGACAAAACTCGGTTCATCTTTCCTTACAAAGTCTTGATGTTCTCTCTTGTCTTCGCTGAACTGGTCGATGTCGATCTTTATTGACATTATCTCCCGTTCTCCAGCGCCATTTCATGCGCCTCCTTGTAGTTTTCTCCAAGCTTTTCCCACGAAGTTAACTGGGCCAGTTTCCTGGCGTTGTGTTTTCTCTCCGTAATCTCTGTTTTTGAGTAAGATACTATATCCTCTACCATTTCAGCCAGGTTTTCCGTTGCCTCACTGTTCGGAATATCTTTCCTGTCGAGCACTCTTATGCCTTTTCTATCATCATCTTCGGTATTATCGTACAGAAACCGGCCGAAGCCTGTCATATCTGTGGTTATAGATAAAGCGCCGTTTGCAGCAGTTTCCACGGGCGTGTATCCCCACGGTTCATAATAACTTGGGAATATACCCGCACTCGAGCCCACTATAGCATCATTGTAATCCATGGAAAGAAGCTTGTCGCCACGGGATAGATATGTTGGATAAAATATAACTTTTACACGGTTCTCTTCCTTGTTCTGCAGGCCATTCCTGTAAAGCAGATCTAGTATTTCATCACCTGCATAGGTAAGGTCATATGCTGAGGTTGGAGGACTTTCACCTTTGCTATGGAACTTTCTCTGCAGAGATTCTATCGTCTGAGAAGTCTGGTCTATAACTTCTTTCAACTCTTCCCCCGGATTTCCGTTCGAGGTTAAGGAATTAAGCAGACTGGTTCTTATCCTCGGGTTCAGATCCTCAACATAGTTCTCAAGCTCTTGGTAGAGCGACATGTTCTCCAGTACTTCAGGTTTCGCACCCTTCACATCTGAAGGCACAAATATGAAGACAAAGAAGTCATCTCCTTTCCTCTCATTTAATTTCCCGAGAGCGTCAATGAATATGTCCAGACCCTTGTTATGGAATTCGTACCTGCCTGAAATAAACAGTATACGAGGATCATTCTCCAGATTGATATCGTAATATGGTTCAAAGTATGCTCTGAGAAACTCCTTCATCTTCTTCTTTTTCTGCTTATGCTGGTAGGAAAGCTCTTCAAGGCTTGGAAACTCCTCAACGTTGAAACCGTTAGGAAGAATCTTGTCGGGCTCTCTATCCAGAACCGCTTCTGCCTCATGAGCAGTGGTTTTGCTGACCGTCGTGAAAACTGAAGCCTGGTGAGCCGCCATCTTCTCTACCTGATGCTTGGCCTTTACCCCGTATTCTGGGGCTAATTCATCATCTACCTCTCCTCTCTCAACAGCTTTCTGGAGATCATAGTCAGAGTTAGATAAAACTCTTCCAAGAGCCGTTGCGTGAGTAGTGAAGACGGAAGGCGAATCAAAGTTCAAAATTGCCGGGCCAGAAAGCCATTCGTGAAGCTGAACAACAGTCTCTCCCTCCATTTCATCTTCCAAAACAGATATTACTTTTCCAGCTGCGTATGACCATTTTACAGGCCCATTAAACTCCTCTCCTGCTCCAAGTGAATCGACGCCATGTTCTTCATACATTTCTTCCTTTACTTCATCGGCAGACTTCTCCATACCTGATGGATCAACCAGTATACAGGTCGGCTGACCTGATATCATCCATGAACCGCAGTGGACCTCTATACCCTCCAGATTCTGCTTTTTCAGTTCTTCAACCTCTTTAGGACACTTAGAAGGATTGAAATCATCTCTCACTTCCTCCTCATCGTATCTGCCTACCGTTATGTAGCTACCATCATAGTAATCTTTCATTTTAGAGGATTTCGAGTTAAGCACCTGATATATTCCCCCTACCTTGTTTGCTACCTCGAAAGAGACCTCGATAAAATTTTCTGGTTTCACATCTAAATTTTTCTTGCGTGAGTATAAAAACCTCCTCAAGGCCTGATTACTACTTCTAGGTCAAAATACTGCTTTTTTAGGATCTAGATTTCAATTAGACGCTGTGAAATACACTCTTCACGAGAATCTTTCCGGTAGGAGGGGGGTAATTTCCAACAGTCATGGATTTCTCAATAGGGATCTAGATACAGGATTCGGCACAAAATGGAGTGGTTACTGGGTTCCGCCTTACAAGTTTCTGGACTATTTCAGTCTCCGGTTCAACGGCATATGGCTTAATAGAGACTCTTTACAGGCGGTGGAGTACGGAGATGAGATGATACACCATCACGAGACCGACTCAATGATAATCCATGAGGAAATAAGAGCACCGGAAAGCTTTCCAGGCCTCAAAATTGAGCTCAGACTTGAGAATAAAACAGAAAGCAAAAAAGCAATACAGATAGCGCTGGAAACAGGTATAGATATTCGACCAAAAGAGAAAGATATACTAAACGAGCCTTATGAAGTAGAAAAGGATGACAAAAGGGTTATGGCTTCTCGAAGAGGGAAGAATATCGTTATCAAATCCGAAGACATAGCTGGTTTCGAGGAAGGGCGCTCCACGAAAGAACATTTCCCGGGAGAGAGACAGATATGCCTTGTTCCGGAAAAACCAGTTTTCAGGGAAGAAATAGTTGGGGGAGGAAACGAAAAGATAGAAATCAGTATCA
>PXPD01000016.1 GCA_003009815.1 Nanohaloarchaea archaeon SW_4_43_9 | reverse complement strand
ACCGCCGTACTCTGTATAGTTTGCAGGTTCTCCACCGTACTCGATCATTGCATCCATGTTAGTTAGGGAAGCTCCGCCTCCGGCAAGCATCATGCCAATATCTCCATCAAGCTCAGTGTATTTTCCCGCTACCCCTCGATGATCATCTTCATCGATCTTCTCCGCTTTTTTCTCTCTTTCTGTCTTTTCACGGGTCATAACTGAGCGTTCCGGATAATCCCATTCATGTCTGAAAGCAGCATCATCTTCTAGGTCTACCATAGCATCCAGCATTACATATTTTTCTCCTGTATAGACGAGAGGGTTTACCTCAAGCAATCTCATATCTTCTTCGAGGAAGCTCTGGAATAGGCTGTAAGTAATGTCTGCTAGATCTGAGATATCTTCAATATCTCTCGGCTCCAGAAAATCTTGGAAGTCATTTTCTTCTGTATCGGCCTCAAGAGGAATCTTTTTCACGTCTGTATCTTCTACACCTGTTCCTCCCTTACTGGAGAATAGGAGAGCCGGTTTCCTGGTATCAGTATCATAAAGAAAGCCGATATAGTATTCCGATTCAAAATCAAGCTTCTCCTCTATCAGAACGTTGTTTACTTCATATCCCTTCACTTCTCTACTCTTCATTTCATCTGCTATTCTCTCTGCTTCATCACGGCTCCCAGCAAACTTTATCCCGCCATTACTGGCTCTGTCATTGGCGAGGACCTGTGCCTTCACGACCAGTCTCTCGCCGTCTTTATCCGGTACATTGATTCCTTTCTTTTTCAGAAGATTCTTTGCTTCTTGTTCGTACAGCTTCATATTTAATGATTACAGCTGTAATTGATAAATCTAGTTTCAGGTAGAATTTTAATGTTCACATAATAGTTCTATGTATGGTTTATACAGGCAGAGGTGATCGGGGAAGAACAGATCTTTGCTCTGGGGAAAGAGTTTCCAAGTCCTCTGAAAGAATACAGGCCTTCGGAACTATCGATGAACTGAACTCTTTAGCCGGTCTCTGCCGAAACTTTACTGTGGATAAGGAAGAACATCTGGAGAAAATCCAGAACGAACTCCATATTCTCCAGGCAGAACTTGCGAACAGAGATCCAGATAAGAAAATAAGTCAGGAAGATATTGATCGTCTGGAGATGCTGTGCGATGACTATCAGGAAGAGTGTCCGGCGCTGAGAGACTTTGTGCTCGCGGGCGGCACCCGGTCAGCCTCACATCTTCACTTGGCGCGTTCAGTTGCAAGAAGAGCTGAACGGAAAGTTGTAGCTCTGGATGAGAAAGAGGAAATCCGGGAAGAAGTACTGGCCTACATCAACCGTTTAAGCGATCTTTTCTTTATGATGGCGCGACACGAGAACTATCTAGAGGAAGTTGAGGAAAAGAATCCGGAGTACTAGGAGTAACCTGTAAGCAGGGTGACCATCCGTGCGGTTATAGATACCAGAGCTGAAGCTCCTGGAATAAGCTCAGTTCAAATTCTACACAATAATTTCCAGTATTTAATTATCTGCTAGAGAATTCGAAGAGAGTTTAACTCTGGCTGATAATGAGTATCTATGCCGGAAAACTGGCGGTATCTTCCATTCCAGAGATACGATCCATACTTCAAGACAGGACTGAACAAAGCGTTGATGGAGTCAGTAAGAGAAGAATCTAGTCCTGTAGCATTTCTTGCTGGTTGGGACAAAAAGTGCGTAAACCTTGGGTACTCACAGAGTTTCGAAGACGAAGTCAATACTGAAGAGTTCAGATCCCGAGAAGACATAGTTCTGGTAAGAAGACAGGGAGGCGGAGGTACAACATATCTTAAACCTGAAGGAGAGATTACATGGGGAATCGTTGCGCCAGTAGAGCTATTCCCGGACAGTATCAACTCTATATACAAAAATGTATGTGGAAAGATAGCAGGCTCTCTCAGCGAGATACGGATAGATGCAGAACATGAACCTGTTAACGATATAGTTACTGAGAACGGTAAGATATCAGGCGCTACACTGAAACAAGGAGGCGGAGTAGTAGATATAGGCGGTACACTCCTTTATGAAAACGATCCAGCGGAAATGTTCTCGCTGCTGACACCGGATGAGGACAAGCTGAAGGATAAGCAGATTGAGAAGTTCAAAGACCGGGTTACATCTGTTAAACAGGAAAGCATCGCCAGCTTTGAGGAAACAGCAGAAGCTCTAAAAAACGGCGTTCTCAAAGGGAAGAAGTTCAGAGATTCTGAACTGCGAGATTCTGAAACAGAACGAGCGAAGGAATTAGCTAATAAGTATTCAGGAGAAGATTGGTTGTGTCGCAAATGAACAACTCATCCTGGGTAGAAGAGAATTACAGTATACCGGAAGATATAACCAACGCCTATAATATAGAAGTAGAACATCCATCCCACATTCCGCTAATAGTTGAAGCCGTGAGCAGGATTGCAGAGGAAGAACCTGTTACTGCAGGACTGGACCACCAGGAAGAGAGATATGCAAACGAGTTTCCTGGAGAAAAATATGAGGGCGGACATGTAATGCGAGGAGTGAACGAGCAGCTATCCAGTAACTTGGAACCCGGAATGCATATTTTTAAACGGCCTGACAGCGGCCACACTGTCTACACAGACGATTCCAAGTTCTGCGAAATACTGGGACTACCCCTCGAAGATCAAAACCAGAAAAAGGCCTCCGAATTAACCGACTGGTATCTCGAAAATCTACAGGATGATATAGAAATGTTAGAAGAAGCATCCTGCATCAGACCCGGAGAAAGAGATCTTTACTCCGGCAAAAACCAGATAATAGGTACGGCGACAAAATTCGGGGGAAAATCAGTTACAACTCGAGGCTACTGGGCGGAGGAAATGCCTGAGGTATACAGTCTTATGTTTCGAGATGGAGCAACATGGGGAGAAATAATGAGGCACCGAGAAAACATGAAAGAGTCAAAAAGAGTGCTTGGAGAAAACAACTTCTACGAGAAACGTATGGACAATTATGACACAGAAAACATTACTTCCTCAGAGTTCCTTGAAGAAAACCTAGACCTGACAGATGTAGAGCTTCCTTACACTCTACTGGAAGAAAACAAGGGGATGCCGAGAAAAATCTGCTTTGCCTGACAGCGACCCAGTTAAAAAAATAGCTGAAGGAATACTGAACTGAAAGCCACGCAGAGACATGGCCTGTTCCGTATCAATCCAGATTAGCCAGTTGCGGGGGTAGCCAAGTGGTCAAAGGCGCAGCGTTGAGGTATGGTCTTTCTTGAGCGAGAGCGAAAGATGACCATTCGAGAAAATCTCCGATTTTCGACTGCAAATGCGCTGTCCTGTAGAGGTTCCGGGGTTCAAATCCTCGCTCCCGCATCTAGTTATTCTCTAGACAGTATAATCCTATCCCACCATCTATCAGGGAAAAAGCGCTTGAATTTCCGGGCGAAAAATGCTTCCTTTGTCACAGTATAACGGGTTTTAGGTTTCTCTGCTTCAACTGCTTTCATCACTTTAGAAGCCGCTTTCTCTGTTTCCACACCGTCAACCGGTGAATCAAGCTTTTTGCTGTACCAGTTGGAGAAACGGGAACTTGGAACAAAGTTTCTGAGATGTTCTCTGCCCTGTTCGTTGAAACCTGTTCTGATAGGGCCTGGCTCAACTATCACAACATCAGTTTCAGAATCTTTTAACTCCATCCTCAATGAGTCGGAGAAACCTTCTACCGCATGCTTGCTCCCACAGTAAGCCGAGAGGAATGGCGCCCCTGTCTTACCGGCAATAGAAGAAATATTGACAACTCTACCGTTCGATCTGCGGATAGATGGCATCGCATTTTTGATTGCATTTACCGTTCCAAGATAGTTGGTCTCTATATGTTTTCTGAAAGTTTCTATATCCATATCCTCGACAGCTCCCTGTTTCTGGTAACCGGCAGAATTAACAAGAACTTCAACCTCAAAATCTGTCATAGCCTGCTCAAGGTCATCAGAATTTCTGACATCCCCATGAAATGCCTCTATCTCACGGTCAAGCTGTTCTAGTGCTTCCTCATCACTGTCAAAGACTTTAACGCTGTGGCCTTTTTCAACAAGTTTAAGCGCTGTTCTCCTGCCTA
>PXPD01000015.1:20651-58434 GCA_003009815.1 Nanohaloarchaea archaeon SW_4_43_9 | reverse complement strand
TTAAACTGTGTTACTACAGCGAGAACATAGCTCATAGCAGGTTTTGAACCGACGTATACTGTGTTGTCATCTTCTTCTGGCATACTGTTAGTTCACCTTACTAGACATTTAAACTAGAACTGATAAAAAACTGTCTCAGATCAATCCATATCTTTGACAAACTCAAACTTGAATGGAATACTCTTCCTACCTCCATCCAAGTCAATCACCCTTCTCTCAGAATCCTCCAAAGTATAATTTAATATTAAATCATCCGGTACAGCTTTTGCACCCGCGCTACCTCTCTGGCCTGATTGTTCGTCTCCCTCGTCATCAGGTAGAGAACAACTATCTCTATTTGCGTATTGTATTATAGTTCTATATTCCACATCGCTATTGGTTTCGATATTTATCCAATCAGGCTTTTGATAACTATCTTCTGCATCCTCCACTTTGTCTAGCATATGTTCTGCAAAGTCATCATCACCGGCAATAATATCGTCTTTACTTTCTTCGGCTTTATCTATCGCCTCAGATTCAGCATTTTGTTTTAATTGGGAAAGACTAACAGACGACACGCAGGATTCATCCTCTGTACCTGAACTTGCTGATCCAGAACCCTGCCATTCAGGGTAATCGGCGTTGCTCAAACTATCTCCAAGTTCTACTGCTTCCTCTGAAATCCTTACATACCTGTTATCTTCATTATCCACGGATACCTCATCCTTTTCTAGTTTTATGTCGGCAATAGTTGATGAACCTTCTTCAGATACACTTTCTCTACATGTTATGGAGTTCGGCTCCAGTTTAGCTATATAGTTTGTTTTATCCTCTACATTCAATTCGGTTACTTCTGGATCAGAACATCCGAAAATCTTTGATTGTGAACCTAGTTCTTCCTTAACTCTTTGCTCGTAGTTGGTTTTCAGTTGCTGTTTTGAAGCAACAGAGAACTCGTTCCATTTTTGATGGTTTTCTTCATCATTTATTCTTAGAGCGATTATATTGCTCGAATAGTTTGTCTCTGTTTCCATTCTAGGTATGTATCTTTCACCTATAACTTGTGCTTCAGCTATGGTATTGTAGTTGCCTATACTGAACTTGATCTCTTCTTTGTATTCTTCCTGGAAAAGGAGGGCTCCGAAGACATTGCCTGTTATTATGAAAACTAGGACAAATACTGTCAGCATTCCTATATACTGTCCTTTCATTACTGGTCCTCCTGGTTTGTAATCTCTATAGCTGTAGTGGCTTTAACCATTTCTTGGCTGGGAGAAGGTACGTAAGTGGAGAATCTTACACGGTTGCCATCCTCATCCGATTCTACATATATATTATCTCCTGCGGCCTGAAAACTGTAATATTCTGTATACTCGGATAGAATATTCTCGGCTCTTTCTTCAACTTCGTTCTTTTGAACCTCGTTCTCCTGAACACTGTACAGACCAATTTTTCTTTGCGTCTCATTATCCATAATCTGGGAGTGAACAGATATAGTCTGGAACTTGCTTTCTTCAAACCTCATCTCTCCTATAAGCTCTGCATTCAAATTATCTTCGGCGATGAAGTATGCAGAAAGTATTAGAAGCAGAACCATAGGTACTACTGCAACTATAAGAACTGTTATATCAATTGAACCCTTCACTTGTCTCACCTACCTCCATTTTCTTGTATGAGTTTTCAGCTTCAGGTTCTACAATCATTAAGGGAGCTGGCAACGGGGTTATTACCTCTGAACAACCCGCATCCTCCAGTGTTAATGGCTCCCCGGAAAACCCGTCGACAGATTGTCCGCAGTTATCTTTTAGGCTGTCGTACTGTTCTCTTGTAAGAACACCAAATCTCTCTCCTTTCGTCAAGAACTGAAATGAACCTGCGGTCTTGTAACCCAGTCTGTCATTGTTCTCTACTGTAAGATCGTTCAGTCCTTCCATCATTGAAATCTGCATCTTGATCGACACCAAGATAATCAGTATAATCATGACAGAGGCAGCTACATAAGGTAAAACATCTTCCATCAGCACTCACCCGGACTAACCTTGATAATCCCTGTTTTTCTCAAGCAAATATATTCAGATCTCCCCTCTTCTGTTATTACATACCCGACACCTTCCGGAGGGTTGATCTCGGATCTCCTTGTATCGTCCTGGCTGGGTATATAGCTCGTAAAATTGTAAGTTATTTGATCCGGATTTTTTGAAAGATTGTATTCATCACGCAGATTTAACTGGACCTCACCATCATTACCTGCATTCAAGGTATAGATTGCTACCTCAACCCTCTGAGCTACGAGAGGTACTGCATGCATCGACATTCTATCTTCTATTTCCGCAACCCTCTCAATTCCTATATTAGCCACTAAAGCTACAGCAAAGAAAGTAACTATAGCCAGACTGAGTGTAACAGATAATCCTTTACTCATCTTCACCACCTTGGGAAGAGTATTGTCCTCCTGAAACTTCAACATAGGTCTCTTTGTTCCCTTCCTCCCGTAAATCGACTTTGTAGGAGTTGCTGACCTTGAATTCGTTATCTATATGGCATTCCACCTCTTTGGTGTCTACAATCTCTTCACTAGGATTAACTAGATGGACCTTTTTTTCTTCATCAGATCTGTTTATGTAATAGTCTTCCAGATTGGTGAGCGGTGAAGTTGCGCTTTGCTGGCCGTTGCATACCGAGTTAACACCATTGACAAAATCCCTTAGATCCGCTCTTTCTCTAGATAGTCCACCATCTGCAATACCGGAAAAAAGACCTGTAGCGATAGCGATAGCCAGCGCCGCCACAATTGCACCTAGTATAACTCTTGAAATAGTTCCTGGCGTCTCAGAGCTCGTCATATACTAAGTCCTCCTGAAAAACTGATTCCTCGGTCTGGGAGTTTTCCCGGGTTGGGAACTCATTCACATCTTCATCCGGCTCAAACAAGCCGTTTTGATCAGAGTTTTCTCCGAAAAGCGAGCTACCTACCTGGTCAAGGCTTCCGCTGTATATGGTTGCCATCGAAAGAATGATCAAAACCGCC
The DNA here is from genome assembly GCA_003009815.1 of Nanohaloarchaea archaeon SW_4_43_9. GTDB lineage: Archaea > Nanohalarchaeota > Nanosalinia > Nanosalinales > Nanosalinaceae > SW-4-43-9. The sequence continues at coordinate 55,427 of PXPD01000015.1, read as the reverse complement.
ATTACAATAGCGACTACTATAGCAGTTTCAGAGTTCATGGAAGCAGACCTACTAGAAATGTTTCAGCTCCAGATGTCTGATTTTGAACCAGGAATGCAAGCGCCAATACTAAAGCAATACCGATAATCATTGAGATAACCATCCTGATCGAAATACTCATACAATAATGAATTCAAAGCTAGGATAAATAAACTTGGATTCCCCTATCCTCCGGAACCACCTGGATCCGGTTGATAATCTTCAACCATGTTATTAAGCATCTCTCCTATACCATCCATCCAACCGGTAGTTGCCAGATAATAAGCCATTACAAACATAATAGCCAGAGTCAAAGAGGCTACTAGAAAAATCGGTTTATCCATTCCTTTACGCCGAGTTAAACTTAATTCAATATGACGATAATAATTCTTCAACAAATTCATTCTTGAATCGAGACCTCATTAAGCTTTGTTGCTCGATTATTTTGATCACCTGAAGTTCTAAATTTAATATAATCAACATCAATACTAGAAACTTCTTTCGTCTCATCAACTATCTCTGATCCATCTCCTTCTTCTATAGTCCACTCTAGCTTATTATCTGTGTATTTAAGATCTACAAAAACATCAAATGGATTCCCTTCTTCAAGATTTACGGTCTTATCTTTCGAATATACGGTTGTTTCATCTTCTAAGACTTTAAATTCATAATCGGCTTTTCCTGTTTCTTCATTGTCGGTTCTTTTAATTCTCAATTGGATTTGATTATCTTCATCCTGCTTTAGATATACATTCATATTTCCTTTTGTTTCAAAGTTAAGATCAACTTCCTCTACAGAATATGATCTTAAGTCATAAGTCAATCTAGCACCAGACTGGTCGTAAAACCTGACCATTAGATCGCCCTTCGCATTTTCGGCCACAGGAGGTTCTCCACCATCCTCACCATTTTCAACCTCATAAAGAGGCTCCGCCCCTTTAATATCACCATCCAAGTTTCCTCCTGTTTTAAACCAACCTGTATTGTAGAAACTGAATCTCCCATTATTGTGGTTCTGTATGATCGTTTCCTTCTTTACACCGCACTCAACCTCAAGACCATTCCAATTTTTGGTCACAGGTGCAGATCCTTCTTCGCCTTTGAGAACTTCTTCTGTAGAGCATCTATCTCCATTTAATCTATAATCTACAAAGTCGCTTTCTGAGCCTTTATTCAAGCAATCATCGGGATTCTGCCTAATTAATAGTTTTGGAAAAACAATTTCTGTGCCGTATCCTCCCGAAAAATCAAATTTGTCTACATTAGATTCCCCTGTATTATCTATTTTACCTGCATTTGACTGTATATATCCCGTAGCGTTCTCACACAAAACATATCGGGCAGCTTTGCTATTTCCGTAAGGATCCTCAGAATAATCCATGAGGAAGTCCTTTATCTCAGAACTCTTACCTTCAGTACACAATCCATTCTCAAAATCTTTTTTTGGACCTGTATAGCCTTCCTTAACGATCGGAACATTTTGCATTCTGACTCTGAAAGCGTAAATCAATCCATTTCCTCCATATACGTTAATGTTTGTAGATTTTGTGGTGCCGAATCCATTATCTTCTACATCCTTATCGAGAATGGCTTGGCTTTTTTTATGATAATCGGGTCCCAGAGAATCACAATCGTCACCAATAAATTTCTCATCTACTTTTCTTAAGCCGTCCGGCACCATCGTAACTACGCGATCAACCCTCCAAAAGTCAGGAAAGTTTTTTAAATTGCTGTGGCTCCTACTCTAGGATTCTCGAATTCTAGAGTATTCTCCACTTCAAAATTTATTCTTCCAAATTTCCCTTCCATATCGTTAGTTTGAGTAGCTTCATCCGGACCCGATCTAAAGTTTTGAAGAGGAGGTTTTACAATCTCTGTAGGGGATTCGGCGCCTACACAGGTAATAGGTGCTTCACCTTCATCTTTTGTTATCATAAATGGTTCATAATTTTTGAAACTGTCTGGATTATAATCTATATACACAGTATCTGGATTATTAGAGGCGTCAGGTCCTAGGTTCTTCCATTCTGCTTCGTTCAAGGAAGTAACCAGATCACAGTTTTGAGCCATTACGATATTTATTAGGATTGCCTCTCTTACTTCCTGTTTTGATTTCTCCTTTGATTTTTCTTTCAAAAGTTGTTTTTCATCTTCTTCTTTATCTGTGGTATAAATATCTCCGATAGTCATACTTCTGTCCATTGAGTTTAATGCGCTTTCTAGGCTATTCACGCTGGGATCAAGTGAGTTTACTTTGATGGAGTCAAGTGTTGCGAATATGGCTAGGCCTATTAGGACTGGTAGAAAAATTTTGAATACCGTTGAGTTTACTGTTGATGACATTGTGTTAGCAGGTTTGGATTGTTCCTCCTGATACGTCGGATATTAGGTTTGCTATTGGTCCGCAGCCCTGAGCTGCTCCCTGTGCGTCGAATATTGTTGTTGTTATTATGGCTGCCAGTATGCCGAACATGAATAATGCGATTACTAGTCCTACTACGAAGTTCATTGATGCCCCTTTCATGAAGGTATAACCCCTTTCGACCAGATTATTAGTAGTGTTCCTAGTATTATGACCGCTAGACCTATCTCATATAAAATAAAACTGGACAGTCTTCCTTCATGTTTTGGCATTATGTTGGGACACCTTGTACAATACTTCCAAATAGGACTGATACTATGATCAGACTTAAACTGTAGAATATCATTCCTGAAATAAGTATCTTCCCTATGAACATATTTCTGTAGGTTTTGTTTTCTCCTTCCCGGATTTTCATGTAGAAGGTTCCAAGTATGAACAGTAGCTGTATAAGGTAGATACCTACCACGAACTGCAGTACTTCAGGGGGGATAGCTGTATCAAGATTGCCGAGTATACCTGTGAAACCTGGTTCCGAGACTCCTGATTGTGAACCACCTATCTCTCCTTCTATCTCTGAGAATGAGTTGCTGAGCTCGTACATTGCCGTGATTATTGTCTGTGACATTCCCACGGCTATTCCTGAAACAATCGGTGCCAGAAGATATGCAAGCATCAGAATGGTCGTGGTAGTATCCTCCATCAGATCGTTTAGTCTTTCCTGCGTCTTGTGAATATTATCAAGGTATTTTGAGATTGTCATCATCGCCATTGAAGCCATGTGTGTGCCTTTATCAGAAGATTTGAGTATTGCCTTCATCACTGTGTGAATCATCTGTGATGGAAAGTTTCTCAACGAGCCGTAGCTTTCGTCAAATATGGATTTTTCAAAAGTCATTCCCATATCCCTTATATTCCGTGAAGACTCTTTGAACAGATCGGAAATCTCCAGATCAGAGGTCGATTCCGCTGCTTCCTCCAGCGCCAGTTCAATCGGTGTTCCACCGGAAATCTTGTTGCCCAGCTGGAAAAGAGCGGTCGGGAACTGCTGCTCGATCTTCCTAAGATTCTCCTCCGCCTTCTTCCTTTTCTTGTTGCCCAGGATCAGCGCCGTCCCTATTCCCAGTCCCAGACCGGAGGTTATGCTCAGGCTCCTCATCAGCATTGCGAGCGGTGAGGCACCATCAGATCCTCCGAGAATAACCGGTATTGAAGCTTCCTGGGCTCCTTCACTTAATGGATAGGTGTACGGAAATATCAGGTAGCCGACAATCCCGTAAAAACCGATGAACATGAATATGCCCAGCCCTATTGGCCAGGTCGGAATCTCTATATTAAGCGATTCTATCAGGTATTTTCCACGGGTTGGCAGGCTCTCCTCGCTTGTCGGTTTTGAGCTGACGGTTGGAGGACGAGAGCTTAAAATCCTCTGCATGAACCAGTAGAGAAAGCCGGGAAGCATGATGTTAAAGGTTAGAAACAGGTGTGTGATGGTTATACTTGAACCCATGAACACCGAAATAAGAGGAAGCATGATCATGCCGAGAACCGGGAGCATTGCTCCCATAGCATTCAGTATCATTACCGGCGTCTTCAGGCCCTGGGCATAGTGTTTCATCTTCTCCTGTGTTCCATCTAGAATACGGTCTATAGAGTCCTGAAGCAGCGACTCCCTTCTCTCCTTATTGGGCTCGTTGACAGCTGCCTTCAAAAGCTGTAGGGATTCAAGAAAGTCATCATTGTAATTTTTCCAGGCCCGGGTATAGTTCTCTAGAGATTTCTCTATATTGTTGAACTTTCCAACTTCCACATCCCAGAGAATACCTTTGAGATCCTTGGAAATAGGTCCTTCAAGGTTCAATCCTGCAAAACGTATCGCTCCCTCAAGATTTGGTGAGCTACGCATGTAGATAACCATATAAAGTATGGAAAGAATCATCTCTCCACTGCTTTTGATCACCTTGTTCTTGGCATCATAAACCGGCTTGTAGTATATGTAGGCTCCCGAACCGACAGCGATCAGCCCTGCTATCACCATTATTGAAATCGGTATTAAAGGACCTAGAAGCATATTTACGAGGAAGAGCACCGCCCATAAGGCAAACATAGAAAAGCTTACGCCTACAGCAGCCGACAGCACCATACCCGGGGTTACATCCCATTTAAGCAAGCTCAGAGGCGGGCTAAGCTTTTCCTGAGTTCTTTCTCCTGCTCTAATATCAAGTATTTCAGAAAATTTTATGCAAAGCCTTTCATATCTTGAAAGTCTCTGATCTTCCTTCTCCTCTTTCTTGTACTCCTTATACTCACGGGAATAACCTCTTTCAGAACCGGTATTGTATGGAGGCAGTTCCATACCTTTGTTGAGATCGTCGACAATTTCTTTCAGGCGGTTTCTTTCCTTCTCATCCATTTTCTACACCTGCTGCTCAAGCCATTCCTGCCATCGAGCGAATATTCTTTCCGGATCCTGTTGCCCGTACTCTTCACTTACTCTTTCCGCAAGTATATGATACTTCTGATTTGCCTTCACAACAAACTCAGCTTCAAGTAACTCGTCATTACCTGTTTCTTCCGCTTTATCGACAATTTCCTTCTTCATTCTTTCTCTCAACTTGATATTGCCCCAAACAGCTTCCCAGTCATTCTTCCACTCCCTGATATTCTCTGCAATCCTGTTCAGTATCTCCGATTCTCCGTTTTTTAATGTATCAGTTGGAACCAGCTTATCCTCATTGGAATCATACCGCATGAGATCAACAAAGGCATCTTCTTCCATCGGATCATCAGTCCAGTCCTTTCTGACCTCTGTAATAGCTGTCACCCGTCTGTAAGTCTCCAGACCATCAGGGCTCTTGATCTTGTTAACCGAGACAATAATATCGGTGGCCTTGAAAGAGGTCTTCGGAACATTCAGATCATTCACAACCCTGTCAAACACGGAGTAAGCTGATTCACCGTGGATGGTTCCACCGACAAAGTTAGCGACGGCGCCAACACGCATAGCCTCATACAGAGTCTTAGCCTCATCAGATCTGACTTCTCCAATAATAAGAGCTGAGTCTCCTAGCCGTAGAGATGTCCTGATTGCCTCTTCGGCCGGTAATTCATTCTCTACCTGTGTTATAACCGATCTGGACTTCATAGACTCGATATTAAACCCTAGATCCTTCATCTGACGGATCGGGATCTCTCTTGTGTCTTCTACAGTGACTATCCTTTCTTTTTTCAGTATCTCAAGCATAGAGGCAGACAGTAAGGACGTTTTGCCAGCACCTCTCGTCCCGCTAAAGAGCACACTTCTGTTCCCATCTACTATGAAAGATAGAAGGCCGGCACCGAGCGGATTGATAAAATCGCGTTTTATAAACAGGGGTAATGTCCAGGCCCGTGATCTGTGCCGTCTAAAAGCGAACGCTAGTCCTTCCGGCGACAGATTCTCCTGTATTATCGCTACCCGGGCTGAAACGTGTAGCCCACGACTCCGCCTCCTCTTTTGTCGGGATTAGATTGGTCTCACACTCCTCGTATTCCTCATGTTTGATATAGATAGGTGCGTTTCCGATCGGCGAGTTGATAAACACATCCTGGATCTTTGGATCAGACAGGAGTAGCTCCAAGACTCCGAGTCCGGAGGTGTAACGGTTAAGTATTGAAGTCAGCTGTTCTGATTCTTCCCTTGGGAGCTGTATATCCATCTGCTGGGCGATATCCCGGATCATATCTCTCCCGATGTTCTGGAATACCTGCCTCATTCTATCCGGCCGGGCGAACTCTCCCGACTCCGGCTGGTGAGAAGCCAAGAATCTTCTCGCTGCGTCAAGCAGTCTGTACTTTTCCTCGGAAAGATTGAACTCCGGCGGATTTACGTGATAAACCGGCTGAACCTGGTCAGGAACATCGTATACCGAGACCTCTACATCGTTTCTTGATTCGTAGCGGTCGATTTCCTCCCCTCTTTCCGGGGGGAGTGACATGAACTTTGTAAGCATGAAGTTAGGACGTACCAGTGGATGGAAGAACTCCCTGTAAACCTCTCTATCACCGACGTGATGCCCGGTTATAAACTCCTCGCTCCGGGCCTGATCAATCATCTCACATTTCTCCAGCCTCTTCTTAACCGGATTAACTACATCCTGTATAAAGTATTTCAGGCACCGTTTTTTCTGTGGGTATGACTTGTTCATCTCCTGTTTGAGGTGTCTCTCCTTTCTCTTCAGTTCGACATAGCCTCCAACAGGATCTTTCCTTAACTGATCGATAACTATTCTCTGGACTTCAGGTAGATGGTCTTGGTAAAGGCTCTCACATTTATCAGTTCTGATACTCTCCGAGAGATATCCCTGTGATGAAATATCTCTTATAGCCTCTGAAACCTCCTTCAACATCCTCACCTGGTCCTTATCGTACTCATAATCTCGGGACTCAGAGAGTACTACTGAAGATGCATCAGGCACTTCCTGCAAGATGTTGATGACCCGGGACATTACCTCAGGATAATCTTCTATAGAGGCTCCGTAGATCGATCCAAGCATGTTTACCTCGATTGTGCCGCTCTCATCATCGTACTCGTAGTCGAAAACATCTTTGTCCTGTAATGTCATCCCAGCATTATTATTCAAGGTTTGCTACAATAAAAGATGTGCCACAGCAAGATCTGTTAAACCGTATCGTAAACCGGGTCAATGACTTCAACAGAAGGATCAGAGACCTGGAAGAGAAGGTAAGAAACCTTACAGCGAGAGTCAACACTCTCGACGACTCGCTTCTTGATAAGACTAACGCTCTCCAAGAAGATATGCAGGAGCTTGAAGATGATTTAGAAGGGGTGAGAGACAGGGTGGCAAACATGGAGGTAGATATCAAGGAGCTTAACCGGGAAAAGAAGAAGTACGTAACTGAACAGCAGATAAATGAGATAGAGAACTACATGGATCTAATGAACCCTATACAGTCTTCTTTTGCCACAAAAAAAGAGGTGAAAGAGCTGATCAAGGAGAAAAATGGGGTACCAGAAAAGAAGATTGAAAGAATAATACAGAAAAAGCTGGATAAACAGCGGAAAACCCAATCAAATAATAAAAAAGGATTCCAAAACAGTAACGAGGAATGGTAAAGTATGAAATTCCAGCTATTCGGGAGACTGAGAGGCAACGAGAATGATAGTGAAAACGTTAAACAGAAACAAGAAACAGGTGTGAACCAGCAGAACGATTTCCAAGACTTTAGCTCCTCAGGGATACAGAGAACGGTCGAAAATCTTTTCGAACAAGGATATTCAGAGGAAGAAGTCCGACAGGAACTACAGGGACAGTACTCCAGAGATGAGATTCAGGGAGCCATAAACCAGGCAGTGAAGACATCTGCCACAGCAGAACAAGAAGGACCACAACCAATGACACCTTACCAGGAAAACAATCAGAGTATGGGGCCGAACGACGAACTCAGTAATGAGACACAGGGACCGGAAAATAATGAGATCAATTCCGGGAATCCGGAAATGAATCAGGCGCCACAACCTCAAAGTCCTCCTGCAGCTAACCCTCCTCCAAAAGGTAATCTCTCCGGCAACAGCTCTGGAAATGTTGAAGAACTGATCGAGACAATCGTAGCAGAGAACTTTGAAAGAGTTGAAAACGAGTTCGAAAACGTATACTCAGAGATAGATGCGCTTAAGGAAAGAGCGGAAGACTTTGAACAACGTATACATGACCTCGAAGTAAGAGATGACGAGGACGACAAACAGGTAATTCAAAAAATGGATGATATCGAAGGTGATATAGAAGAATACCAGTCAAGGATCGGAGGACTTGAAAAGGCTTTCCAGCAGGTTCTACCTTCACTAGTAGACAATGTCCGAGACCTAACCCAGCTAGTACAGGAAATAAAGCACGAGAGAGGAATAGAGACAAGTTCAGATGTCGATCAGGACGATATTGAAGACATTGACATGGAAGACTGGTAGTTTAACCGTCATCACTTCCTTCTCCCGATTTAGTTATTATAGCTACAATCGCAAGCAGGAATATCATTGTCAAAACCGGCATTAATACCTCGTCGAAGGATTCTCCCTGTAAAAGATCGGCAAACGAAACTGGAAGTTCAATATAAATCAGAAGGATAGCAGTGAAGGCAAGAATTCCTCCTCCCAATGCAAGTTTGGCGACAGAACTTTCCTTATCAAGTTCATTTAGGTCAACACCGGCTATCGCCAGGAGAACCATCAATCCTATTATACCGAAAGCTCCGAAAGCTATGGCAGCTGCGAAATGTGGGAATAATCCTGCAGGTACAAAAAGGTATAGACCTCCAATCGCAATAAAGGCAACAGCCATAGCAACAGCTGCATTGATAGTATCTTCCTCAAACCAGTCATACTTATCTAATGCTCCGTATGTCACTGCCAAGACCAGTAGCCAGGGAAAGAACAGCTGGAATACATCGACCTGCATCATGGTCTCGACAATCGCTTCGAAAGCTCCCATTAAAACTTAACCTCCGTTATCATCGTCAAATGCATCTTTCCACCAGTCATTTGAAGTGAATGGAAGCATCCATCCTGGCGGACCACTACCATCGCTACCATCATCACTGCCTGATACCCACCATAGAGATCCTAGTACAACCAGTATCCAGATAGCGCCTGACTGGAAGAACCAGGTAAGCCAAGCCTGAAGGTTCAATCCTTGAATAGTAGGAAGCCTGAATCCTAAACCTCCAGAAGTTGCAAATGCCAATCCAGCTACCGCTACCATCAGCATCACTACCATAGGGCTCTTTAGGCCGCCTTTTTCACCTAGGTTATACCCGGTGAATGCCAGCAGGATCAGTAATCCGACAAAGCCCATGAGGCCGATAACTAATTTTCCGAAATATTCTACAAAGAATGCTTGGTATAAAGGATTTACAACTATAAACCGGGCTACAAAGAACGCTCCTATTATAGCTACCAAAGCAGGGAAGTTTTTATCATCCTGATCGCTTATAACCGGCACTTTCTTCAAGGCAGCATATAGAACAACATAGGTTAGCACAAACGGCAGGACTCCTGTGAAGAAGTCCATCCGGGCCATTGTTTCCAGAAGCTGGTTGAAGCCGGCTACTGCCACTTAACTATTCACCCGTCCTCTCTAGGTGTTCTCTCACATTTCTGTTGAGAAGCCAGAGTTCTCTCCCGATTATCATGAGTGCAACCATTGTGATCCATGGGAAGATGGCGTCTCCAAGTGTGATAAATGAATAGCTCTGGCTCTGGAACATTAGCAGATCAACTAGTACTATTATTACTCCGAACGATAGAAATGCGATTACAAGTTCATCAAGCCAGTTTTCTACACTGTATACATATTCGTGGAATTTCTTGTTATTCATCTCAAAAACCTCCGCCAAATCCTTGATTACGGCGTTTTCTCATATCCATGGCTTTTGCAATTACGAATCCTGCTGCTACTCCTATCCCTGCTACGGTAGGGTTGTTTATTACACACTGTAGTATCGGTCCTTCACATGCCATACTTTTGATCCTCTCACGCTATACTTCCTTTTGTCTGTTTAAATAATTACAATTTTACTAGGTCCAGAATCTTTCATATCTCCTTCCTCTATTAGGATTTGAGTTTAGGGTCTCCAGCAACTTTCGTTCTAATTCACCTAATTCTTCTGCATTTCTTGCTGTTCTATCAACTATTTGAGCCCTCTCAACTACATCATGCTCTCCTCTTTGAAGAGCTTCTACCTGCTCTTGCTGTTTCTCTATGATATCCTTTAATTTACTAGCTCTCTGCTCCCCTTGCCGTAGTTGCTCCGTATATCGTCCAAACATCGCACGGAACTTTCTCAATGCATCTTCTTCCCATTCTATTACCTCAACTTCTTCCTGCGCTATCTCTTCTTCCTCACTTTCTTGTCTCTCTTCTTGTCCAGCTACTTTTTCTTCATCTTTTTCAGCCTTCTTCAACCATTCGTACCATTCTTCAGGTAACTCATCCACCATTGACTTCGTCCTCTTTTCTTCATCTTTTATCTCGGCTTCTTCAGTTTGAATACCTCCTCTTATCTCTTCGAGTTCTCCAAATAACTGTTTTAATTGGTTCTCTACTTTTTCCGTTTCAGACTGTGTAGCTGTCATCTCGTCTCTGAGCGCCATCATCTGGTTCTCTAAAGAATTTATTTTCCGCATTATATCTTCGGCTTCCTCCATCTCGGTTAGAAGTTCTTCTTTCATCTGCTCCAGTTCTTCTTCAAGAATTTCAGGAGAGCCACCTTCCTCTTGGAGCTGTTCTCTATAACCCTGTATTTGGGCTTCCAGTTCATTCAGTTTAGCCTCTAGATCATCTAACTCTCTATTCAACACATTCTGAATTTCTTCCTCTATCTTTTCCTCAAAACCTTCAATTTCTCCCTCCATGTTTGCTATATTTTCTTCCATTCCTTCCAATCTCTCCTCATTTTTCAAAATGTTCTCTATATAATTCTCTAACATTTCTTCCAACTGTTCGACATCTTCTGTTTCATTTATTATTTTCTCTAATTCCTCAGCTTCTCTGGATGTAAGCTTGCCTCCTTCTACAAGCTTTTTTAGCTCTTGCTTGATCTCCTCAAGATCTTCTTCCTCCGCCATTATTTCTCTGAGCTCTTGTTCCACAGTTTGGGACTGTCCTTCCAGCTCCGACATCTGGCTCTTAATTTGATCTAACTCTTCCTTCACATCTTGAGTATCCGGGCCTGAACTCTGGCTACCGCCACTGGATCCGGATGAGCCTCCTGAAGGTCCAGAAGAGGTTCCTGAACCTCCTGAGATACTTTCCAGATCGCCGAAAAGTCCCATGTAGCTAAGTAACCACGCTCCAACAGCGAGCAAAGCCAAACCTAGAAGCACTATGGTACTAAAGATACCTATCACTTGAACCGTTATGAAAGCCGTAACAAACGCAAGTCCCTTTACACCTGTAGGCAGATCATCGTTTGTTCTTGACCAGCTATCTCTGTCAATTCTATGCTCAAAATTTTCGAAGGCTACCTCAAATATATTTTTATTGATGAAGTAGAAACCGAACAGAGGGAGTACGAAAAACAGTATTACTTCCGAAATATCCTGTGCTTGGAAAGTAAAGAGAACTTGATTGAAAAAGTCTACCACCTGACTCTCGGCAGCCGAGGAACCTGTTATCTGTGCAGTAGTTGCTCCAGATAACAAAACTGATACAAAATTAATGTAGACTACTTTCAGCTTTTTGCTTTTCACAAGTATTTATTCGCTCCGACTATTTTAAGCCTTTCAGGATTATCCCTTGATAAAGGAACGAATTACAAACAAGATCGCCAGTATAACTGCGCCTGTAGCTATCAATCCTATACTGCCAGCAGCTAATCTAATGTAATCCCAGAAAGGGGTAGGAATAAGCATGCCTGCGATAGCGAGAGACATTAAAGTTGCTTCTTTGGATACATCAGGTTTATCACCTGGAACCGGAACATCATTAGTATCTAAAACAGTTGCAAGCACGCTTTCCAACGCAAATTTCAGAAGTATAACTAGAAACAAGAAAGGAGCAACTAACTCTGTAGCTAGTTCAGAATGAGAGTCATACTCCGGAACGGAGAAACCTGTATCAGTTACACTATAACCGGTTTGCTGGTGACTATAATAATGCGAAGACATAGATAGACCTGTCAAAAGCAGTAATATCGCTGTGAAGGCGCCAAGCTTAATCGAAGTTGAAATCATTATCCGTATCTCCTCCTAATTCTGCTCCAGAGCCCTGATCTCTAACATGTTCAATATATGTAGGTATAACCTCATCAACCAAAAATCCTGCTAAGAACCCGGTTAAAGCTACAATTGCAAGTTCAGAAAAGAACTGGCTTAAATTCGTAGTCTCTTTTAGGAAGACCGCCATCTGTGTCGAAGCGATAAGATATCCTCCAACTGCCGCCGCCGGAAAGCCGAGGAATTTCCAAGGATCCTGCATAGTTATAGTTTATCGGATTTTATTTTTATTCTATTGGTGAGTTAAACTTATCTAACCTCTCCAATGTCTCAAGTATTCCCCAGGCATAGATAACTGATTCCCACGCTCGGATAAAATCATCTTCTTCCAAGAAATGCTCTGTATCATCGCGATACGCAAGAACATTTTCCATCTGTTCGACAGATTTGTCTCGTTTCTGTATCCGGAAGTTAAGCTTCTCAAGCCATTTCTCTGTTTCTTCTTTTAGTCTCTCCTCTGTCTCGTTCATTCTGTATAAGCCTCCAGAAAATCTTCTTCCTTGTGGGATTTATCCCCCGTCAGAATAATAGAATGAGGGGTAGATCCAAACTCGTTCTCAGCAGCCTCTTCCAGACTCAAGACAGTTATCTTCTGATCTTTGTGGTTCGCTCTCTCAACTACGACTGCCTCCCTATCAGCCAGGCTTTTATCCATATTGATCAGTTTCTCTGCAGCTTCATTAGCGGGATAGTCGATATCAAGCAGGATAAGGCTATGTAGTCCTATTTTATCATTCTTGTTAATATACTCTGTAACAGATTCCGGAGCTGAATCATTTGGCAGGGTAACAGTTCTTCCGAATTTGTAGACATTTAAACCGGTTTCTGCTATCGATACAAATATCGAAGGTGCGTGAATGACCTCAACATCGATTCCTTTCTCCTCGGCTCGATGCTTGATATTGTAATGTGTTGTAGCTGTCAGAGGATCCCCAGAGACGAGAAATGCTGTATCCTGATTCTCTGCAGATTCAAGCACTTTGTCATTTCTCTCAACCTGTTCCCTGCTTAATTTTTCTATTTCTTTTCCTGTTTTCTCCTCCAGTTTCTCCAAACTGATATTCTCAGTATTAGTATAGAACTCCGCAAAAGCCCTATCGACCTCTTCTAGAGCTTCTAAACCTTTCTGTGCAATCTCTCCATTATCCAGTCCAAGTCCAATGAGATAGAGCATATGGTTAAAATGGTTGAAGTAAGCTTTAACTAATCATGCAGCAGGAAAAACTTGAATCCAAAGTCAGAAAACTGTTTGAAAGACAGGGATTTCAGCTGAAATCGACCAAAAATGGATTCAGAGCAGAGAAAAATAATAGTGAGATGGTTCTGAAAGTTTTCTCATCAGAAGAATATAGTCATGATGAGATACCGGCAAAGGTAGAGGAAAACAACAAGGTATTTATCGATCCCGATCTTTCTGAGCTGGAGGAACTAGTTGAAAACGATATCTCAGTTCTGAAGGAAGAGAAGGAGTCTCAAGAATTCGAGACGCCTTCCTACGAAGTTATCGGCAATATAGCGGTAATCAACGATCTGGCAGGAGTCGACAGAAAGAAAGCGGTAGAGGGAATTCTACACCATCAGAATGTGAAAACCATACTGCTGAAAAAAGGCGGTCTGGAAGGAGAATTCAGGGTAGGAAACTATGAGAAGTTATACGGGGAAGAAACCGAGACTATCCATACAGAGTTTGGCTGTAATTACCAGGTTGATCCCACTAAAGCTTACTTCTCAGAGCGATTCTCTACAGAGAGAAAGAGAGTCGTTGATCAGATAGAGGATGGAGAGAAAGTTCTAGTTATGTTTGCCGGGACAGGGCCTTTTAGCATACTGGCAGCTAAAGAGACTGATCCAGAGAAAGTTGTGGCTATTGAAAAGAACCCAGAAGGCATGAACTATCTTGAAGAGAACATCCTGATCAACAATGTGGAAGAGACAGTAGAAGGCATCGAAGGAGATGTAAGAGATGTTTTGCCGGAACTAAACGAAAAGTTTGACCGCACGATAATGCCTCTACCAGAGTCAGCGGATGGGTTTTTGGAACTCGCTTCCGAGAATACCGAATATAACGGCGTTATACACTACTACCGTTTCCTAGAAGACGATAGTTGGGAAGAACTTGAAAACGAAATATCCGAGAAGATCGATAACTACGAAATTATGGATAAAGTTGAATGCGGAGAAAGAGGGCCTTCAGTCAAAAGAGTCTGTATTGATATTAGGATCCGTTGACGCCTATAAGTTCAATTTTCTCGAAGCTCTTAAAGTCAGAATCAAAGCTGCAGAGTTTATCGATATCTAGTGCTTTCATCATAGAAACGATGCTGCAGTCTGTAAAACTTATCTGCTCGGAGTGAAAATGCTCTACAGAATTGCTGAATATTGATGAGTTAGAATGAATAATTTCCAGCTCTGATTTAAGCATGTAATCTGCGAAGTTCGAAGCATCAGAATGATCAAATCTGGAAAACATCACATTAACAGTCTCCACAAACACTCGATCTGAAATGTATACATCCTCATTTCTAACTTGGTCCATAACTTCTCTAGCCTTCTCATGATGATCATCACTTTTATCCACAAATGCCAGTTATAACAAAATTTGAATTCGGAAAAAGAGGGACTTAGTCAAGTCTGTATAGAAATAAAGAAGAAATGAAAGGAAGAAGAGGATTTACTCCTCTGTGTATACGTCAGATGGATTGAGAGCGTCTTCTGCTTCAACAGGATAGTCGATGTCTAGGTTTCTGTAAACCTCCTGTCTCTCTTCTTCAAGTGTGTCTGCTTCTCCATCCCAGTCAACGTCGTATTGATCGAGGTCAGGAATTTCTCCCTCGAGTTCGTTCATTACATTGACAAGTGAGTTTGCTGAGTCGTAGACTGCTTCATGATGTCTTCTTCTTTGATCTTCATCTGAGTAATCGTCTCCAACATCTCTGATTGTGCCTGTTGGGATGAAGTCAAGATTCTCCTTATCTGAAGCAACTTCGTTCAGATAGTCGAAAGCGTTCTCTCTAAGTTCATTTGCGTCCGGAACCGCCACTCCGTTTGCTGTTCTCTTCTGTTCCTGGTAAGCAGGACTGGAGTCGAAGTTGTTTCTTGCTGCGAGATCCATAACTGTGTTGATTTCCATGTTTCCTAGGACATCTGCAAATGCATCTCCCACTCCTTCTACTGCTGTTAGATCTTCAACTTCTTCAACATATGACTGAACTTCGTCTCTTGTCTGTCGAATCTCTGTTTGGACTGCCTCAAGCTCTTCTCTTGCTTCACCAAGTCGGTTTTTGTGAAGTGCTGCGGCGTCCAGTGCTCTTGCTCTCGTCTGTCTTACAAGCTCTTCAGCATTCTCTCTTTCAGGATGCTCTAGGTTAATGGAGCCTGTTCCATCTTCTCTGCCATTCATGTGGCCTCCGACGTTTGCAATTGTATCCTGAAGTTCTTCGAGGTGTGATCCTTCAAGGGCTTCGTAATCATCATCAATCAGTTCATTGACTCCTTCTAGACCTCTTTTCTCTGCTTCTTCTTCGATCTCTTCGATCCTGTCTTCAAATTCTCCTGTTTGTTCATATCTATCTACTGCGTTCTCGTAAGCTTCCTTTCTCTCATCCAGATTGAATAGATCAACATACTCTCCAAGACTTTCAATTGCTGCTTCTAGATCAGAGTTGAATCTTGAAGCCCAGTTTCTTGCATCGCTGTCAGCAATCTCTGCTTCTTCGATGAATGGAAGTGATCTCCCTTCTCTATCTCCATGTGTGTATGAGTTGTCCTCAATATCTCTCATTTTGACTACGTCGTCCGCGAGGAACTCTGTGTTAACTAAGCTCTCGTATAGACCGAAACTGAATTCATCATCGATCCTTCCTCCTTCCCTTGCGCTCGTGTAGTTATTGTGGGATTCAGCTCTCTTTTCAGGATTGTGAAGTTCATCATCTCTCTGTGTTGCATTTCCTTCAATCCGTGTTTTTTCTCTTGCAGCATCGGCTCCTAGTTCCTGGAATCGGCCAATCATATCTTCTTGAGCGTTATGCATTGCATCTTCGGCCTCTGCTGTCTGGGTTGCTGTTTGAGCAGTTTCTCGATGTTCTGCTCTTACAGCGTTTGTCACTCCATCTCCTGCGTTTGTCAGCCCATCATATAGTCTCTGTGCAAATCCTCTTTCATTTTCTCTATTCTCTTCTCTCACAGTTTCTCTTGGTTCTCGGTTTTGATCATCAGAATTTCCTCCGTCTGATCGAATCTGTTCCATATTTTCTTCGTCTTCAAAGGTTCTAGACCTCTGTCCCGGTCTATCGTCCGGTCTTTCGTTATTTGACATTATTTTATCACCGTGAATATTATGTTCGAGCCCAAATTATAAAAATTACTATCATTTAGTAAAAAAAGATCAGACTGTATTTTGTTCCTATTCATAACCTATATAAAAATTTTGTAACTATACGATAACAAAAGGTGCCAAAATATGTCTACATCAGAAGAAGGATGGATGAGTCTGTACGAGGAAAATGCGATAGAACAGAATCTAGTTGAGGAATACAAAGAGGCCTTCAACTACTTCGATGAACTGCCATCCATGGGACAGGTTTCTCAGGCAGACAGAGATTACTTTATTGAGACAGATGTCGAGGAAGGAGGTAACAGAGAAAGACTCGCAAGAGAATACCTGGATTCCAAGAATGATGATAGGCAGTTTGAAGATTTTGATGACTCCGAAATAAGGGATGTAGATAGCAAAGAGCTAGTAGGCTACGTACAAAATTTAGAAAAAGGCAGGATGCTACCAGGCCTTTTCAGTTTCAGATCTTCTTCAGATCTTCTCGAACAGATCGCCGAGATATATGAGGATGCAGTTGATGAAGAAGCTGAAGGCTACAGCAAAATTATGCAGAATATAGCAGATATATCTGACTTCGATAGGGAAATAGCTTCAGAATATGAGAGCAGTGAAGGTTCAAACACCGAAATGGATTTAATGAAAGTACAGAGGGATATAGCAGAAGGAGGAAGAGTCTGGGCGAGCGCCGTTAGAGACACTACAGATACTTTCGACCATTATATAAAGGAGGATTTATTTGGAAGCATGATAGGCCAGATAGCCGAACATGATGAAGATGGTAGTTACGGAGAGGAGATAATCAACAACTTAGAGCAGTATATTGACAACCATATCGAGTACGATATTGAACAGTACCTCATAAACAATGTAGATGGCCGGATAACGGACATAGAGCAGGCAGTTAAGACACAAAACGAGGACATTGACACAGTAATCGGTAGAGTGGGAATGCTGGAGGGACAGATAACCGCTCTAGATGACCTAACCGAAGAAGTCGAAAACATCTATGGTATATTAGGCAACCATAATGAACAGTTAGATAATGTAACAGACAGACTTGGTGACTTGGAAGACCGAATGGAAGACTACGATGACCAGTTAGACAAGTTCGAGGTAGAGCTGTACGATCATATTGATGAAGAGATAAACAAGCTTGAGGAAGATATAGGTTTAAACAAGTCAGAAATAGAAAAACTCGAAGGCAGAGTAAGCGATAACGCCACAAAGATTGCGAGCAATAGGATAGACTTGACGGCTACTATGTCGGATATAGAAGATCTACAGTCAACCGTTTCAGCTCTCTCAGGTCTAGAAGATCGATTTGATTCCCTAGAAGGCCGTATAGACTCAGCAGAAGGACAGATATCTAACACCGGGGAAAGACTCGAAAATTACCAAAATCGGCTTGAATGGGCAGAAGCATCAGTAATAGATATCTACGATACATTAGAAACCCATGAAGATCGGTTCAATCATTTAAAGGAGGACAGAAATAGGCGCAGAGAAAAAGAAACAAAATTGGCCGAAACTGACCGAGAAGCAACCAAAGAATACAGAGACCAGACACAGAAACTGGAAGAAGAAATGAACAAAGGCATTAAAGAAATTATCTCAGATATTTTCTAACAACGGACAAGGAGTTTTTAACAGAATTACAGGGATAAATATCAAAACATTTAAAAGTGTTACTTAACAGTAATAACACATAAGGTGACAATTAAATGACAACAATTAAAGATAAAATAAGGGAAAAAGCACTCAGCCCAGACGAACACACCACAGCAGTTAAAATACTCGAAGGAGAGGCAGAGAGTCCTAGAGATTTAACCAGAGAAGAAAGTATAGAAGCAGATAGGAGCAATGTAATACAGTACGATGACAAAAGAGACGAACTATACCTTGACAGTGAGGTGTACTCGTACAAATGACAGAAGATGAAAAATGGGATTCGATAGACTCTGAACTAGAACCAAGCCCAGCAGATGAAAGAGAAGAAGCTTATAGAGAAAGAAAGGATGCTGAACTAGATCACGAAAAGAAACAGGATGAAGGAATAATCCAGGCAAACAGAAGAGCTGTATTAGCCGGTGTTTTAGGAGGAACAGCAGCGGGCGGAGGCATTCTTTATGGACTATGGGATCAAAGTGGAAAGGATATTGAAGGAAGTAGACAACCCTCCTCAAGTGATGTTGGTAATGAACAAACACCTACCAAAACACCAAGAAATGATTATGAACGAACATCTACGAGAACCGAGACAGATACGCCAACCGATATCGGGTATCCTAATCTACATTACACAGATCCTGCGCTCAGAGAAATACAGCAAGAACATCAAGATTATTTTGGACAACTTGAAGAAATCATTGCTCTGGATGGAGATATAGTGACTGTGGAATACAAAGAGCAAACAGATGATTTTGTTGCAAAAACATCTCCAAATGAATACACTGAGATAGGTAGCGATACTTACGAACTTCTAAGGGAGGAGAAACAATGAAATCTCAGAAAAAATTAGTTTTACCAATATTCCTCATATTCATTTTTGCCTCTGTATCAGGAGCTACTTTAGAAGTTATAACTCAAGACACTACAGGCGAAAGAGTTAATGTGGCCGAAATGTGTATAGCTGGTCATGAATGTGTTGAGAATGAAGATCAATACCGATTCGCATTGGAAAAAGGCCAAGGTTATGACGTAGAAATTTCAGATCCTAAATACGAAGATCGAACAAGGTTCGTTTATCTTGAAGAGAATCATGAATATGCTAGCTTAGAACTTGAGCAAACTGAAAGTGCAGATGATAATTCAGGTGATAGTTCAGATGATAGTGCAGACAAGTCAACACTCAAAGTAATCACAAGAGACCAAGAAGGCAGTAGAGTGGTAGCAGATTCTATTTGTGTCCAAAATAACGGGTGTAAGACGGGAACATCAACAGCCCAATTCGAACTGGAGAAAGACAAAGGTTACTACATAAATATAGAAGATGATACATACAAAGATAGAACAGATCAATTCGTATACGTAGAACTGGATAAAGAAGAAAGGGGTTTCGAACTTGAAAAAGAAAAGAAATCAGAACCGCCTGAAGAAGCAGAAGGACCTACTGCAGATATAACAGTTTCAGATTCTTCAGTAAAGATAGGTCAGAGTGTTAGCTTCGATGCCTTTGACAGTCAGGAAGGAGACTCCCCGATAAAAGAATACAAGTGGAACTTCGAAGACGGAAAAACAAGTTTTGATAGAGCTGTATCCAGATCATTCGATTCGCCAGGAGAGAAACAAGCAACACTGACTGTTACAGATACAGCAGGAAAAAGCGATACAGACAGAGCAACAGTTAGTGTCAGAGAGCAGAATGAAACTGATGACGGAGATAATGGAGACGGTGGCCAGGAGGAACCAGAAGATGTCAACGCAGTAATATCGGTTTCAAACAACAATCCTTTCGTTGGAGAATCAGTCAGGTTTGATGGTTCAAGAAGTGAAGGAAATATTAAAGAATACAAATGGGAGTTTAGTGACTCCACCAGTAGATTCGGTAGATCGGTATTCAAAAGTTTCAATTCAGAGGGTAACGAGCAGGTATGGCTGAGAGTTACAGATACCAATGGTAACAGCGATACCGCATCCGTAGCCCTTAATGTACGAGAAGAGAAACAGTGCAGAGTTAATATAGGAGGTATCAGTTTTAGCGATACAGATAAAACCGATGACGAGGCTGAGGCTTCACTTACAGTTACAAACACAGGAGAACCTCAAGAAGTAAATGTCCAGCTTTTTGCAGATAACAGAAAAGTCTCGGATTCTGATGTCACTTTAGGAACAGGAGCTGAGAGAAAGTTCAGCGATAGCTTTACAGCGGAAAAAGTGACTGATGTCAGGGCAGAAGTCAGAACAACGGGCGATCCTTGTGGTTCAGGATTCTTCGAGAGATCCTCGACTTTCAACAAAGTAACCGGAGATCAAAAACCGGTCGCAAGACTTGATATAAATCCTAAAAACGCGGATGTGAATGAAGAAATAGAGTTTGATGCAGGAGGTTCAAAAGACCTTGATGGAAGAATTGAAGAATATGAGTTCGACCTTGATGGAGACGGCGACTATGAGATAACCAGCGATGATTCGGAGGTAAAGGAAAAGTTCTTCGAAGAGACCCAACGAACAGCCAGGGTAAGAGTTACGGATAACGACGGGAACACAGATACTGCACAGGGTAGTTATACTGTAAGAGCAAAAAGTAGGGTTTCATTCAGCAACATTGACACACCGGAGAATATCTGTTCTGGTGAAAGCTTCGATGTAACTTTCACCGCAGAGAACATCGGAGATAGGGAAAGACTAACGATAATAAAAGGTGAAGGACCGGGAGACGTCAACAGCTACAGCACCTTGCTTGAAGAAGGAGAAAGTGAGGAAGCTACTGTAACATTCACACCAACATCACCTGGAACAAAGGAGTTCACAATCAAAACAGTCGGCGGAAACAGCGATGCCATAAGAGACAGTATAGAGGTGCTTGACTGTGAAGCAGTAGAGGATGAAGAAGAATCAGGTATTTCAATGAAAGTCGTTCCTGACAGGGTGAGAGCAGGTAAATCTGTCAAGATCTCAGGATACGTTGAAAACGCTCAAGGAAGAGAAAACGTTGAGATAGAGATGAACAACAGAGAGCTCAAGCAGGTATCAACAGAACCTGATGGTTACTACTCGACATTCATCTACCCGGAGAGAACAGGTGATTTCGAACTAACTGCGAAAACTGATCAGTATAGAGCAACAAGAAAGCTTACTGTTCTTCCAACAGTAACGGTTGGTAACATGGAGACACCTGAGACAGTATTCCAGGGCGATAAGATAGAAGTCTGTGCAGATGTCAACTCACAGAAAATCCCTGCAGTACTTCTTGTAGTTGATGGAGAGATAGTTGAGTCAACAACTGATAGAGGTACTGTATGTTTCGACACAGTAGCCAGAAAGAAAGGCGAGGTCAACTACAAGATAGTTGGATTAGCAAGAGGTGAAAGAAGC
Organism: Nanohaloarchaea archaeon SW_4_43_9; assembly: GCA_003009815.1. Classification (GTDB taxonomy): domain Archaea; phylum Nanohalarchaeota; class Nanosalinia; order Nanosalinales; family Nanosalinaceae; genus SW-4-43-9. Next base: position 33,914 of record PXPD01000015.1, on the reverse strand, counting down.
TCTGCTGAGAGGGAAGTAGAGGTTCATGAGGCGAAGCCAGAGGCTTCAAGCTTCCCTGGACAGATTGCATCGGTTGAATCAGGTAGAGGTATTGTGAAGGCAACTATCTACAACAATAACGATGTCCGGACGAAGTACTTTGTCGGTATAAAAGGTCTTCCAAGCACCTGGACTTCAACAACGGAGAAAGAAGTTATCCTCCAGCCAGGAGAGGAAAGAGAAGTCTTCTTCTATCTCACACCGAGAGAAGAGGGAGAATTCAATCCACGGGTTACCATTACCAGCGACTCAGAAATCGTCCATACCGAAAGAGTGCCGGTAGAAGTAGGGGGAACCAAAAACCAGAGAAAGCTATCGCTATATGAAAGGCTGAAAAATGTCTTTCTATAGTGGTAAACATAGTTGACTACCGACCGATATTTAAAAATTAACTGAAGTGTTATTACTAGGTGACAATTAAACCATGAATTTCCACAACAAACTCGGACTACTTACAGCAACATTAGTTTTGGTAACAGGACTAGTTTCAGCAAGTCCTGCAGCCCTAAACCTGTTCCCAGAAAGCTCAAGCGCACGAATTGACTCTTTTACATCGTACGAGCTTGAAGTCGAACAATCGCACCGCAGAAAACGGAGCTAGAACCTGGAGAATCGGAGACAGTAAACGTCTGGTTCAACCCCAGAACCGATAGAGATGAGGGAACATATACATTCCAGTTGACCGCAGAATCAAGAGCAAGCGGAGACAGATTCTCGGAGACAGGTACCGTAGAAGTTATCAAGGATCATCAGGTAGAAGTCAATGCCGAAGAATCAAAGACAGTATGCCTGGGACAGAAAGCTGTCTACACAGTCGAGGTAGAGAACACAGGTATCCAGCCTGAAGAGTTCTCAGTTACTTCCGACTTCGGACAGCTCTCAAGAAACTCTGTCAATCTTGAAGACGGAGAGACAGCGGAACTTACACTTGAAATGTCCTCAGATACACCTGTAGAGAGGAACTTCCAGGTGGTAACCGCATCAAAGACAAGCTACGCACAGGACATTCAGAACGTACAGTTCAACGCAGAGGAATGCTGGAACTCTGAAGTATCAGTAACACCTGAAAGCCAGGAGACAGCAGCAGGAACCAAGACAGAGTACGAAGTAACTGCCAGGAACCTCGGAACCAAGGCAGATGAGTTCACACTCGAGACAACAGAAGGAAAGCTCCTCAAGACATCGTTAGATGTTCCAGCAGGAGCAACCAGATCAACGACACTGGTTGTAAGACCTGGAGAACTGGGATCACGAGAGATCACAGTCTCAGCCGCAGGCAACTCCGAGAGTTCGAACACAGTAACCCTCGATTCATACAATGGAATGAACTCAGAGATCAATCTAGAGAATGAGGCGAGAACCATCTGTGAAGATGAATCAACGACATTCACAGCAGAAGTTGAAAACACGGGAGAAGCACTGGAGTCGTTCAATCTAGAAGCAAGCACAGGAGACCTCCAGACATCAGAAGTAGAGCTTGCGCCCGGAGAAAGCCAGGAAGTTGAAGTAGACACATCCGGCGACCTCGGAGTAGGAGAACATGAGGTCAGACTTACATCCACAGCAACAACATTCGGAGAACCTGTAAAATCATCAGCATCAACACTGACAGTAGAGAACTGCTGGGATCTAGATATGCAGGTCATTCCGGAAGTAGCAAGCGCAGGAGAGAATAGAAGCGCAATCTACAAGATAAGGCTGAACAACACAGGAACAAGAGAGAACACCTACGAACTCTCAAAGGAAGGACCTGAATGGATCTCAGTTAAACCAGAGGAAGTAACAGTAGCAGCAGGAGAAACAGAAACAGCCTATATCTACGCAGGAGTTCCATTCCAGAAGAAGGGAGAAGTCAAGATCACAGCAAAAGCTAAGGGAACTGAAATTGAGAAAAGTAAGAAAGTCAAGCTGTTGATCGAAAAAGACGTTGAGGAATCAATCAAAGATGAGAGAAACGAAGTGACCGGAGGCTTCTTCGATCAAGTTCCTTCTCCAAACCTAGAAGGAGAAGCAGGGAAAGTAGGAGTTGCAGTAACAGCAGGTGCAGCAATCACAGCTGCAGTCCTGTTCTTCTTCTAACTTTTCTTTTTTCTATCGAAACCTATCTGTTCCGCTGACAGTTGCAGATGATGAAGTCTCTTTAACGTAACCGTAATCCGCCTCGATAAGTACAGGTACATCCTGTTGAGGTCCTACATTACTGTTCCAGTTTCTGACATCAATACTGAAACATCCAATACCTCTATTCCCTAACATATCGACTAAAACAGTTTGAGAGTTATCACTTGATGCTGAGAAATCAGTGTTGCCCTGGTTTTTCACACGCAGTTTGACCTTGTTAGAGTTTTCTCTCTCCATATTATACTGGTTACCATCATAAGCCTGATCATGGATAAATGGTGTTCCTGTTCCCTCATTAGTTACAATGACACACATCTCTGTTGTCCTGCTTGAATCGTCTTCAGGATAGAATACTATGGGTGAACGCGTTCTGATTTCCATCTGGATAGGGCCGCTTGTTGTATCAAGGGTTGGCCTTTCAGGATTTCCTTGCTGTCTATATCTTCGCTGACCCATAAGAGTGACACTGGTGGTGCCTGTTGTCTGGTATTTGTAGTATACTCTAGTAATAAACCGGTAAGGTATCGTGGCGCCCTCCTCAAGATTAGGAGAGTTCAGTGACCAGTATTTTGTTGATTCTCTGGCAGGAAGATTTCTTTCCTCATCAGCAGATTGAAGTGTTCCAAATGTGATCGTTCTCTCACCATCTAATTTCCAGTTTCTCTCGCCGCTGAATGGAACATTGAATAGTCTTGCCTGGACATCTTCAGCGTCTGCGTCTCCGTTGTTCTTCAGTGTAAGGCTTAAACGAACCTGTTGCTCACTTAAAACATCGCTTGGAAAAGCTGAGAAGTTTTGAATCGTTACACTACTAGTGGATGTAGATGGCGAAGCTGTATGTGAACAGCCTGAAGCCACGACTACAAGCGCCAACAAAACCAGTATTTCCCTATTCTCCATCATTAGCGGTTGACAACCTCGACATCAAGTGTTGGCTCTTTCACGTATTTATAAGATGTGGAAACTATGAGGTTCCGGGTAAGACTAGAATCTGTCTGAGGATCTATACTGCAGGCAAACTGGACTTCCTGCTCGATCAAAGGTTCTTTCTGCTGCGGACAATCAGGGAAAACGGTTGAAGGCGAATAATCAAAGCTATAATCCGAATCTACTCTTCCATTGCCATCATTACTCGCTGTAATTTTTACTGTACTGCCTTCAAACTGTATTGGGCTTCCAGTTTCAATTTGAAGGCTTACCTCCTTGTTCGAATAAGTTTCCCTCACCTCGTTTTTTTGCTCTATATCTTCTAAAGGCTGAAAATGCACCTTAATAGGTTTGTCAGAGTTAGATAGTTGTGACTGATAGGCGAGATTGAGTTTAACCGGAACCGTCTTAGAGTTAAAATTTTCAATCTCTTTTTCAGGAACCTGTACTGTCCAGCGACACCGCATCTCCGGGATATAATCTTTTCTAGCTGTCTCAAGACGGGAGGGAGGAGGGTTGCATCCCTGTTTTTCCGTCTCCAGTACACCCGTATTGTAGAGAGAGATATCTTCTATGGCTATCTCCTGTCTGTGATAATTTTTAAGCTTTAAAGTGATTAAAGCTGTCTGACCGGGGCTTACAGTACTGTCTGAGATATCAAGAGTTTCAACCTGTAATCCTGAACCTGAAGGACCGCTTGGAGGCGTCAGAGGCCCGGTCATATGCGTGCAGCCAGATACAGTAACTACAGCTGCTAGAAGCATAATTTTGTTATCCACGGGTCTCCACCTTTACCGTTCTTGTTCCTCCGTCCTTGATGTACTTGTAATCTATACCGGCGGTAATATCTGAAAGTACAGAAGGCTCTTCAAAATTCTGCGGCACCGGGATATCGCACTGTATGACCACACTCTTTCCCTGGTACATACGGAAATCTGCATCAGGGAACTCGCAATCACTTCTATCAACATCTAAGGGGTCTGTAGCACGAATGGAGAAAGATTCCCTATCTATTTCAACTACACCTTTCCTGTACTCTTCCTGGGGCTTCTCGTTTATTAACTGAACAAGCAACTGTATTCTTTCATCGCCCGTCTCCTCTGCAATATAAGTATCGGGGCGGCCTGTAGAACCAGGCAAGGTTTCCATAGCCAATGTTAAAGGTCCGCTGGAAGATTCTGACTGAAGATTAGGTGATCCTTCCACTGATCTATCCTGTTTGATCTGGACCTGCCTATATGCCTCAACGCTGTAATTGAACGGTACAGAGAACGACATTTGACATCTTTTCCCGATCAACGGAACATTGCCCTGCTGCTGTAAAAACCATCTTACATTAATTTTATCACCGGGCTTCAGATTGTAAGAAGCTTCTTTGCCTTTTCTAGTCTCCGCTACTCTCGAGGTAGACGCCGAGAACCTTTCCTCTTTATTCTCGAATATGTCAGGACAGTAATCAGTCAGCATTTTTTCACCATTTTCTCCAAGTATAACCTCGGCCTCTATATTGCCGGCGTTAAAAGCTGTTAAAGAGGATCTAACATTTTGCCCCTCATAAATCTCGCTGGGTGTAACCTGTATACTCTGTATATCAACAGACTCTGGTCCTTCGGTTACCGTTCCTTCATTAGAATGTATGCATCCAGAGGCTAAAACTGTCAGAAACAGTAGAGTTAAAACCGTGGTGTTACTTTGCATACAACAATGGGTTTGTTAAGCGGGGTTAAAAGCTTTTTACTGGAAAAGTTCTGGCTCCCAATAATAGATGAAACAGTTTTCTACAACCCTTTCAATACTGCAGTATATTCAGGTTTGTTCGCCTTAGCAGCGGCATACATCGGATATCCTACTATCAAGAAGCTAGATATAGAGCTTGACAAAGGATTTTTTATAGGTATAGCTCCTTTCGTATTTCTTGGCGGAGCAGTCAGAGGTTTAAAGGACATTGATACACTCAACACGATTATTTTAGAAACACCTTTCATCTACCTTCTAATGTTCGGTACTGTAGTAGCCTCAATAATACTGTCAAGAAAGTTAGAATCAGAGACTAGCTACAGCTACTACAAAATACTTTCAGCTATTGGAACAGTTATACTCCTAATTTCGCTGAGCTTTTACAGTATAAACAACTTTTTAGGATTCGCGATGATAGTCGCTGCTCTAGCATCAACTATAATACTAGGCTACTCAATCTTGAAACTGATTAAACCAAGCTTGCTTAAGCCCGAGTTCTATATACCGGTTGCCTCACATTATTTCGATGCAGGGGTTACAGGTATAGCGCTCATGTTTCCTAGAACTGTTGAGAAACATGTTTTAGCAAGATTTTTCATAGACATTTTTGGCTCTCTGACAGGCATGTTCTTGATGAAAACCCTAGTTATTGTGCCGGCAGTATACTACATCCTAAAGAATGTAGAAGGTGATGAGAAAATTTACTATCTCTTCCTAATCTCAGTACTTGGGATAGCAATAGCCACCAGAAACCTGCTAACATTCGTTACATTATCCGGGTAAAGCTCCACAGATTGCTTCTAACTCTCATCTTCACTAGAATCCTGTTCAGGATAGTTCTCTTCTCCTCCTATACATTTCAGGCCTTGATCAGGATCATAGACCTTGAAGCTGTCCCCGTCTCCACCTTCACAACTTAGAGCCTTATACTGTTCCGCCATGTTGTCATATTCTTCTTTCAAGCCCCTGATTGTGTTCTCAAGTAGTAATGCGTACGGTCCAAGAAGTATTGAAGGTCTGATCTTCTGCTCGCTTTTGAATCCTTCACCGAAGCTCTTCCATAATTCTTCGCTCCCACAGTCTGTAAATGCAGGACTGAATGTAACCCAGGCCGGTTCCTGACCGAGATATCGGGTCTGGGCCAGGTACCTGGCGTATTTTTTACGGTCTTTTTCTTGCCTACATAATACATACTCTAGTTCTTTAATCTCTACATCTCTCTTCCCTTTCTTATTTAGATATGATACTAGTGCAAAACCACGGCCTCCCTCAACGCCTCCAAATCTAGAGTAGTAATCATTTTCTACTTGGTCAATTTCATCTTCTGTTAATCCTATGGCAACTTTGCCTGTCTTATCAGCACTTCCATTAAGAGCACCGATATTTGTCAGATTGTAACTAGGCCCGCCTAAAACATCATACTGGAATGGATCAATAGCTATTTCACCTCTATCAATTCGTGACTCAAGTGCAGTATTGCCCGTCATAAGATCTTCTCTGACGGTGGACCAGTCGCTTGGATCTCCCTGTACAACTGAACAGCCTGCTGTCCCCCCTGTTCTTCCGGCATCAGGGCCGTCACACTTGTGCTTCCAGTTGTCCATGTTGTCTTGGGACTGGGCAAACTGCATAGTTACAAGAAGAGGACAGTTAAATTCTGTACATCGAGTGTTTAGCACTCTGAATCTTTCTAGAGGTTCTTCAAGCTTCAATGTGTAGTTTGAGGCAACCCCCATTGTAAGTGTTTCGCCTTCAGGACTTATAGAGCCAATATTTTTCAGCTCCATTATACAGCCAAAGAACGGCGGACTATTGGTTGAATCATACCATCTAGTTTCATTACTATCTTGACTTTCTATAATTCCTGGTGCATTATCAGAGGGTACAAGAACATTCTCGCCCCTGCCAGAAGCAGGTTCAAGTTGACAGTCCTGGTTAGTATCATCTGCTCTCTCTACCTGCGATGATTTCCTCACCTGTAAATCCTTTATTTTGTATTCAATATTTCTTTCCTCAGTGAAGAGTGTGGCTCTCATTGAGAATGGCTGTGACGCATCTCCTGAACCAATTTTACTCTGATCAAACAGTACCGGCGAATTAACGTTGAGCGAGGATTTTACAGGAGTATCAGCTGTTTCAGATTTTTTCCAATTCTTCTCAATACTAGGATCTGATAGAAGTGTTTTCTGGGCCATAGCATCAAAGTAGAGCGTGGCCTGAGAGAAGTAATCGTACTTCACATCAAGTATCACGGTTCTCGTCTCGCCCGCTCCAGGCTGTAGCAATCCACAGTTCTTCAAATTAAATTCATCCAAAGTCAGGAAATTTGTATTTGCCGCAGTTCCAGGATAAAGATCATTACCTTTGAAACGTCCCTCAGCATCTTCTCGTATATCAAAACCACTGACTGGTGTCCATTCAGTGTCACAGAATGGATCATCTCTGCCTCTATCAAAGTCGATGACACGTATTCTATAGCTTACATTCAATGCATTGATTCCTTTCAAACCGTTCCTTGAATTTTTCAAGCCGAAAGATGTAGGTATCTTATAACCTCCATCCTTGTAAGCGATATCCAATCTATCACCTGAACCTACCTCAAACCTGTCAATACTAAGCAGATACTGCTCTCCAACAGCATCAGAGCCCGGGTTGCGAGTATTGTTAAGCCTCCACTGTCTCATACAAGCAGGGCCTTGAAGCAGGCAGTAAACTCGCTGTCTAGCTTCAAGCATCGGATCAATGTATTTATCAGCGTTTACCTGTAATCCTGCAAGATATCTATCCGCTACTTCACCTCCGAGATAGTTACCGTAGTCAGAGCCAAGACCTAGGGCAGCTGTAACAGGCCCTAAAACTATTGGCAGTATAAACTGAAGATATGCAACGAAGAAAACTGTGACCAGTACTAACTGAATTACAAAGATGAGGATGGCTAGTAGGAAAACTGCTATAGCTAGCCAACCAAGTGGGTTAGATCCTGCTGCAGCAGCTGCCTCGGCTGCTCCTGCTTCAGCCGCTCCCGCTTCTGCTTCTAAGCCAAATGATTCTCCAAGATTCGTCAAAGCCTTGCCCATATCTTTAGGAAGAGCTTTAATGGAGCCTTTAGTATTAGCCGTCTTAATATCGCTGTAAACTCCCTGAGCTTTGTTTTTAGTTTCCTTGGCTTTTCTTGCTCCCCCAACTGCTCTCTGTGCCGAGCCAACGCTCTGATCAACTGCAGCACCTGGCGCAGCAAATAGCTCCGATCTCGCCCATTTTCCAGGCATTTCCTTCTGTGCAACTCCCCCTCCCGAAAAAGTCTCAATAATAGTCAAAAATATTATAGTAGTTCCTAATGCTCCCACTATAACTCTCAAGGTATTAACGATATTATTCCACCAGAAATAGGGTTTAAGAGGCTCAAAGCCTGTGTTAAACGGAAACAAAAATACGAAAAAGAGTCCGAACATTATAATGAGGAAAACTGAAAGCTTTCTTCTCCTGTTTAAAGCATTAAATCCTCGACTGAAGACCTCATCTATCTTTTGAGTACTGTACTTGAGGCTGTAGAGAGGTAACTGTATGAAAAGCCAGATAGGCAGCCTTACAATTAGATAAATTACGATAATATCGACTTTGATGCAGAACTTGACGTATTTCCAGCCGAAGAAGAGAATTGGAATCCAGATAAATCCTCCTATTGGAAAGGTCAGAACCATTAAGATCAAGAGGCCGATTGCCTTTCCCCAGTTCACTTATTCCTCACCTTCAGTGTATATCCTCAGTTTGTCAAGCTGGTATGTTCCGTTGCTTCTAAATGAAAAGCTGTTTTCCTGCTGTATAACTCCTTCTTCTAACTCAATAGAGTTTTCTCCGTTTCTAGGGTTCAGAGTTTCTTGGTAATCATTCAGTTTGATATTTACCGGTCTAGGGGATGGCAGTAGATTCTGGTATTCAAAGCTGATATACTCTGTTGTATCTTCATTATCGACTAGATCCAGTTGGTTGTTATTGAGCAGGAAGTCGAACTCAATGTTCTGCCTCTCAACGTTTCCTATGTATCTAATGGTCATCTGCGCATTTTCAATATCGTACCGTGAAGGCTTGTCTGTTGAAAATGTTATCTCGTTTGATCCCGGTGTAAGGTTGGCGTTTCTTGGCGTAATTTCAACTTCATTCTGTGATCTTACCTGGTCTTTCGAGTATACTGTCTGATCATTGATACTGATTTCAAGAGGTGACGTCTTTACCGAGTTAGTTATGGTGAATGTTAACGGTGACTCAACGTAATCCTCTAGCTCATAGCTGTAGACCTGAAAATTGTCTTCGTAGTCGTGGAATTTTCTGTCGTTGACCCGGGTCTCAACTTCCTCAAGCGCATACTCTGTTGAACCGAAGAATGAATTTCTTTCTACTCCGATCTCGAACCGGTTTATACCCGGTTTCAGAGCTGTCTGGGGGACTTCAACCCTTGGAGATCCTGTAGCTATCAACGGTTCAGAGTAAAGCCTTCGATCATTCACTTCTACATAGACATCTCCTTTTCCTTCTCTGCCTAGGACTTCAAAGGAAACATTCCCTGTTTTCGGCTGAGTGGCGTTGTATCTAAATACTATATTTTCGCCTCCAAATAAGGAAAATAAGGAGTCAGAGATGGAAGCTCTCTCATTTCTGTACGCTCTAATGTTTCCACGGGCCTCTCCTACAGGGAAATCTCCAAATTCAATAACGCGGTCGTCGGGATTTGATTCTCCAATTTTGCCGTAGCTCTTGTCAACAAACACACTTTCAGTATCCTGTTCTGAAGTATCAATGAAGTCTAAATTTGCGCTGTTCGCTACGAAAGCTAAACCGAAAATAGCTAATCCGATAGCTATAACTACTCCGAACTTTTCTTCCATGAATTATTCTTAAAGTTTCTAGGTTTTTATTTGTAGGTCGACTTCTCTAATATTATGAAACTGTTAAACACCGATCGAAGCGAAGGCTATGCCAGGATCAGAATTGAAAATGAGGATGATCTCTGGCACCTGAAAGACTTCATCAAGCCCGGAGATACTCTGAGGGCTCTAACACAGAGAACCAAACTGGATGGACGGGAGAAAAAAACACTGGAACTAACGCTTGAAACAGAGAAGATCGAGTACCAGGAGAACCGTCTAAGAGTTACCGGGGAAATTACCGAGGGAAGCGATGATATTGAACTGGGGTACCACACCTTCAATCTGGAGCCGGAGATGGAGTTCGATATCTGGCGAGACTTTACAGAAGAGGATTTCAATAAGCTAGAGGAGATGGAGGAGAAACGCTCGTACCAAGTACTTTTCTGCCTTATTGAGAAAGGTAAGGCCGACTTCTATATGGTAGAGGAATCGGGCATCAAAAATATGTCCGGTGTGGAGCAAAACATTCCGGGAAAAATGTATGCCGACCAGAAGGAAGGTAACGAATTCTACAAGAAGGTCAAATCAACGGTTGAGAGATCAGCCAGCGACCTGGAAAACATCATTCTAGGCGGACCAGGAATGGAGAAGAACAAGGTTAAGAATCTTCTCTCCGATGATATACAGTCGAAAGTATTTTTACAGGATACATCTGTAACAGGTGAAACCGGTTTGAGGGAGGCAATAAAACGCGGAGGCCTGAAGAAAGTGGTCGAAAACTCGAGAATATCCGAGGAAACCGAGGTAGTCGAAGAGTTGCTTGAAGAGGTTAGAGATGATGGGAACGCAAGCTATGGAGAGCCTGTCAAGGAACTCGCAGAGCAAGGCGCCGTAGAAAAGCTTCTGATCACCCCTGAAAAGAACCGTGAAAACCCGGATTTATCAAAAACAGTGGAAAACAACGGCGGTGAGACAGTCATCATCCATAAAGATCATGAGGCCGGGGAAAGAATGGAGAAACTCGGCGGAATCGGCGCCTTACTAAGATACAGTCCTCACTGATCTGACCTGGCGCCAAGAGTCACCGCCATATCAACTTTCTCGTTATTTCGGATGACAGTTACATTTACCTCTTCATCCACTTCCGTTTCCCGGGAGAGGTACAGCAAAATATCGTTTATACCTCTCATCTGTTCTCCATTTATACCCACTATCACATCCCCCCCAAGTCTTACAGTGTTGCCGTTAATTTCCTCTGTCCTATTTCCTGCTCTCATCCCTGCTTTATCAGCCGGGCTATCATCTATAACATCAACCACTAGGAATCCTGTAGTGTTCTCCAGATTCATTCTATCAGCGATTTCCGGGCTGACATCGACACCAGATACTCCAAGCCATGGATGTTGATGATCTCCGTCTTCAATTAATGATGGAACAACGTTTCTGACTGTGTTAGATGGAATTGCAAATCCTACACCTGAGAAAGTTCCTGTATTAGACTCAATAGCAGTATTGACGCCGACCACCTCTCCTCTAAGATTCATTAATGGACCTCCTGAGTTACCTGGATTGATTGCGGCATCTGTCTGAAGAACATTAGGTGTTGAAAATCCTCCCTGAGTTCTCAGACTTCTACCTTTCTGTGATATTATACCGGAGGTGATCGAGCTTCTGAGCCCGAACGGGTTTCCTACAGCTACCGCTTTCTGACCGACCTTCACTTCTGAAGAATCCGCCAGCTCCAGCGGCTCAAGATCTCTCTTGTTGACCTTTAGAACCGCCAGATCAGTGTATGGATCGGTCCCAACAATTCTCGCTCTCCGTGTAGAACCATCGATAAATCCAACTTCTACTCTGTCAGCGTCTGCAACTACATGTTCATTAGTAACAATATGACCGTCTTCATCATATACAAATCCTGAACCCCGGGATCTTCCCGTACCATTCGCTCTAATATATACTGTTGATTGATCCACAGAATCGAAAAGTGAGGAAAGACCGGTATTTTCAGTATAGTTCAATCTGACCACATTTGCACTGCTTTCAAGACTGTCAAGCCTATCATCCAAATTTTGGATCTCAGATTGCATGTAGCTGAAGGTGACTGCTCCGCCGAGAGCACCGCCCAGAATCAAGAATATTGCTGATGCAGCAACTGTTTTAGAATCCAGACTCATGGTTTAGATAAGTTTGATGAAAGTTTTATACCAAACGGTCGCAAACAAACCTGTACATAATGAAAATTAAGGAGTACCTGTTCGAGCTGACGCCTCTAGGAAAGGCTGACAAGGACGTCAGAATCTATCTCGAAAAGAGACTCGAGGATGAAGAGTTGAAGAAATACAATGACGCACTTAAATATTACAGGTATATGAAGATGTTTCAGGCCGTTCTTAAAGTATTCTTCTACGCCAGTGTTATAACTAGTGTGGCTGCAATAATCGGCTTTGATCGGTTGAAATTTGTAGAGAGCGTTTCATCATACCTCGGAACATCTCTGATATTCATACTGTACGCAGTGACGAGCTATGTAACGATGATAAGGCGGGAAAGCTACCACGTGCAGAGAGAAATCCTTATCTCAAAAGCTTCATGAATAAACAGCGAGAAACTGATAAACCCTGAGGCTTATACAGGAAGGGGAGAAAGTGGAGCAGAAACTACAACAGACAGTGCAAGCAGGCTGAGAACTGGAAAAATATCAATACAATTAAAGATTAGAACCTCTCAACTAAACATATGGAACTGAAAAGGCACCTGCTGAACTCAACAGCTGTATCCATGGTTTCATTATTTGCATGTCTAGGATTCATTGCTTTTGCCCGGAGAACCGCTGAGATCAATCCGGGCTTCGAACCTTTGCAGTATGGCCCCGTAGCTATTTCTTTAATAGTATCATCTTACACAGCTTACGCTGTTTTCTACGGTTTTAAGAAATATCTTGACCGGCCTTACGAACTGTTTATGTATTTATCCGGATTTATTCTGATCATCTCCTATATGCCGATCGGCCATATAGCAGTAGGAATGGAGACAGCAAGAATGGCGGAGATAAATGTACTCGGAACAGTACATGCACTTGCAGCAGTCTTCATAATATCCGGCATTGCCAAGCTGGAGATAATGAACAGGATTTAGGCTACAGGAAATAACGGTTATAACCCTTTCTGAGATAATCGCGGTATGACACAGCAAAAGGGCGAAACCTGGGCAAATCTGGTTTTCTTACTTGAGGAAGTTTCCTAGAGGCTTGAACATTATGGGCGGAGCTAAAAACTGGAGTAAAGCATACGAGGAAAGAGGTAAAATCCGGTGGACCCATTACGGAGATTTTGATTTCGTTCTCTACGCCGACAAAAAGAACGGGAAATGGATTCTAAGTCTTTCTACGCCCAACTGGCCGCAAAAGTATAACAAGAAAATAGTAGAGACTGATACCAAGAAAAGAATCAAATCCTTCGCCTACGACTGGAGGAAATCGAACACAGAGACTAAAGACCTGCTAAAGGAGACAGGTATCTGGGTCGATAACACCAGGAGAATATTCAATCCCTTCAATGTAAGTCTCGCATTA
>PXPD01000015.1:0-20448 GCA_003009815.1 Nanohaloarchaea archaeon SW_4_43_9 | reverse complement strand
GGAATCTTCGCCTTTATGTTCGCCTACCTAGTCGTTCATTGGCTGAAAAACAGGATACTGAGGTCTACCTACCTCCTAATACAGGGGATCCGGAACAGGCTGTCAAGATGGAAAGAGAAAACAGTGAGAACGATAGGGAAACCACTTATGGATGTTTGATAATACTCTAGCGGCAATGCCTGATACAGAACTGCAGGCCTCTCAACTTTTTTATACAGAAGAGTGTAATGATTTTTCATGAGTGACAAAAGAAATGTTCACAGAAAAATTTCGAATATTCTAAACGAGATCTCAAACAAGTTTGCTGATATTGCCAAGATTAATCGACAGGAAGCCCAGCATGTAGATCATCAAAGCATAATCAATGAATTAGAGAAATGCGAGACAGATCTTGAAGACTTTGAAAACCACATTGAAAAATACGAAAAGATTATAGAACAATCCGAATCCGGTAATCGGGCAATAACCGATGAAGAAGAACAAGTAGAACTTTTAAATATAGCTAGAACCGCCATGTGGTTAAGTGAAGAATACTGTGGACTAATTGAAGACCTAGGTAGGGAGGCGGTGGAAAATAGAGACGAGGAGGAAGCTAAGTTATCATTAAGATATTTCAGAGACCTCGATCAAGTGTTAAAATCCGCAGAGGATCTTTGCAAAATGATCGAAGACGAGGTTTTCGAGAAAAATTCACAGACTATGGAAGAAAACCTAAAGGGTGCCGAATACAGGATAAGCAACATAGATGAACAAAGAGAAGAATTAAGAGAAGAGTGGAGGGAAGTATCCCAACTGATTCTAAGTAAAGAACTGGTTGATAGTAAACAAGAACTGAATGAGTTTCTGCCCTAAAACCGGTATTCTCCTAGCCAAAAAATTTCTCCCATTCCATCAATACTTTTGTTCTCTAATCTAATTTCTCCGAACCTGAAATTATCATACTTAAGTGGTTCCGTATCAAAAATAAAGCGTCAGGGGCGGGATTTGAACCCGCGTGGGAGCCTAAAGACCCCCAATGGCTTAGCAAGCCATCGCAATGAACCAGACTATGCGACCCCGACTTGTATCTTATTTTTTACAGCTTAACTGTTTAATAAGAAAAGGTGGTGTTTTGAAGTAGCTGTTTGAAGACTCTGCTTGGAAAGGTTATATAAATTTCTAGACGGAATTTTGGGCTGTAGAGTGATAAATTAATGGCTGATAATATCCTTGATTACTCCGACATTACTGGAAAAGATGTTTTTACGAGAAAAGGTTCCTACTGCGGTAAAATGAAGGACATCGAAGTTAATTTGAGCAAGTTCGGTGTTCGTTCTGTCGTTGTCGGAGCTGAGAAAGGCTCCTATCTTGCGCAAAAGGTTGGCGGGACAAGAAATGTTGTTATCCCGTACAGGATGGTTGAGTCAGTTGATGACGTCATTATTATCAAGGATTTCAAGACTGACAATGTAGACGAGTAAGTATGGTTTTACAGTTAGTAGTTTCATTCGGGTATAAACTCGTGGAGAATTCTTGGACTTTTGCAGCTGTGCTAATAAAGTACTTCCTTGTAGGAGCAGTTATCTATGCCTTGAGTGAACGAGAAAATTATTTTGAGAATTTTAGGAACTTCATAGATGAATATTCACATGAAGCTGTTTCAGTTATAGTTCTACTTGGATTTGCGGTAACGGTTACCGGCTTAAGTCTCAAGCCATTTGCGACAGTTCTAAGCCATCTAACCGCAGTTGCTTATTTCGGATATCTCTTCTGGGAGTTCTAGGAAAGCTTACTGTTGACCCTTTCATGCCACTGTTCCAGAGTGTTTTTCGTGACTTCACGCAGTTCTTCTAGTGGGAGAGTTGTATAGACATAGTAGACTGTCTTATCAGTCTTTCCTTCTCTCATGATGAGGTCTTTGTCCAGCATATCCTGCAACGCCCTCTGGACTGTGGAGCGGTTCCGATCCACCTGTGATGCCAGTTCTTTTACGGTAAGTTTGGCATCCTGCATTTCCTTGAAAAGAGATTTCTGGAGGCTGTTTAAATCAAAAACATCAAAGACTATGTCTTTCTCGTCCTTATCCTCCAGATCCAAGAATTCCATTAAGTAGTAATTAGGTAGTTAGAATAAAAAATCAACCGCCAGCGATGACATCCATAATCCTGATTTCGTCGCCATCCTTGATCTCATGATTATCAGTTAGAATCGTTCCATTCCTTGATACAAGTACTTCCTGCCTCTCTATACCCTGTTTATCAAGAAGCTGTTTCACATCAGCTCCATCCTTCAGCTCAAGTTGTTTCTTTTCTTCCGATTCCAGGTCATCTCTTATCATTTCAATCCTGAGCACGTCATTCATTTCCGGCATCACCTTTCTCCTCAGTTTCCTGTTTTTCCATCATATTCCCGATTCAATCCTCAACTTCTATTATATCTTTCCTGGCTGCATGGAAAAGATATTCCTGTGCGTAGCCAGCTTTTTGGCCAAAATGTTCCCTAACATTCTCTGAAGTCTTCTCGTATTTATCGTGGTGAAGAGCAGGGTAGTGGGTTTTGATACATTTCTGAGCCCAGGTATCAATCGGATAGGCCTCATGAAATCCCTTGGAAAACAGAAGCACGCAGTCCGCAACTTTATCTCCAACTCCATAGAGCTGCTTGATATGTTCTCTAGCCTCTTCATAATTCATTTCAGAGAGTTCCTCGTGACTGTAGTGGCCGTTCTCTATCATTTCCGTTGACTTCACTATATACTCCGCCCTGTAACCGACACCAAGTTCTCTGAGTGCTTCCTCTGATGCTTCTGCCAGTTCCTCAGGTTCTGGAAACCGGTAAACCGTCTTCCCATCAACCTCTACTTCTTCGCCGAACTGCCGGGCTATATCATTATGCATTTTCTTGATCCGTGGAATCCTCATCTGGGGCGAACAGAGATAGCTCACAAGACAGGGAAAGAACTCATCGCTGATTATTCTCAGACCCCAGAGCTCCGATACCGATCTTTCCAGAGCCTCGCTCTCGGGAAACTCGCTGAAAACCTTATCCAGATCTGTCTCCAGATCCAGCGCCTTCCTAACCTCTTTCTCGGATAGTTCTGTCTCCACAACCAGAACACCGTCCTTCTCTTCAGCAATCAATGGCTCACCGTTCCTGAAACTGTAGAATCTATCACTTCCCTCTCCATAAAGCCCGCCTTCAAACCTGTTCCAGCAGAATGTCTGACCACAGGTTAATGTCAGCTCGAGATCAATATCTTCGGATTTGAACCTGTACTCTCCCATATCAGAATCATATCTGCTAAACTATAATAATCAAATTACTTATCGGATTTCGAGTACTTGAAGAATCCTGTACCCTTCTCCTTATCTACGTCTTCCGTCTTATCATCGGATTTCTTGGAATCCGATTTCTTGTAGCTCCGACCACATCTATGACAAGTCACTCTTTTCTCCGCCTTCGATCTCTGTTTATAGCCGCAATCCGGGCACTGGAAGTAGACCATATCAGAAAACTGTGATGAAAAAGTCAAAAGTTTTCCGGAACTCTGAAAAGATGTGAACTGCAGTCGCAGTCAGAAGAACCGAATGCTTCAACAGGTTCACACCAATAATCGAGCCTTTCCGCCATGAAACATTCGTACTCTGATTTCTCCGGTAATATGAAGTAATCAATAGACTTTGCCTCGGCACCAAAGTAATCTATATGCCAGAATTTACTTTCTGGTGAAGAGAAGTGACGTTCGATCCTTTTCTCGATTGAGTTTCTGCCTGAACCAGCATAGACATAGGTTCCGGAATCAAAACTAAGTTCTCCCAGGGCCCCTATCTGCATCGTTTTCGACTCAGGTAACCGGAGAAACATCAAGTAAACTCCTTTCATCTATATATTGAATACCTGAAGTTTCTTTTTAACTCAGTATCTCCAAAAAGTTTTCATGTTGAATAGACTCAAAATACCTCTTTCACTTGGTCTTGCATTCTACGGTATAGCCTACCTAACTGTTAGGCAGTTAGGATACAACTCTACCTCTTTTATGGTTATTTCTTATCTATATATTGCTTTAGCCGGAATTATAGGCATCAAGTACGAGATCAAGAGGATGAATAAATCTGACAGTCTGCTGTCTGTTTTCAGGAATATAGTAGTTATTCAGGAGGGTGAGGAGTTGATAATGAAACGGCTTTTGACTCGAGAAAAATATAAATTGAGAGGGGAGATAGAGAAACTCTAATTATACGAGTAGAGCTCTATCTCGTTCCCTTCTGAATCAAAGAGTTTCGCAGTGTCTGCACCATCTTCCCAGGTCAAGCCTGAACCGTAGACATATTTGTCGGAATCGTTTTCAGTTATATTGATCTCTGATCTATCAGATGTGTAGACGTGAAGTTTCTGTTCTTCCTCAAGGTTTGAGTTCAGTTCAAAGTAATCCGGGTTGTTATTGGCTACTTCCCAACCGGTCAGATCAAGTCTCTGGTTCATCCGATTTTCAATGATTGCTTTCTCCGGTGTCTCCGGCGCCACGTCGAGACTTAATCCTTCCCTGTACTGATCCAGTCTCATTTCATCAGTCTTCGAACGATATTTCTGCTTCCTTTCCTCCATCAGGTCTCGGAGCTCTTTGGATATTTTCTCTACCTTCTCTCTATTCGATCCGCGGAAGCTGGTCTTGACAGCTCCGTTTTGCCGTGTTTTCTCAAGTGTTCCGTGTGGTGTCTCCGTTCTCTTAACTACTCTGTCTGATTTTTGAGTGGCTGTCAGTGTTCCCTGTGGAGTTTCAATCTTCCACTCGACTCCATCAGGTTTCTTTTTGAGTTTTAGCCTTGACTGGGGAGTCTCCAGTTCGCCGTCCACTGATCCCGAATTTACTTCTGTCCTGATCTTGGAGAAAGCTGTTTCAACTACTTTACTGAACGAGCCAGAATTGAGCTCTGTTGATTCCTGAACAGGCACATTCTCTGTGGAGGATATATTGTCCAAAGGTTCGGAAACTGTGTCTTCTGCTTCAATGCTTCCTGAAGCTGCTGGAATCGACACCATTCCTACTACAAGTGATGCAAGTATGGCCGCGTTAGCTATGTCTGCCATAATGTCTTGATATGAAGAGCTGCTTATAAATCTTCGTAGTTGTTTTTGAACACCAGAAGAACTGATTTGAATATTCCAAGCATTATTGGTCCTATAAAGAGTCCTACGGCTCCAAAAACATAAGCTCCGCCTATTACTCCTATCAAAATAACTGCAGGGTGAAGATCTGAGCCTCGGTCAACTGCGAAAGGCCTGATTACGTTGTCGGTTAGGCTTACAATTACTAAGCCATAGATAGCCAGGAACAATGCGCTTGACACGTCTCCGATCAGAAAGAGATATGCTGTAGCCGGGCCCCAGATAAGGAATGTTCCAAATATTGGTATGAATCCCAGTAGCACCATTATGAATGTCCAGAAGAAGTAGTTCGGTACTCCGGTCAGGAATAAACCTAAACCGGCGACCAAGCCCTGGATTATTGCGACCAGCACATGACCTTCTATTACAGCCCACGAGGTGCTTCTCATTTCATTGAAGAGGGATTCCTTTATTTCATCTGAGAGCGGTATTATCGCCTTTACCCACTCAAAAAACTGTTTACCGTCCACTAGAAGATAGTAAATCAAGAATATCATTATCGTAATGCCTATAGTGAAATGTGTGAAAAAACGCAAAAATTCCGTGAAACCGCCTAGGGTGGTACTTGTAAAACTTTGGAAGAGCTCGTTCGCATTCTGCCGGATATCAACCTCTCTTCCTGTCAGTTCAAGCATCCTCAAAAACCGCTATAGCTGCAAAAAGAAACGGAACTATGAGCACCGTTATTCCAAGCATGACAACCAGTAAACCTGAAATACGGTCGGGTACATGCATAGAAACTCTCCTGTGAACGGGGTAGAGAAGGAACGCAAGCAGTCCTGCTCCTATTATATAACCTAGAAACGGTCTGGCCATCATGAATGCTATAGATCCAAAAACAAATGCCAGTAGAACTAGAAAGATTTTTCGTTCGTTCATACTGACACTTCTCTTCTTAAATCACATAAATATACCGATCTCCATGAAGAAGCTGATAGCTGGGAAAAGCAGAACTGTCATACAGGAATGCCTCTCATCAGTGATACTTGCCAGGAAGCCGATCGCCGAGGAGGTTAGAAATATCAGGAAACCAAAGGCTCCTGTTAAACCGATAGTTGCAGCAAGGAGAACAGCCATTACAGAGTAGGACAAAATTTTCTGGTTATCC
Source organism: Nanohaloarchaea archaeon SW_4_43_9 (assembly GCA_003009815.1). Taxonomy (GTDB): domain Archaea; phylum Nanohalarchaeota; class Nanosalinia; order Nanosalinales; family Nanosalinaceae; genus SW-4-43-9. Next base: position 14,195 of record PXPD01000015.1, on the reverse strand, counting down.
ATCAAAAAGGAACCTAGAAATAGACGAACGGTTTTCAGGGCCAAAGGTGCAGAAATCCCGGCGGCAAAAATCGAGGCGCCGAGAACAAAGAATACCATATCGCTGTTGCCTGTGGTCTGAAGTGCTACTGACGCACCTGAACGAGCTCTCTCTATAGCCATCAGAGTCAAGAATGAAAGGAAAATATCCGAGGTATTGACCGCACCCATCGAGGCGATGAACTTCTCCTTCTTATCCATTAACGGCATCAGAAAAGTCGTAGAGATAGAGTTACTGAGTCCGGGAAAAACTGTTATCGGTAGTGAGGAGATAAAGCCTGTTATACCGCCGAGAAAATAAATCTTTCTTGAAGTCGGGAACTCCATCTGCTCCGGTATCTCCACACCTTCACTCAAAGCATTGAAAATCGAGGGAAAAGCGAACAAGCCCGCGAATATCGGTGTAAGAACGTACTGCTGATTGACCGGGGAGGAGAAGGAGACAAGCCCTAGGAACCCGCTAAGTAATGCGACAAGAGCTGCGTTGAACCGGCTATCTGATTTGAAAACGACAAATAGGGTTACGAAGAATAGACAGTAGTGCATCACCGGCTCGAAAAAACTGTAGATCTTCTCAAGTGTAAGGAAGAGGGGATATGCTAGAAGGAGCGCGGTCAACATAGAGTAAAGACCTCCATACACAGTATACTGGAATGCCTGAAGACCTCTACCTTGAAGAGCCATTCTCTGACCGGGAATCGCAGTTAAAGCCGAGTCAGACTCAGGAACACCAAGGAATATTGAGGGTATAAAGTCATGGAAAGTATGGGAGAGGGATACACCTGAGACAAAAGAGGCATAGATAGCAAAACTAAAATCGAAAGCAAAGTAAAGCGGTAAAAGAGCAAAAATAACTGTGTTGGGATGAATTCCGGGCGTCAATCCTGTGAAAACACCTACTAATACTCCTGTTAAAATTAAAACAAGTATTTCCAGCATGTATTCTCTGCTGGATCACGGATATAAAAAACAGGTGTATCAATTATAGGATATGTTCGGCGGAAAAGACATGAGCAAGATGATGAAACAGATGGGAATGGATATGGAGGAAATCGATGCCGACAAGGTAGAGGTAACAGTCGGCGACAAGAAACTCATATTCAAAAATCCTGATCTTTCCAAAATTGAGGCTAAAGGCCAGGAAATCTTCCAGCTCCAGGGCAGTTACAGCGAAGTAGAGGAAGTTAGTTCAGATGACGTAGACCTGGTAATGGAGAAAACAGGGTGCAGCGAAGAAGAAGCAAAGAAAGCTCTGGAAGACGCGGAAGATGTGGCCGAAGCAGTAATAGAACTTCAGTAAAAAATATTTCCTAATTCATATTTTTCTATCGCTATTTCTCCTCAATGTATTCCAGCATCTTGGCGTATGCCGGTCTTGTGATGCTGATTCCTACCATTACTCCGAGGATTGTTGTTACTGCGAACCCTCTGACTGACTGCAGTGCGAAGCTGGATGGGCTGAGCTGGAATGCGAAGGCCGATACTCCAACTGCGATTGCTCCGATTGCAAAGTAGTGTGGTCGGGTTCTTTGGCTATAAAGTGTATAAGCGATTAGTCCTAAACCTGCTGCTCCGATCGCCATGTTGGAAACCGAGGGCGAGACAATCGGCATCATGGCTCCGATTGTTGAGGCTGCAGATGTGAAAATTACGAAAAAAGCCCGTTTAAGCCGTTTCTTCCAGTCTCTGACGATATCTCTGCCTGATTCGTCCGTAATAATAATCTGGTCGTCTACTCCGGTTCCTACCGCGGCGATAATTCCTGCGATTGATGCCAGATCAAGAGTAATGATAGTTGAGAAGAACGATCCAAGAAGTATGAATACTTCGGAGGCGCCTGTTATTACAATAGGTACTACCAGTTTGGCATTGCTGTATCTCACGAAGATCAATCCTCCTACTGCTATCAGTGATGCAATTATAGATATTATAGCTGCGGACATAAACTGTGCTCCGAGCGAGGACGAAATTGTTGAGATCGAATCAATTTCTACAGGTGCAGGAAGCTTACCGGATTGAAGAATTGCTTGAAGCTCTTCCATATCACTTCTTGCCTGCTCCGCATTTTCTCCTCCTCCGTTGATCGATGGCTGGTTTACAACCTGTGTTTTAAAGACTGAAGCCATGTTTAGCGCGCTTTGCCGATTACCATCAACATAGAGCATTAGCTTTGCAGGGCCTGTACCGCTGATTTTACCTAGGTAAGGCTCTCCTCCAACCGTGGTCGTCGGATAGTTCTGAGCTACTGCCTGAACGCGGTCAGCCGCCTCAGAGGAAAGCACAACCGGGAATGTAAATGAGTATCCTCCCTGACCCTGCTGCACCCGAGACTGCGATGTCAGAACCTGCTGGACATCCTCTCCATCATACGCAACTACGTGTATATTGGCTCTGTCATCTTCAGTATTGTTGACATACACGAAGTCAGTATTTTCCAGTGTAAACTCGTCCCCGGGCGAATATGTTTTGCCATCAACCGTTACTGTTCCATCGTTATACTGGAAGTTATAGGTCTCTTCCAGTGAGAACTCCTGTTCATCTGCTACTTCCAACGGCATTCTTGCCTGAAAGTTACCTTCCTGTGATATAAGTTCACGGATCTGTGTCTGGTTTGTGGAAGCTACCTCTACAAGCACCCGGTATTCATCTCCGAGTCTTACTGTTCTCACCGAGGTCTGGGTTAGCCCGAAGGCAGAGATTCTCTGCTCGAGGATTGTGCCAATCTGGTTGACCTGTGCTTCTGAGGTATTATTTCCTTGTACCCCGAGCAAGACCCTAGTGCCTCCTTCAAGATCTAGGCCTTTGTTTATTTCAGTTGCAATAGTTGTCTCGCCATCAGCTGTTTCATAATGCGGGCCTAAAAGCACGAAAGATGTACCCAGTGCGATTAAAAGCACCAAGATTCTCCATTCTTTCATCAGTTCCTTTACTTCCATCTGAACCACTCTCCTAAAGATGCAAAGTCTCCTTCAACATATTTTTTGAGTACCAATGCATTTCCGAAGTATGTTAGAGGAATATCCGCCATTAATCCTAGAACCATTACCGATGCGATATTTGAGAGTTCGGAAGGTCCGACAAGCGCCTGTGATACAAAGTAAAGCAATGCGAAGCCTGCGATTCCACCGGAGCTCATAGTAACTCCTGTCTTTATCGCTGTCCAGATTCTGTGTTGCAGCGATTTTCTCTGCTGTCTCAAGACCCTAGTTGACAGCACGATATCCGTGTCAACTGAATAACCGATAAGCATCAGTAAAGCCGCGAATGATCCAAGTGTAAGTGGTATATTGAATATTACCATGCCTGCCATCGCAAATATTATGTCGCCGGCTGCGGCGAATATAACAGCGAGAGAAGGCGTTAAATCCTTGAAAGCATAGAATATTACCAGACTCATGATGGTGAAAGCCATAACAAACGCTAGCTGTGCCTGTAAAAAGAATTCGTCCGATACTGAGGATGAGATCGATCGAAGACTTTCAACCTGTACCTGATAGCCGGCGTCCTCTAATATATTTTGAGCTTCGGATTCGTTGATCTGTGGAGGAGGAATCCTGACGAGAAGCGAAGTCTCTCCACCAGAAGTCTGTTTAACTGCCTGTACATCGCTCCTTCCGGCATTCGAAAAAACATTTGCTATTTCCTGAGTCTCAAAACTATTATTTATTGCGAACTGTACCTCTGTTCCTCCCGTGAAGTCCAGCCCTTTCTCCATCACTTCACCATTGGAAACGTAGCTAAAAGCCATAACCGCTACAGAAAGAGTGATAATGGCTACAGGTATAGCAAAGTACTTGTCGTAGTCCTGGTATACCCTATCGAAGTATTTTTCTAGCTCCACATCAAACCTCTTTTCCTCTGTTTCTTTTAAACCAATTGTTAATCGGGAGAGAATTAAAAAAAGTCTCACACAATTTCTGTACACATATATGGAAATCCGAGATTTCAAGGAGCGGTTCAAGGAAAGAGGAAGGGAGTTCAGAAACGACCCTAAAACCGCTTTACTGAATAACTGGGGGTTTCTAGCTGCTTCCGGGATATTCCTGCTCGCACTATATATTAGATACATGCCGGCGCAGGGCATGAAGTATTTACAGGCCTTAGACCCTTACTGGATTTTTCGGCAGAGCCAGCACCTTGCACTTGAAGGAAACATCCCTGCGGTCGATTTCATGCGTTACTTTCCTTATAATGCTCCATTCCACCAATTCAATAACGGCAATATTATCTTCCCTGCAGTTCTCTACTGGATGGGGCCTTTCCTGTTCTTTGAATCCTATTTAAGCTGGGCTCAGTTCTATCCGGCTTTAATGGGTGCAGGAGGAGTTTTTGTCACATACTTCCTTGGCAAAGAGCTTTACGACGAATATGCTGGCGTTGCAGCAGCTTTCTTCCTTGCAACCATCCCAGGAGTTCTTCATAGAACTTCAGCAGGATTCTTCGAGAAAGAGCCGATTGGATCATTCTTCATGATTGTCTCATTATACTTCTTCACCCGGGCCTGGAAGGAGAAAAGCCAGCTATTCGGTCTGTTCTCCGGGCTGGCGCTTGGAATCTTCTCTATTAGCTGGGGAGGTTCAAAATATCTCTGGCTTCTGTATCCGCTTGTAGTTCTGGTAATGATGTTCATCAACGAGGATACTGAGAACCTCGTAGCCGCTTACACTCCTCTTGTAATTGTGGCCGGAGGATTTGCGGCAGTAATGAACCCTGAAAGATTCTGGATAACCGATACACTGTTTGTCGGCAACCTGGGATTGCTCGGGTTGCTCTGGAGCCGTTACCTGATTGAGGATCTTGATCTAATAGAGAATGTTTATTTACCATATTACACGCCAACTGCAGTACTGTCCGGGCTAATCGCTCTGGCTTTATCGCCTCTCTACTCAGAATTCCTTGAAAATGTCTTCTTTGGACTGGTGGGCAGAGTGACACAGAGCGGAGGAGGAGTTATTGCAGGTACTGTAGCCGAAAACACTCCGGCAGGGTTAAACCAGCTTGTTGGACAGCTGGGGGCAGCCTCTTCTACTAATGTGGCAGGTGCTTTGCCGGAATCACTTACATTCTTAAGACCATTTACTTCCCTCTTAGGGGCTCTCTCAACCCTTAATGGCGCATGGCCGCTAGCTTTCATCGGCATAGTCTTTGCAGGAACATATGTTGCAGCGATGCTGCTGAGAAAAACAGGTTTCGTGGAGAAAGAGATGAAAGGCAAAAACTACTACTATCTGATGGTAGGAGTGCTGTTTACATGGGTTATAGCATTCGCATGGTTCTTCCAGGGAGGAAGTATTATCGGTGTAATAGGTTCACCGGTGCTCGCGGTTATAGGTGGCCTAATAATTGTAAACGCGCTCGGCCAGAAAAGCAGTTTCAGTATAGAGTATAGGTGGTACCAAGTTCTGCCATTCCTTTGGGCTCTAACAGCAATTCTGGGAGCAGTATCAAAGTCACGGCTTATCTTCCTCGCGGCGTTCCCAACAGCATTTATCGCCGGTTACGCATTTTCCAGAGTGATTAGAAAGCTACGGGAAATGGATTCCGAAAAAGTTTCACTACTCGGAGTTGGATCAGTTATTATAGTAGTAGACCTCATAGCTATTCTGGTGGGTGGATCAACACTCGGTATCTCACTAGGTGTTATAGCCGGAGCGGTGATAGCACTAAATGGAATAGCTTACTACCTTATCCAAGATATGAATTTCATGGACAAAATAAGAGAGCTTGATCTCAAGATGCCGGTTATCGCAGCTGTAATAGTTATTACTCTGATTGTTAACCTCTCGGCAGGTATTGCAAACGCAAACAGTCTTGGAGGATCACCTAACAGCCTCTGGATAGAGAATCTCGAATGGATGGAGCAGAACACCGAAGAAGGTGAGGTGATCATTTCATGGTGGGACTACGGTTACTGGTTCCAGTCGATAGGTGAGAGAGCTTCGGTAGCTGACGGAGGTAACAACGGATACTACAGTTCAGAGGAGAAAGTCAACTATCCTCTAGCCGAGTTTTTAACCTCAAACAACCCTAAGAACCATACAGAGTTTCTGGAAAAACACTCAGCGGATTACATTGTACTTGACGAAACCATGATAGGTAAGTACGCGGCTGTAAGCCAGATCGCCAACAGGGACAATGATAAATTCAATTCAATGCAGCAGTTGCAGACTTCAAGGAATATTCAGCAATCTCTAAGCCGTGACAGTAATAATAACACGGTTGTAAACTTTAGAGGTAGAAGAGGTCTAGGACTCTATGTGCCTATTGAAATAGGTCAGACAAGTGTTGAAATCTCTAAGAGTGAGGCTCCAACACTGGAAGCAAGAAGCAGAACAAAGCTGGAATGTGCTTTAACTGATGAAGAAAGAATCAATTATGATGTGGAGTCGGAGACCGACTACTGTGTTGCTATAAATCCTTACCACAGCATTGAGAGAGCGTTGGGGACAGCCCGCGCCGGACGCGGTACAGCCGCTCAGGCAGTCCTGGTACCGGAAGAGATTGCTGATACAACACTGGTGAGACTTTACCTAATGGATGGTCACGGACTTGACATGTTTGAGAAAGTCGACGGCGGTAATACTGGAGAGTTTGTCAGAATGTGGGAAATTGATACAGAGTGAGATATAATGGAACTTGCACTACTTATCTCTGCAACGGTTCTCAGCTTTCTTTCCGTGGCTTCAGGAGTTCCTTTGGCAAAAAAATATCTGCTTTCTTCAGGCATCTACGGCAAAGACCAACAGAAACCCCGGAAACCTAAAATTGCGACTTCTGGAGGAATTGTTGTACTGTTCGGCGTTCTTTTTTCCACAATGGCTGTAATCGGACTGGGAAAAATTTTGCAGATAGGAATCCAAAACGAGTTGGTTCTTGCGTCAGTATGTTCAATCAACATAATTACACTAATAGGTCTAATAGATGATATACATGTTGGCGAAGGAATAGAGAATGAGCAAAGCTCTTCGAACAGGTTGTTCGAGATAATGGATGTTTTTGGAGATCAGATGGAGTTCAATGATCCTGACATAGACAGAGTAGGTTTGAGCCAACTCAGCAAGATGATCTTTGTTCTACCTGCAGTATTCCCCCTTATGGCAGTAGGAGCTGGATCTTGGACCATGAATTTTCCAATTGTAGGAGTTATCGAATGGGGTCTAATCTATCCACTGGTGTTGCTACCTCTTGGACTGCTATTTGTCGCCAATGTCGTAAATATGTTGGCCGGTACCAACGGGCTGTCAGCAGGAATGAGCCTGATAGCTGCGTTAGGGCTTGGAACCTTTGCACTGTTCAACGGTAGAATAGAGTCAGCTCTTATAGGCTTCAGCCTTTCAGGAGCTTTATTCGGATTCTTAATCTATAACTGGTATCCTGCATCAATTCTCCCAGGCGATTCACTCACATATCTTTGTGGAGCTGCTCTATTCTCCACAATGGTTCTCGGCGATATGGAGAAGTTTGGAATATTTATATTCGCTCCATGGTTCCTAGAGTTCTTCCTTAAGGCCAGAAACCGGTTTGACGCACACTCTTGGGGGTTACTGGAAGGTGATGAGTTGAAGAACCAGCATGAAAGTATTTACTCGTTGACCCATGTCTTCATGGATAGAGGTATGAATGAGAAAGGGATCACAGCCTCTCTTATAGCATTAGAGGTGTTTGTAGTACTTTTAGGCCTGGCTTTATTCCTGTGATTCAGTTTTTCTTTGCTAGGTTAGGAGTTGGTCCCATTTAGGCCATAAATGGTTGCATCCCGATTTATCTGTTTCTATAGAAACTGTAAGTCTTCTCGAGGCCTTCCCTCAGTTCCACCTGTGGTTCCCATCCAAGTTCCTTTTTTGTACATTCAAGGTGAGCCTTCGTGGTCATGACAGGATTATCTCTTGGATGCTCGATGTATTCGGGTTCAATATTCTTGTCCAGTACCTTATTCAGGATATCCATCAGATCGTTGAAAGAAGTATCCGTACCTGTTCCAATATTGTAGTACTCGCCATTAGTTTCCTCTCTTATCTCTGCGGCCTTGATGTTGGCCCGGGCTATGTCCTTCACATAGGTGAAGTCTCTGCTCTGGGTTCCATCACCCCATATAACAGGTTTCTTATCCTCCATCATCTTCCACATGAACTGAGTGATGACATTCGCATAATCTCCTTTTGCTTTTTCCCGAGGGCCATATACTGAGAAATATCTCAGTCCTGTGAAATGAATTTTTGTGGATTGAGAGTACACTTTTGCATATAGCTCACGCGACATCTTTGAAACCGTATATAGGTTGGTAGGGGTTACCTCTTGGTTCTCGCTATGGGGAGGTTCTACGCTACCGTACATTGAGCTTGTGGAAGCGTATACAATTTTTTCAACTTCAGCATTTCTAGCCGCCTCCACAGTGTTGATAAATCCTTCAATATTAACTTTAGCTCCTTCAACAGGTTCTTCTTTATGCATCGGGGAAGAAGATCTCGCCGCTTGGTGGAAAACAGTGTCACATCCTTCAACTGCTTCTTCAACTTTTTCTCTATCAGTAACCGAGCCCTGGATAAATTCAATCTCGGCCCTTACATCTTCCAGATTGCTTTCGGATCCCAGATATAGACTGTCTAGAACAACTACATCTATGCCACGATCAACAAGCTGATGAACAATGTTTGACCCGATAAATCCTGCTCCGCCAGTTACTAGTGCCTTTTCCATGTATTATTCTCTATGATAGGATTTTTATCAATAGGACCTGAAATAGTGAGTTAATAGATTTTGTTTCCTTGCCCGTCGTATTTTGAAATCATCTCTTGGCTTTCCTCAGGATACCTTATTACGGCCAGATCAGGGTTTTTACTTTGATTGACAACTTTATGCTGAACATATGGTTCAACTAAATGCAGTTGGTTTTCCTCTATCTCTATACTCTCGAATTCCTGATACAAATCATCTTCAGACCCTCTTATACCTAACTCAATGCTGCCGCTGGTCGGCACATATGCTTCAAAACCACTGTGAGAATGCCATCCCTCATCAGAAGGTATATTCTCATCATATTTTACTTCCAGCGGAGACCCGGTTGAACGACCTATGTAGAAACCCCAATCATTTCTCTGCTCTTCAGCAAGTTTGGTAGGCTCTCTCCAGAGACCATCATCTACCATCTCTACCAAGTTAGAAGGGAGAAGTACATATTCCCCTTTCACACTCTCAACCTCGCCTAAGTACAGGTCTCTGGGATTGGCCTGGTGTATATTCCCGTTCAGTATTTTACCTTCATCCAGCGATAGTAGACCTACTGGCTGTCTAGAATCCAGTAGACTGTTTATATGTCTCCACTCATCCCCGCTATCCATAACAGATGGATGTTCGCCAGTAGCCATATCGTAATACAAAGTATTACATTACATATTTTTAAGGCTAACCTGTCAAAGAGATATTTCTTTCAAATCCTCAGCAACCACTACTTCTCCTTCAAAATCGGCTTTGACCCGAGACCTGAGATCAATATTATCAGCCTCCGGATACAGATGTGATAGAACTAACTTATCTACATTAGCGGACGAGGAGATCCTCGCACATTCTGAAGGAGTCATATGACCCTCGACCTTATGATCATCAGGCATGGAACAATCTGCCACCAGAAGATCGACACCTTCACAGAAGTCTACAAGCCGATCATGAAAATCAGTATCCCCTGTAAATACTATACTGTAATTATCAGTCTCGAACTTCAGAGAATAACACGGAAACTCAGAGCCGCCATGAACCGCCTCTATACATTCTAAATCCGGATAATTTGTTACAGAGCCCTCAGAAAATTCTACAACTTTAATTTCGAAAGAATTATTCTCATTAAGGCTGTCTATAGACTCATTCATTTCATAAGCTATTCTGCTCTCAACATATTCAGAATGGCCTTCGGGGCCGTAAAGGGTTATATCCTCCTCATTCTCTGAATAATAGATACTTTCGACCAATTTATTCTGAATAAAAGGTATTAAATCTGAGACATGATCCGGATGCCTATGCGTATTTACTACAGCATCAATATCCTGATGAGATTCCTCGATTCTAGATAGCTTTCTGGTCATTCCCGCTCCTGTATCAATTAATACGCTCTTACCGTCATACTTCAGAAGATAGCTGGCGCACGCCCTCTCTGTTTGATCCATTATACAGGACCCTGATCCTAAAACTATCAGTTCCATACAGGATTTAAGATGAGTCTAAGATAAAAAGTAATTTATGGGATATTTTTGAAATGGACTCTAACCTTTTTCATACAAGAAATCTAATTTAGGAGTTAAATGAGAAAGAACTTTCTAAGATCCACCCTAGCCAATGAATCAAAGGCATACGGCTTCACGATCGCTTTCTGGGGTTCAGGTGCTTTGCTTGTAAATTACAGCGGTCTGCCCACTGTTTCGGAGGCGTTGATGTATGGACTTGGTGCGATTACCGGTTTTGCTGCACTAATCCTATACAGTTACAGGAACACATTCAGCGAGATAGAATATGAGGAATCAGATGTAATGGTTCTCAGTATGGTTCACTATGTGGCCGCGCTTCTACCCATAGCCATAACCTACTACATAGGAAGACTTGAGACACCCTACAACTTCCTCATGACAGGTTTCTCTGTGTCAATGCTCTACAACTTGGGGATGATACTTGAGGAAATACTTTCAGAAAAAGGCAGAAAACTTGAGCAGAAGCTTTATCGGAGACTGTAGGCTACTCATCTATATCCTTCCAGTCCCCGCCGTAAATATAGCCATAAAGTTTTGATCCCGAGGCGAAGCGGGAGAAAGCAGCTTCGAGACTGTTCTCTTCGAGTCTGGAGAAAACTTCAGGATCGAATATATAGGCCCCGGCGTTTATGAGCCGGGAAGGCTCTTCCCCTTCCTCGGGCTTTTCCTCAAACCCGAGTATTTTCCGACCTTTAAGTCTGGCAACGCCGTAACTGCTTGGATCCTCAACAGCTGTGAGAGCAATAGTGCCGAGAGCATCTTCCTCTCTATGAACATTCAGCATATCCTGAAAATCAACTTCTGCAATCACATGGCCGTTAAGCACTGCAAAGTCATTCTCTATCCTGCTCTCCGCTTCTGAAAGGGCATCAGCAGTACCATGAGTGTTTTCCTCAAATATGTATTCTAGAGCCAGATCACTGTAATCTGATCCAAACTCTTCCTCTATGACATGGTTTTGACCTACTAGAAGAATCACTCTGCTGAAACCTTCCTCTGAAAGATTATCAAGTATATGGCTTAAAACAGGCTTGCCTTCATATAGTTCCAAAGTTTTGACCTCTTCATCCCCACAGAGAACGATAGCTGTATCCAATCCTTTCTGACTGAAATAGTAATCAATAACATTTTCCACCATCTGTGAACGGTTCAAATCTCTTCTATCTGCTTCACGGTCAATTTTCTCAACAATATTCTCATGTAGTGTGAGGGAAACTCTTTTTTTGGCCATTAACAGTAAGTAGTTAGCTCAGAATATTTTAAACTCCTGCCCGGTAAAACGTAATTATGCAGATTTTGGTGACCGGGGGAGCAGGATTCATCGGGTCCCACCTATGTGAGGAGCTGGATAAGAACCATAGTATAAGAATAATCGACAATCTATCCTCCGCAAAAAAGGAAAACGTTTCCAAAAGCATTGAGATGGTCGAGGCCGACATCAAATCAAAAGAGGAAATAGAACCTCACTTCGAGGATTTAGACACGGTTTTTCACTTCGCCGCGAATCCAAAAGTCAACACCTTTCCTGGAGACAGAGACAAGGATTTTGAGGAGAATCTTCAGGGAACAAAGAACATGCTTGATGCATGCGTCGAGAATAATGTAGGCGAAATAGTTTTCGCATCTTCTTCAGTAGTTTACGGCGAGGAAACGAAGATACCTACACCTGAGGACGCAAACCTTGATCCGATCTCAATGTACGGAGCAACAAAAGCCGGAGGAGAACACATGTGCAAGGTTTACTCCAGAATCTTCGGGATTGATCTAACCATTGTCAGACTCGCCAACATTGTCGGCGGGAGAAACCGGAAAGGGGGGATATATGACTTCATACACAAACTGAAGGAAAATCCTGAAGAACTAGAGATCCTTGGGAACGGGAAACAGAGGAAATCATACCTGCATGTTGAGGACACAGTTGAAGGATTAGTTAAAGCCTGGAAGTCGGATAGAACAGTCTTCAACATCGGAAGTAAGGACTCGATTGATGTCGACGGTATTGCAGAGATAGTTTCGGAGGAAATGAACCTCGATCCTGATTTGAGTTATACAGGTGGTGAGAAAGGATGGGAAGGTGATGTTCCCGAGATGAGGCTGGATATTTCAAAGCTGGAAAATGAAGGCTGGAAACCGGAGCGGAACTCCGGGGAATCAGTCAGGAAAACAGTGAAAGAACTTCTCAAGCAGTGAAAAATCTCTATGACATGGCGGAACCCGATAAAAGAACTCCTAAATCTGGAGAAAATCTCCAAGTTTACCTTTATCGGTTTTCTGGGACTACTGATTGATAACGGCGTTATATTCCTTCTTGAACAGAACACGGAAATAATGATAGAGGTAGCAAAACTGATCAGCGCAGAACTCAGCATCATCTTCATGTTCTTGTTGAACGAAAAATGGACATTCGATGCCCAGAAAGACGGTTTAAGGAGGTTTCTGAAGTCTAATCTGGTCAGGAGCGGAGGAGTAATTGTAGCGCTGGTAGTGCTGAAAGTTCTCTATGACCTGTTTGGGATCCCTGTTATATTAGCAAACACGATTGGTATAATAGCAGGTTTCGGCTTCAACTATGTTTTCGAAAGCTTATACACTTGGAAAATACATCGGGACTAGGGCGCTCTATCTGTAAAATAAATAAGAAAGAGATGGAAAAGAGGATGAAGAACTCTATAAAGCTATAAAGTTATTAAATAGCTCCATAGAAGCTAAAGCTACTGTAGGCACGGTCATATATCCGAGTTCTCTCAACTTGTTCATTATTTCTTTATCGTCCTTGTTCTGGGCTCTGCCTGCTCTTTCCTCGGTGTTTTCTACATCCTGTAGCCATGCAGGTTCTTCTTCGTGCTTGTCGGTTGAGACCTCTGATCCCAGGGATCTGAATCCTGCCCAGTATTTCGGACTGATGGGAACATCTTGTTTGGAAAGTCCTTCCGGCAGATCGTCCTTGTTTTCCGGGTACTCTTTGATTTCGATCCCGGTTACACCAGGCACCATGTGGAACCATGATACGTCCCAGACATCTCGCTCTGTAAGCTGTAGAATGGGATGCACTCTCATGTGTTCAGGTTCGCTTCTTGGGCTGTAGAAGTCTTCATCTCCTCGTGACTCGTGTTCATCCCAGCGGACCCCGTTGATCACTGCCCTGACATCATGGTTCTCCAGCAGCTCGTTCATCGGAACCGTCTTTAACAGGTGATTGCCAGCTTCTGTGTCCATCAACCATGGAACTTCTTGATAATCTCCGACCTTCTCGGCTTCTCTCTGATTTCTGTCGTTGAGCTCGGATACATCAACTTTGTCGCCCGGGTTTTCTGCTTTCTCGATCAGATCTTCGTTCTTGGCTACCATGACTTCGAATCCCCAGTCATCGGCTAATGTTCTCACGTAGTCCTCAAGCTCGTCAAAGTGCTGGCCGTGATCTACAAACATGAAATCCGGTTTCTGGATGTCGTGTTCTTCACATACCCGCTTAACGAGCCATGCTGTGATTGTCGAGTCTTTTCCTCCTGTGAAACCGATGACTGTTCTCTCAGGGTCGTACTGTTCAAGAGCTCTTTTGACAACTTCTTCTCCGGCTTTTATCTTGGCTTTTGTAGGTGCGTTTTCAATTTCTTCTCGTGTTACAGGTGATTCTGGCATAATAGTTTCAACTCGTAGTATTGTTATATATCGATCTGCTCGATTTCAGGCGAGCCTTTCTCTATCTCGGTTTCATTTACAAGGTTTTCAGGTACTGAACCTCTGAGATCGTCAGGTATTTTCTCTCCCAGAACTGCGTATATTAGCGGCGCTACATCAAACAGGTCTTCCAGTTCTTCATCAGCTTCTTCATGTATACTCGGTCCCTTTGCGAAGAAGATTCCTGTCTCGTGGTGGGTGAGTGCGTTGGTCTTGGAGAAATTTCTGTGAGCATTAGCTGTTC
>PXPD01000014.1:25598-33200 GCA_003009815.1 Nanohaloarchaea archaeon SW_4_43_9 | reverse complement strand
GTCAGTTCTACCACTCCCTCGTCTATCTCTACCAGATTTTTCTCACGAGCTTTTCCAAGAGCTAAATCCAGATCTATGTCCTGTAGTTCAGAGAACCGGTCGTCCCCTTTCTTTACTCTTTCAACAAGCTGATATTCTGGGGAACCTCTTTCGATTATTTTTTCTCCTTCCTCGGTGAGATCATAACCGAGAATCTCATCTTCCTCTATCTCTATCAGTTCTTTTTCCTCAAGCTCTATTGCAGCTCTATTGACCATGCTCTGGTCGTAGCCTTCATTTTCCAAGTCTCCAACCGTCAGCTCCGAATGCTGTTTAAGCTGTTTTAGAATCTCTTTTGCCTGAGAAGATAGTTTCACATTGAATCGGTTTTGACTTTAAGCTTTAATATTTACGCAGTTTCCAGTACTGCAGCTAACAGAATCAGACCAACCCCTAAAGCAATCAGTTTTCCATAGTCCATCCATGTATCCTGATCAAAATGTTCGCGGTAGATAGCGGCTGAGATTAGAGACCCTGTTATACCAGCGACTATAAAACCCGCCATCTCAAACGATGCATGTGGAAGATATAGAAGAGGTGTGGGAACATCTCCCGCACCGGTTAGAAGTTCCAGGCCGTTGAGTTTCTTCGCCAAGACACCCATAAATACTCCGAGAACTGAAGCGTTCCAGGTGAGGATAAATGCTCCTGAGGAACTCACGAGAGCTGATACAACCAGTATCACGGTGAAAACTGTGAGATTGTGCAGAAGTATAGACATAAACTGTGCCTCAGCTGCCACCATACCGGTGATTTCTGTCAGGCTTGATCCTCCGAGATTTTGAATCCCCATTATCTCAAGATCTGCTGCAAACTGTGTTATCTGAACGCTGAAGTTTTCTGGCGCTAAAAGAAGTGCAAGTAGGAAGAATGCCAGCACTTCTCCAATAAAAAGCGAACCATATTGCAATCCTTCATCTAGGTGTGGTCTTCCGTTCTCCTCATCCTCTAAAAAGCTCCTAGTAAGTGGATATAAAAGCGGTATAGCTGCAAATACAACGGCCAGAACTGATACATTTTCAGGAAGTACAAAGTTTGCAACAGCGAAGCCAAAAAGTCCGGAGGCCAATCCTAAAGCGGAAAGAAGTAGATAGTTGTCATGCTGTTCCTCCCTGTAGATCAGTTCCGGTAGCATATGAAGTAAATTCTTCTTGTGTTTTAAACCAGTTAGCGCTTCAGCTCGAGATCAATGTTTTTCTCCCACATTTCCCTGGCCAGATACCCTTCATACATCATCTTCTCTACTTTTTGATCCACATTTTCTTTTCTCTCTTGGTGCGCCTCCAGAAATCTATTTAGCTCTTCAATAAGTATTTCCTTGATTTCACCGGTCATCATTTCCCCGGAAGAATACTGCTCTGCGATCCTGTTCAGTTCCTCGTCATCCTCCAGAAGAAGGCTTCTCAGCCACTGGAAAGACGTGTCCACAGAGAGATCCGCTCCTTCCTCCTTATGCTCCTCAAGCGTGTCACCGCCCCCCGAGAATGCCTGTTTCTTCACTTTTTCCTCAACCTGTTCTGGGGAATCATCCAGCATTATAGCTGTCTTGGGTTTTGAAGAACTCATTTTGCCTTCAGGTCCTGTCAACGCAGGAATAAATTTGGAATGTATAGCAGCTGTCTTCTTATGACCGAACTTCCCAGCTATATCTCTCTGTATCCTCCAGTAAGGATCCTGGTCTATTGCAGCAGGTATAACACAACGCTTTTCCTCAAAAAACGTCGGTATGTTTTGAATCGCCGGCCAGAAGTTCATACCGATGCTCGTGGATCCTTCAAAGCCAAAGACTGACTGGGCCTGAGAGTTATTGATTTTTTCGGCGATCTTGACGATTCCATCGTACATATTCCCCATATACTCCCTGTTACGGAAGATAAATGTCTTATCAGGGTCAAATCCTACCGCTGCGATTTCTCGAATATTGTCTTCAGCGTACTTATCAATCTCCTCATCTGTAATATCTCTATCCCAGTATTTCTCATCATCAGTAACCTGAATATAGATGTTCACATCGAATTTTTCCTGGATCCATCTGGTAAAATAAAAGCTGATTATATGGCCGATATGCATCTTACCCGAAGGCCCGATACCGGTGTAAAGGAAAAAACCTTCGCCTTCTTCGTATTCATCTAAAGCATTATCAAGTCCACGGTGAGAATAGACAAAATCCCTTTTGACATACAGGTTTTCATCTCCGGCGATTTCAAAAAACCTGTTTTTCAGTTCCTCGTCTATCTCCTCTGTACCGAACTTGTCAACTAAACTATCATAGTTTACAGCTCCTTCAACATCAAAAGGCGTCACATCAAACTCTTGTTCGGGCATCCTGAGATTTCCCTCTATGATTCGTTTTCCAGTAAGTTCTTTTGAAGCTTTCCTAAAGAGAGCTACTTCAGTGCCTTGACGGCCGGAAGTTCTTCGCCGGAGAGATAACGTACAAATGCTCCGCCTGCAATCGATACATGGGAGAAGTCGTCGAGCTCAAGTCCAAACCTGTGGACGAGAGATGATGTATGACCTCCTCCAAGAACCGTGAAACCATCCGATTCTGCGATAGCCTCTACAACCTTCTCCGTTCCTTCAGGATGTTTTTCAAAGGCTCCCATCGGTCCTTTCATTACGACTGCGTCAGCTTTCTTGATCTCCGATACATACTTCTCAGTCGTTTTCTGGCCGATATCCCAGATCATCTCCCCCTTGATGTTTCCAACAGATCTGTTGTCTTCATCTGTTGCAACGTCTTCCGGTATCATTATTTTATCCTCATATTCCACAATTACCTCGGCTAGCTCGTCTTCTCGGCTGTCAAATCCGTGTTTCTCTATCCATTCTTCTTTCTTTCCAAGTTCGTATCCCTCTATTCTCAGGGCCAGTTCTCCGGCAATTCCACCAAGCATGATCTTATGCACATTATCTCCCAGTTCTCTCATTATACTGATCAGATCAGAGGGTTTTTCACCGCCGAGAACAAGTACTCCACTATCGAAATTTTCTCTTATCCTCGAACAGTTCTCCAGTTCTCTCTGCATTATTAAACCCGGATATGAGTCGAGTGTTTCCGTGAATCCAACCATCGAACCATGGGATCTGTGAGCTGCGGAGAATGCATCATCAACATAGAGATCGAAATAGTCGGAGGCTTTCTGGACGAAGAAATCCTGTGCATGCTCTTCAGGCGAAGCGTTTTGGAGCTCTTCGGACAGAAATCTGATATTCTGTAAAATCGCGACTTCCCCCTTCTTCATTCTCGCAACCTTTTCCCCAAGCTCCGGACCGAAGAAACTTGGAATAAATTCTACTTCTTCATCCATAGAATCAGAAAGCATTTCTGCGTGAGGTCTAAGAGACAGGAAATCATTTCTCGCAGGTCTCCCCTGATGTGCCATTATAACTGTTTTAGCACCTTTCTCGCTCAGCTCCTTGATAGTCTCAAGATATCTTTCAAACCTTACCGTTTTCTGAGGTTCTCCATTCTCAATCGGGAGGTTCAGGTCAGTTCTGAGAAGAACTCTTTTTTCCTCGACATCTATTTCCTGAATACTTTTCATCTGCTATATTACGAAGTGTTACCATTGCTTGCTTTTAAGATTTCCAGCAGGAATAAAAAGCTGACTTGAGAACCTTTCAACACCAATGAAAGGTGAATGTTTTGGACTGCCTTCAGAGGCAGCCAC
Organism: Nanohaloarchaea archaeon SW_4_43_9; assembly: GCA_003009815.1. Lineage (GTDB taxonomy): Archaea > Nanohalarchaeota > Nanosalinia > Nanosalinales > Nanosalinaceae > SW-4-43-9. The sequence goes on along the minus strand of PXPD01000014.1, from coordinate 29,487 downwards.
ACGGTAAGTTTCAAACATTTTCAAAATCTTCTACTCCTAGCTATAAAAATTTCTCTCGGAAAGTGGTTCTTTATGACTGATTTAAGCAGAAAGATAGCTGAATTATCGAAACGCAGAGGTTTCTATTCGCAGACAGCCGAGGCTTACGGAGGAGTAGCTGGCTTCCAGACATTTGGTCCGGAGGGAGCAGAGTTGAAGAGAAATATTGAGAACTCCTGGAGGAAAAAGTTCTCGGACTCCCTTGGACACCGGGAGATCGAGGCTCCAACAATAATGCCTGAAGCAGTTTTCGAGGCTTCAGGGCATCTAGACACATTCGACGACATGATCATAAAATGTCCTGAATGTGGAACCTCAAGCAGAGCAGACCATATAGCTGAGGATCATACCGGTATCGACGAGGCGGAAGGTCTTTCGATAGAGAAGATTGAACAGCTTTTCGAGGAGCATAATCTTGAATGTCCTGAATGTGGCGAGGGTCTTGCCGGGGAGAAAGTCGAGGACTTCAACCTGATGTTTGGGACATCAATCGGTCCAGGAGATTCACAGAAAGGTTTCCTGAGACCTGAGACAGCTCAGGGAATATTCGCGGAGTTCCCAAGATTCAAGGAGTACATGAGGAACGAGCTTCCATTCGGCATAACACAGATAGGTAAATCCTACAGAAACGAGATCTCGCCACGACAGGGCTTGGTCAGGGTAAGAGAGCTGACACAGGCAGAGCTTGAACATTTCATTGACCCTGAGGAAGATAAACCTCCAATTGAGGATGTAGAAGACGTGGAGCTCAAGCTTTATTCCCGACAGGAACAGGAGAAAGAAGATGGAAAGGTCAGAAAGATGACTGTCAGAGAAGCTGTTGATGAGGAAATAGTTGAATCCGGGTGGATCGCCTACTACCTTGGTTTAGCCAAACAGTGGTACGACTCTATCGGTGTTGATATGGAACGATTCAGGTTCAGACAGCACCAGAACGATGAACTATCCCATTACGCCAGCGACTGCTGGGACGCCGAAAGCAAGGTAGATGACAAATGGATCGAGAGAACCGGTTTCGCATACAGAGGGTGTTACGATCTGAAGAAACACCACGAGCACTCAGAAGAAGACTATACAGTCTTCAAGGAGTATGATGAACCTGTGGAGGAAGAAGTCACAGAGGCTTCACCCGATATGGGATATCTGGGTCCGGAATACGATGATAAAGCCGGTAAAATAGCGGATAGAATCCAGGAAAAAGCAGAGACGGATCCGGAAGCTTTCGAAGAGACAGAGATAGAGGTAGAAGTCAACGGCCAGAAGTACAGTATTCCTGAAGACAAATGTAATTTCGAGAGAAAAACAGTTATCCGGAACGGCGAACATATTCTGCCTCACGTAGTTGAGCCGTCATTCGGTATCGACCGAATAGTTTATACTGTTCTGGCGCATTCCTACGGTGAGGATGAGGTCGACAATGAAAAGAGAAAACTACTGCATCTGAGGGAAGAAGTTGCTCCTACCGAAGTCGCTGTATTCCCGATGATGGATAAGGATGGGATGGGACAGAAAGCCGAAGAAGTATCTGAAAGACTGAGAGACGCTGGTTTTTCGGTGAAGTATGATGACACGGGAAACATCGGCAAACGTTACCGAAGACAGGACGAGGTCGGCACACCTTACTGTGTAACAATCGACTACGAGACTCTGGAAGATAAACCTGAGACTGTGACTATCAGGGACCGAGACAGCACGGAGCAGGAAAGAGTGGAAATAAGGGGGCTTGAGGAGGAACTCTCCTCCCGGCTCTAAATTTTTTCTTTCTTTTATAGCCCGGTTCTTCTCGCTAAATAATGGCAAACTGAAACTATCTCCTCAAGCATTGTAGGAATTTACCTGTAAATGAACGGTTTCATAAAAGCAGGTCGCGCAGATATTCACATGGCTGAATGCTCTGAGTGTGGAAAGCAATCAATGAGTTTCACATGCAAGTACTGTGGAGATAAATTCTGCTCAGAGCACCGTCTACCGGAGAAACATGGCTGCTCCAAAATGGACGAAAAGATAGAGGAACAAAAAGAAGAGACCGATTCATGGTTCCAAAAAGAAGAAGTCAAGAAACCGGCGCCAAGCCAGAAGCCCAACTACAGGAAAAGAACCTGGAAAAATGAGTTAAAGAGAATTTTCAGCACCAATTATACCTTCACAATAATTGCCTTCACATCTCTAATGTATCTTATACAGACTGCCTTGGTCGGAACATCGGCTTCAAACTTTTTCTACGATCTATTAGTACTGAAACCTGCTCTTGCCGATATTCTGTCTCAGCCCTGGACGCTTATAACCGTTATGTTTCTGCATGGAGGGATGTTTCATCTTTTCGCCAATATGGTTACCTTCTATTTCTTTGGAACCCCTCTCGAGAAGTTGATTGGGGGAAAAGACCTTGTGAAGTTCTATATAGGATCAGGTATAGCAGCTAGCTTGGGATTTGTGGTAGTAAGAAATATTCTGCTTGCTTTACACGGCAAAGCGCTTCAATGCATAGTTCCAGGGGCATGTGGATCGCTCAGTATCCTAGGACCGGCAGTAGGAGCATCTGGAGCGGTAATAGCCACCTTTGCAGCGGTATCAATGATTTATCCGGATTCCGAAGTTCTTCTCTATTTCGTCTTTCCGATGAAAATAAAGACAGCTCTCTACGCTTTCGGTGGAATGGAAGTAATACTGATAGTTTTAAAATTGATCGGATATCAAGTCCCAGTATTTGGCAATTTTGCATCTTCAGCACATCTTGCAGGACTTTTAATCGGCGTATGGTACGGCCGTAAACTTAGGGATAGAATTGGAACCCAGAATACCGTAGAGCTTATGTAACGCAAGATTTTTAAATGCTTAACATTAATTTGTGGGAAGACGGAGGTACAAACTTGATCTACGATAATGGCGAAAGACTGTATATCCAGAAGAATGAAACCGGTTTCTCAGGTAATAAAATTGTTGAAATGCTTGAATCACCGGTGGCTCTAATTTCAGGCACAGATCAGCGCTACGAGACAATTATTGATTATACAGTTCAAGAAACGCTTAATCCAACCACGCCTAAAACCGAGCTAAAAATTAATCCCGGAGCACTAGATTATTATCTTGAACCAGGACAGACTGCCGAAATGAGAAAGACAATACCAGGAGAGCTGAGGAAAAACGGCGAGAAGATACCTATCGAGGTCAAAATGGAACCTGAACTCTACAGAGAGAATCACGACACAGTACTTAGCTTTAATTACAGCGATCCTAAAATAGAGGCCCTAGCAGAAGAAAGCGCAACTTTGACTCTGAACAACCATCCAATTAAGGAAACAGCGACTTAAGGAGTAACCCTCTCAACTTCATAGTAGGTTACCTGTCTCTCGGAATCGGTTACCGCCCACAACATCTTGGCCCTGATATTGTGGGCCAACCTCACTGCACGAGACATCTTTTCGTAGCTCTGGTTGTAATCTTCAGGTACAGCGTGTACAATCCACTTTGTATGTTCTCTTTCTTCCTTCGGTCCTTCCTTGTAAGGATTAACTCCACGAGGATAGACCCTAAAATGAGTGCCAAACTTAAAACCGGTCTTCACTATAAAACCTCTCTCACGGAGATCAGAGTAAGCCGCATATTTCTGGTCAAACTCATCGTCTTCCTCGCTGAATCTCTGGAAAAGTTCCTCCCTGTCGAGAACTTCGTCATCTTCAATTATCTCAAGTTCATCGCGGTCAACAAGGTGAAGCGCTTCGACGAGTGAAAGCTCCAAGTAACCTTCTTCCTCGATTATCTTTCCGTAGTAGAAGTTGCTGTGAACTTCTTCGGCTTCTTCCTCATCCCATACCTTGACTTTGGTACCGGAAATTTTACCTGTAGCTGT
>PXPD01000014.1:14916-25588 GCA_003009815.1 Nanohaloarchaea archaeon SW_4_43_9 | reverse complement strand
ATCAAAAAGCTGGAACAACTTTTAAATCGGTAAGAAATCTCCTAATCCTTTCTGCCCTGCTTTCTTCAGAATTTTCTCTGCCGTGCTCCAGGATTTTCTTGTCTCAGTAGGAAGCTGGCCTTTTTCCTCAACATATTTCTCCAGAAAATTGATAGTCGGTGAATCATGAGGATAACCTGACTTAAAATCATAGCCATACTTTGAGTGAAGTTCCTCAATATGTTTCTCCCTAGCCGACTTTGCAGTAATTGACGCAGCAGAAACAATTGGATAAGTGTCATCTGCGCCGTGTTCTGCAATAAAATCTCTTTCTTTGAACCGGGTTGGCAGCTCTCTCTTCATCTTGTTGATGAACCGATCACTGTCTGGTTCTGGAAGATCAACTAGTACCTTATCCGCATCCGATCGCTCAATAACATCACAGAAACCCTGGATCTCAATCTCATTCAGACTCATCACTTCACGAAGCTCATCTATTTCAGAAGCTTCAATTTCTTTCAGGAACGGCTCCCCTATCTCCTTAAGTTCCTTCGCAAGTCTTTCTCTTTTCTTGTCGCTCAATTTCTTAGAATCCTTGACTCCTAGCTCTTCGACTTTCTCTAGATCCTCTTCATTGACCATGAAGCCACCGATAAACAAACTTCCGAGAACAGGACCTCTACCTGCCTCATCAACCCCTAGAATCTTTTCCATAGGACTATTTTTCCACCTAGATAGTTTTATGGATTGGCAGACAACCTGAGTTTAAAAGCTTCACCAATCGATACTAATTATGCACCGAAAGCGGGGTGGAGCAGCCAGGAGTGCTCGTCGAGGTTTTCCGTTCAACGGGAGCCGCGAATGGCTCATAGGAAACACTCCAAAGTGATTTACCTTGAGACTCTGAGAAACCCGGAGGTCGAAGGTTCAAATCCTTCCCCCGCTATTTTTAGCGTCTTAATCATATAATAAGTAACTTTGAGATGTTTTCAATTAATATAAACTATCATAGAATGTTTTTAATCCAATTAACGTTTTGGAGACAAATTTATTCCTTCCAAAAGAAACTTATGAACTTTCCAGGGTTCGCACCTAGCGATCCGTTAGTTTAAATAAGGTTTATTTCGGCTATTGTAATATAGTCGGGGAGACATTACTGAAGGGGAGACAAAAATCATGGTAAGATAACAAATGAAGAAACTAGGAAACGTCCTGATTGAAGTGATGCAGGAACTCTCAAGCGTCTCGACTAATGGCTCCGCTCATGTCAAGATCAACAACCATCTTTGTGAGCCCGAACTTTTCGAGAAGCTTTTCAACTACTTCTCGAAGGGAACACTTCTGGAGAGAATTGATCTAGATGTAGATTCCATGAACCCACAGTTAGAATGTGCATGTGGTTACAACGAGATAGTTGATGATGCCGAACATAATGGCTACGATAGATGTCCCTCATGTGGAAGATTTGCGGATATAAAGGATCACGAGTATAAACTTCTAGAGCCCAATGTTGAGAAAGCGGCGCCAAGGAAAAGTATCCGGTTCTGAATAGCGTCGGTCATTCAAACAGTTTTTCAGCGATTTAAATTTACTGCCAGAATAACCGGTTACTGGTAGGGCCGGTAGCTCAGTCTGGCAGAGCACTAGGCTCTTAACCTAGCCGTCGCGGGTTCAAATCCCGTCTGGCCCATTTTCTCCATACAGAATAACTCTCGCCTAAGACTGTTTCGGTTCTAGTATGACCGGTAAATAAGAAAATAATCCGCCTGCTGACAGACAAAACACTGGCTGTAGGGGAGTAGTATTTCTCCCAGTCCACAGAGTAATCATAGATCACTCTTCATTATTCATGTAAACTGTCCTGATCGGGTATGGTATATCGATTCCGGATTTGTCATATTTTTCCTTGACAATCTGAGTTACTTCGGATGCGGACTTTAACATATTGGCTTTGGAAGGTTTCGACCATCCCCTCAGTTTCAGATTGACGGATGACCCTCCAAGCTCGTTCACAAGCACCTGAGGTTCTGGCCTGGATTTAACTGTCGAAGCCTCTTCCAGTGTTTCAATTGCAAGCTCCTTCGCTTCCTGAATATCCTCATCGTATCCTATTCCAACTATTACATCGAAACGACGACACTTGTAGGCGGTGTTGTTAATAACTTTGCCGTTATACAGCATTGAGTTAGGGACAATTACCTGTCTACCATCGTAAGTCTTGATCTCAGTAGCCCGGATCTTGATATCTCGAACTGTTCCTGCTTCCCCGGATACCTGTATCTGATCGCCGATTTTGAAAGGTTTATTAATCATTATGAAGAGACCGGAAATGAAGTTGGAGATCATGTCTTTCAAAGCAAATGAAAGCCCTAAACCTATCAGACCTACCGCTGCGCCTAGAGATGCAAGCGGGAAACCAAAAACTCCAAGAATTACAATAAAGGTCACTGGATAAATTACATATGAGGTAAGTTTCTTGCTGGTCTTGGAGACATGTTTATCTCCACCTCTTTCTTTAATAGCTCTCTCAACTAGGATGTTGCTGATCTGATCTGCGATAAATCCAGCTACCAGAAGAAATCCTGCTACAGCAACCATCAGCCCTGTAATTTCCATTCCTAGGAATGTGACTGACGTTTTTAGAACTTCTATTATCAGCGATATCATTGTTTAATCCACATTTATGGTAAACTGTATAGTTTTAATAAAATCGGTCCCTGGAGAGAACCCATGTTCAGTCGATTCAAGGCGTTGCGGAACTATTCAAAACACGAGGTTGAGAAATTAAAGAGTTCAAGAGTGGCTATTGTGGGGTTAGGAGCTACAGGATCAGTTATAGCCGAGAACCTTGCCCGACACGGAGCCAATTTACTGCTAGTTGACCGTGATTACCTGGAGCCGAACGACTGCTACTCCTCAAACATTTACACACCTGATCAATGCGAAAAATCACTGCCGAAAGCGAAGGCTGCTGAAAAAGAACTCTCAAAGTTTACCGATGTAAAGGCAGTAGTTGAAAGTCTACACCCTGAAAATACTGATATTCTGGACAGTGTAGCTCTGGTGATGGATGGTACAGACAACCTCGAAGCTCGCCACCTGATTTCCGAGTACTGTCAAAAAGAGGGAAAACCATGGATCTATACTTCCGCACTCGGAGAAAAAGGTTACTCAATGTTCTTCAGGCAGAAATGCTTCAACTGTATATTTGAGGATATAAACACAGGGAAACTCGAAACATGTGAAACTTCAGGAATAATGAGAGAAACATCTACTATAGCCGCTGCAAAATCCTCTTTAAAAGCTGTAGAATACCTTTCGGACAGGGAAGTTGGTGAGAAACTGGAGACTGTATCAGGAGAAGAGTTTGACGTTGATGATGGGGAATGCAAAGTCTGTGACAGAAAAGACTACCTCCGGTTGAACTCAAAAAGACAGACAGTAGCGGTTTGTGGAGAGAAGAAGTACCAGGTAGAGAAACAGGTCTCAGAATCAGGACCTGAGAAACTGAAGAAGGTAGCTGACAGTTTTACTGAAAACGAATACTTGGTAAGAGCAGAGGTGGAAGGCAGATCATTCACCCTTTTCAACGACGGAAGAGCTATAATTGAAGCTGAAGATAAAGGTCACGCAGAAGCGATTTATTCCGAAACTCTCGGAATTTAAAAATATAGAACAAGTACTTGAAATCATGAATCTCGACGAAGACTACATAGAATATGTAGGGCAGTCATCTCTTGCATTACTTGCGATTTCAGCCGCATACTTCGTCGACCTAGATAATCTTATCACCTTACTGGCCCTACTGCCCATAACTGTTCTCTACGGATATACAGCATATATTTCGAGAGACAGATTCAAGACAGCATCAATGTTGAGCTTCGTAACACTGATATTTATACCTATAAGCGCTCTGATGGGTTTTATAGCAGTATTTATAGCTGTTAGCAATACCCTCATCTCACTCTTCTCGAAAGGGAAAGGTTTCAGGAACTACAGCAGTTCAACACTTATGCCTATGATTTTCACAGGGCTGATACTGGGTTTAATAATATTTGGAGCCGCACAGACACAGCCGGACATAAAACAAAATGTCGTGTCAACTATCTCAGAAGTATCCGAGAAACAGACCTCCATAGTAATGGATCAGACCAATCTCGCAGATATTCAGCAAGAAGCCGGAACCGAAATTGTGAGAAAGACAAGCGAAAACACGATAGTTCTGACAAGATCACATGTGCTCAGCGAAACCAATTTCAATCAGGAAAAAAACTCAGAGCTTAATCAGGCATTTACAGGAGCACAGGAGGAAATACCAGAAAAACTTGCAAACCAGACTGCAGAAAACGCGGAGTCGATCAATATGGAAGAAAAAGCTGGAGAAGCCACCAGAAATCTGGTAGAAGCCAATCTAGGACTGATAATACTTATGCTCACACTAGCACTCTACACCTAAGCATTCTAACAGGCTTAACAGGTTTTCTTTTTCAGAAGTTAGCAGGACATTTGTAGTCACTTAAAGTTTGTATGCGCTTCCTGATACATGAACGAGATAACATTTGTAGAAAATGATAAAGCATCGGAAACTCTTCCGGAGAGCTTTGAACCTTATGTCAAAGAATGGTTCAACGACCAGTTTCCCTCTCTGAGTAAACCTCAGCAGTATTCTTTTGAACTCATCCACAGCAATGAGAACTCCCTGATATGCGCACCTACCGGGTCAGGAAAGACGGTTTCAGCATTCATGTCAGCTCTCAACGAGCTTTTCTTAATGGGTGATAAAGGTGAGCTTGAGGATGAGGTATACGTTCTCTATGTCTCTCCACTGAGAGCTCTTGGAAACGATATTGAAAGAAACCTTGAGGACCCTCTGAATGGAATAAAGGAAAAAGCCGAAGAGATGGAGTACGATGTTCCTGAGGTCAGGAGCGCAGTTAGGACAGGAGACACCACCGATGCAGAGAAAGCGAAGATGAGGGATAAGCCACCTCACATAATGATAACTACGCCTGAATCGCTTGGAATACTTCTTTCCTCCCCGAAGTTCCGGGAGAAGATGAGAAATATCAAATACACGATCGTAGACGAGATCCACTCTCTTTCCGAGAACAAGAGAGGTGTACATCTCTCGATGTCACTTGAAAGACTTGAAGATTTAGCTCATGAACCACCTACCAGAATCGGGTTATCAGCTACGCAGGCACCGATCGATGAGATAGCGAAGTACCTGGTAGGATATAATGTAGAAGAAGAAACCTGGACAGACGAGACAGAATACGGGGAAGAGATAACTGCCGCAGAGAAAGCTGAACCCGAGGACTATGAAACAAGAGGATGTAAGATTGTGGATACTGCAGCTTCGAAGGAAATTGATCTAGAGACAGTCTCACCTGTTCGGGATCTAATTCATACACCTCCACAGGAGATCAATGAGGCGATGTACGATCAGATGCATAACCTGATACAGGATCACGAATCCACAATCATCTTCACAAATACTCGTTCTGCAACCGAAAGAGTTGTCAACAATCTGAAAGATCGTTTCCCGAATTTCTACGACGAAAATATAGGAGCTCACCATTCTTCAATGAGCCGGGAGAAGCGACTGGAGGTCGAGGAGAACCTGAAGAAAGGGAATATGAGAGTTGGAGTAACATCGACCTCGCTCGAACTGGGAGTAGACATCGGTTCAGTTGATCTCGTCCTGCAGCTTGGATCGCCAAAAGGTGTCGCCAGAGGAATCCAAAGAATCGGGAGAAGCGGACACCAGATTGGAGAAAAAGCCAAAGGCAAAATGATAGTAGTCGACAGAGACGACGCGGTAGAATGCTCGGTTCTAACTAAATGTGCGAAAGAAGACGAACTAGATCGTATACAGATACCTACAGAATGCCTTGATGTCTTAGCCCAGCACATTGTCGGGATGGCATGCGATCATAAATGGAACATTGATCATGCATTCAATATTATCAAAAGAAGCTACTGCTACAGAGATCTTTCTCGAGAAGACTTTGACCAGGTTATGAAATATCTCGGAGGAGAATATGAGCTGGAGGATCAGAATGTTTATCGCAAGATCTGGATTGACCGGGACGAGAAAAGATTCGGCAGGAGCGGTAAGATGACCCGGGTAATCTACATGACAAACATCGGCACAATACCTGATGAATCCGGCTACGATGTCAAGACTCGGGGTGAAGGAAGCTATGTTGGATCGCTGGACGAAGAATTCTTAGACCGGTTAACTAAAGGAGACATCTTCACACTCGGGGGATCAACCTACAAGTTCAGCTATACAAAAGGGATGAACGTGTTTGTTGATCCAAAACCGAACGCTTCACCAACTGTTCCATCATGGTACTCTGAAAGGCTTCCTCTTTCCTATGATTTAGGAGTGAAAATCGGTAAGTTCAGAAAACAGGTCGCAAGACAGATGGAGATGGGTGCAGGAGATGATGATATCATCCAGTGGATTATGCACAACTACTATCTCGATGAGAACACAGCAGAGGCAATATATAGATACATCAAAGAACAGAAGGATTTTCTTGGAACAGTATCCACTCATGATAGTATCACGGTGGAGAAATACATTGACGATGATAACCGGCAGAACTTTATCTTTCACACGATTTATGGAAGAAGAGCGCACGATGCGATGGCGAGAATACTGGCACATCTTCTCCAGAAGAGAATCGGTTCCAACATAGGGATAGTGATCGACGACAATGGCTTCATACTGATCACTCCAAGAAGACCCATAGATATTGGCCGATTGATCGACCAGCTGACAGAGTGCGATCTAAAAGAGGAGCTGAAGAATGCGGTCGCGAAGACAGAACTGATGAAAAGAAGATTCAGGCATGTAGCTGGTAGATCATTAATGATACTGAGAAACTACGGCGGTAATTCGAAGACGGTTGGCCAGCAGCAGATGAAAGGTCATTTCTTGATCTCCACTTTGAGGAACGAGTATGGAGAAGATTTCTCTATGATCAATGAGACCTACAGGGAGATCATGGAAGACGCGATGGATATCAGACATACGAAAGAGGTGGTGGAGAAGATCGAGGATGAAGAGATAGAAATCGAGATGTGTGAATCGGATATACCTTCACCTTTCAGCCACAATCTTCTGCTGCAGGGAAGCACAGATGTAGTCAAGATGGAAGATAAAAAGGAGCGTCTACAACAGTTACACAACCAGGTAATGAAACGGATTGAAAAGAAGCAGTAGAACAAAATTTAGTAGATAGAAAGTTAGAAGACACATATAATGGTACTCGAAACAATTCAACCAGTTCTCAGCAACTACTTCCTGAATCCAGCAGGATTAATTGCACTGTCAGCTCTTCTACCACTTATAATTTTCTACCTGATCAAGAAAGACCCTGAGAAAGAAGTGATGCCCTCATTCATGTTCTTTCAGAATAGCGGGGAATCGGAATCGACGAGTCAGGCATTCAGAATGATCTCCCGAAACTTTCTGCTTCTACTCCATATACTAATAGTGACCGGATTCGCCCTTGCATTTGCAGAGCCTTTCCTAGAAGGCGCAGGACAACCAGAGAACTCGGTGCTAATCCTTGACAGATCAGGAAGTATGGCAGAGCTTGAAGACGCAAAAAGCTTTCTTTTGGACAAAACAGGAGAGCAAAACACAGTTATAGTGGTTGAGGACGAGGCAAGAATAGTTGCAGAGAGGGTTCCCGATTACCGGGCAGAAACCTTAATCCGAAACATTAAACCGGCACAGACGGAGACCGATATAGTCTCAGGGCTCGAAACTGCTAAAAGATTCCAAGGAAGCGTATTTGTCGCCAGTGATCTGGATCAGACCGTGGACAATAGAGATCCTGAACAAATCCTTGACAGGTTCAGATCCGCCGGAAAAAGATTCCAAGTAATTGAAACGGAAAGAAGAAACCGTCATGGGATAGTTGATATAGACGTCGGAGAGCGGAATACTTCAATCGATGTGAAGAATTTCGAAGACAGAACTAAAACACTTGAAGTAAGCTCGGAGAATCAGAAAGAAAATATAGAGATAAATGGCAAGAGCGTTGAAACCGTGCAGTTCGAAAGCCGGACAGGAAGAAACACTGTGACTATTGAGGAAGATGGGTTCCAAACAGATAACACCGCTTACTTCTACATACCTGAAGATAAGAATATTGAGGTCGCTTTCATTTCAGATAAGAAGAACCGTTATCTCGCCAAAGTGTTTGAACTTATAGACTTCACATCAATGACTCACTACGATACTCCGATTGACGAGGAGCTCAATGCCGACATGTATATTATAGGTGATAGCGAGGGAATGCTTTCGCAGACTGTAAGAGATATCCAAGAGGATGTAAGAGAGGGAAAAGCTAATCTTGTCTTATTTGGAAAACCCGATTTCTCAAGTCTTGAATTCCAAGATCTACCAGTAAGGGATAACGGAAACACAATAAATCAGACAGTAACCATCAAGAAGCCAATAGAAACCAGTCTTGGCGAAATGGAAATTAGAAACATAGAAAAGATATCAGGAGAAAGATACTCGGTCGGTTCGAACGCTGTGATCCGCTCAGAATATGGCAGCGGAGAGTTTCTTCTTTACAACATTGAAGATCAGAGTTTCAGGAACAACTTCCTTTATCCCGTATTCTGGAAAGAGATAACGACGGAAATGACCGAGAATCCCTCTGCATCCGATCTAAATCTGATGACGGGAGCGGAAATAAAACGAGACTCTATAACTTCTCCTGGCGGTGAAGAATACTCAGAACGAACCAAGCTCACTCAAACCGGATTCTACGAGACTTCAAAAGGAGCCGTTGCAGCAAACATGCTTAGCGAAGACGAATCCTTAAGAGACGCAACAGACATAGAAGAACTATCAGTTTCCGGAGAGACAACTGAACTATCTCTTCAAAAATATTTTGTAATTATGATACTGATAATGACATTACTTGAATTCGGATATCTCTACAGATTGGGTGAGTTACAGTGATAACCTTCGGTCAGCCTTACTTCCTCTTGGCAGGAATACTTGCTCTCCCAGCGCTCTATCTAGCAATTACAAGAGAAACAAATTTCAAAAAAATCACGGCTTTCACCAAAGCACTTACAGTTTTACTTATCGCATTTGTGCTTGCCTCTCCCTCACTAACTGTTTCAGAGGAAAGAAGCTCCAAGGACAGAGTAGTTATACTTGAGGATAACTCCCGCTCCACAGAAATAATGCATAATCCCAACCTCGAATTTGAGGATATGGAAGTAGAGAGAAGAAGTATAGCCTCAGGGAACATCTCTGATCTATCTTCAGGAATCCTGCAAAATATAGATAATGATAAAACATACCTGCTGATCTCCGATCTACAGTCCTCAAGCTCGCTTAACCGGGTTTCTGATAGAGTGAATCAGAGAAACTCAACACTAAATATTTTGAAACCTGAGTTCGATCCAGAGTCAGCTGTAAAAATTGAAGGTCCTGAAACAACTTATATCGGAGCAGGAAACACATTCAACGTGAAAGTTAGCTCAACAGAGGAAACCATCCCAGAACCACAGGTAAAGCTTAACGATGAGGTTGTTGAACTACAGAAAACCGGGATTGAGGGCAAATGGCAGTTCACAGAAACATTTGACGAAGAAGGATACAAAACTATTGAAGCATCAATAGCTTCAAGAGATAAATTCAGAGATAACAATAACTACTATAAGACCGTTAAAGTGGCGGAGAAACCCGAAATACTGGTACTAGGAGATAAAGGCCGTATAAGCCAAGAGTTCAGTGATTTCTACTCCTTTGAACAGCGAGACCGGCTACCGGAAGATCTAAGCCCTTACTACGCCGTAATCGCCAAGAAAAACTTTAACGAGGCAGATCTGGCAAGTTACACCGCAGAAGGAAACGGATTAATCTATACAGGCAAACTTAAAGAGGAAAACTCTGTACTCCCTATAAGAAAAGGGAAGCGGAGGAGAATGTATAGAAGGTACAGAGTCCTTCTGTTTTGAAAGAAAAGATGAGGGCGGGGCACTGGAGAGAACACAGAAAATCTCATATTTACTGCTGGACTCGGACACTCTTCCTACCGGATCAAAAGTTGGTGCCCTGTACTATAACGACGAACCCTACCTTATCAGCAAGCCAAAACCTCTTGGAGAAAACAACCACCGAGAGAAACTCCGGGGAGGAATAACGAACGTACCTACCGGAGGAAACAACCTTCATTACCGGGCTATAAGGGCTGGTCAGGAGATTATGGATGGAGAAGGCAATCTGATGCTGATAAGCGACGGAAAGATTACCCCGCTTGGAGACTTCTACAACGATACTCGGAACTCGAGAGAACTGGCAGAGGAATCAGAGCAGAAGATCATATCTGTAATGGTAGGACAGGACCCGAACGAACCCTTCCTAACAGGGATCTCTAGGCTATCCGGCGGTTACTCTATCAGCGATGTGAAATCACAGGAGATCCAGTTTCAGGGTGGCGGTGCTTCCACTAAAGCAGTTTCCCTGATAAAGAATAATAACAATCATTTTATAACTCGAGAAGTAAGTATTGATGGATCAACCTCAGGCTTCTACGGAGCAGAGCCCAAGCCAGGAGCTCGACAGCTTGTTTCAGGCACAAACAGCGAGCCGTTCCTAACCACATGGCGATATGGAACTGGAAGAGTGACTGCATTTTCGGGC
>PXPD01000014.1:0-14862 GCA_003009815.1 Nanohaloarchaea archaeon SW_4_43_9 | reverse complement strand
GGAAAAAGATCTGGGGGCGACAATGTACCGAAACTCCGAGCTGGTCTCAAGAACACTCAGCTGGACGGTTGGGGAACCGCAGAGAAAGGAAAACCGAACAATAACAATTAACGAGGGACAGATAGGAGAAACAGTCCAGGTTACAGCCAACTATCCTGTTAAAGGCCTTAACAGGCAAGAAGAGAACCTTTACACTGGAGAGCTGGAGACAGAAAATACAGGTTTCCACAGTTTCAATGACGCAGTCTACAGCTATAACTACAATGATGAAGTTGAGGATATAGGTTACTCAGAAAACAAAAACCTGGCACAGGAGACAGGAGGAAAAGTCTTTACACCAGATCAGAAAGATGAGATCAAAGAATCTGTAAAGCAGTTTAACAGTACAGAAGTAGAAAAACAGAAAGATATATCTGTGTATTTCCTTGCCACAGCACTTTTAGTCTTCCTGTCAGAAATCGGTTACAGAAAGAGAAGAGGTAAGAAATAAGATGGAAACACCAATGCTGAAGAGAAGACTGAACCCATTCCTGCTGGCCACGACTATACTTGTACTTTCAATCCTTGCCAGCCTTTCAGTACTCTATCAGGGCCAACTCAGTAATATTTTACAGGAGAAAAACGATATTAGGCAAACACTTGAGGAAAGAAATCAGAAAATACAAGAGATGGAAAGCAAGAATGAAAACTTATCCGAAAAAGTTTCCTCACAAAAAGAAGATATACAGACCTACATAGACGAAAACAAACTCCTAGAATCACAGATAGACAGTCTTAACTCTACCCTAAAGTCGCTTGAATCCCGGCTTAAAAAAGTGAAAGATAAGAGAGATGAAGCTCAGGATACCTTGGAAAGCATTAACGGAACCCTAGAGCTTATCTGCAGTAATGAGAACAACACAGTAGAAGGGGGAGAAGCAAAGTGCGACAGATGGGATCACAGTTACGAGGGTTCATAGATGAGAGTTGAAAAGCTTTTCAAGAGGCTTAAAAGAGAATTTCTAAAGGTTAACTTCCTACAGGCATGTCTGGATTCCATTCTTTTCTTTCTTTCCGCTAATCTGCTGCTGTTTCTCTTCTCTCTGCGATTTACCAGCGCGGGAAGAAACCTAGAATATTTGATTCCTCTATCAATTTTGATTTTCACCCTCGATTTCTACTACCGTTCACAGAAATACAACATCGAGATATACGAGCAAAAAAATCCTGAACTCAGGGAGAGACTGAGAACAGCTAGAGACAACCTCGAATCTACTAATATCGTTTCGCAAGCTCTTTTCGATGAAATACTTAATATCTCCCGATCTGTTAGCTCTGAAAGCATTATCCCCAGCAAGAGAATAATACAGAAAATGCTTGCAATCGGCATAATAAGCTTCATAACCGTACTATCAGGTATTCTCAACTTCCAGATTATGGATCAGGGTGGAGAGATACTACCGGAGAACACCGATGAAATAATTAACCAGATAACACAGGAAGAGGATTCTTTTGAGATCAAAAACAGCTCGAAAATATACGGAGAAGAACCTGATGCCGAAGTAGATGGACTTATCAACTACAGCATAGAGGGAAGCGGAAGAGTAGAAGACACTGAAACAGGTTCAAGAGACAGAGAGGTAGAAAACATCGCGCTAGGAGAAACCTACTCAGGAATGGAAAGAAACCTAGAGCTAGCTAAAGAATACAGTCTTGCGATAAAGGAGTTCCAGTAGATTAATGGATTTAAACATCCAACATCCAATGAATAACTATGAAAATACAGGCCAGTGACGATATCGGGAAGTACGAGAAAGCCAGTCAAAGACTCAATAAGGTAATGGAGGAAACCAGCAAAGTCATAGTTGGACAGGAAAATGTAATAGAAAATATTCTGATATCAATAATCTGCGATGGGAACGTACTGCTTGAATCTTACCCTGGACTGGGAAAAACCAAGACAGTAAGAACTCTTTCCCACGTCCTCGGACTTAACTTCTCTAGGATTCAGAACACACCCGACCTAATGCCTTCAGATATAACAGGTACACACATCATCAACGAAAATGAGAAAGGAGAGAAAGAATTTGTATTTCAGGAAGGACCAATCTTCGCAAATATGATTCTAGCTGACGAGATCAACAGAGCCACACCAAAGACACAGTCAGCGCTTCTTGAAGCTATGGAAGAGAAACAGGCGACAGTTGGAAACGAATCCTACCAGCTGGAAAAACCTTTCTTCCTGATGGCCACACAAAACCCTATAGACCAAGAAGGAACCTATCCACTACCAGAAGCCCAGAAGGACAGATTCATGATGAAGCTAAAATTTGGCTATCCAGAAAAAGACAACGAGGAGAAAATTGTTGAACGATTCACCTCAGAACTGGAATTTACTCCGCAACTTGAGAAGGTGCTTTCCGAGGCTTCCCTGATCAAGCTTCAGGAGTTCGTCAGGCAGGTACCGATCGCAGATGACATACAGGAGAGAGCTGTAAAGATTGTCTCAGAGACCCGAGACCATGAAGCATTAAACTACGGCGCTTCCCCAAGGGCTTCAATTAATCTTGTTCTAGCAGGAAAAGGTAGAGCACTAATACAGGGGAGAAACTATGTTTCCGCCCGAGATATAAACGAAATGGCAGAACCAATACTGAGGCACCGTATAGGGCTGAATTTCAAAGCTGAGAAAGAGGGCAAAAATTCGGAAGACATTATTGAAGAGATAGTTGACAACATCTAGGAACAATGATCGAAATCAATTTCATAGATGAACTTGACCGGTTCAACCTTGCTTTGAAGAAGAACTCAACGGAGATAAAAGAGGGTGAACAGTCTTCCAGCTCAACAGGTCAAGGAATAATATTTGAGGAACACAAAAAGTACCTACCCGGTGATGACATTAGGAGAATTGACTGGAAAGTATACGCCCGGACGGACAACCTCTATGTTAAACGTTTCGAGGAAGAGAAAAGCATAACCGTTCACATACTCATTGACCGGAGTAGCTCTATGAACTTCGGAAAGAAAGAAAAAAAGTATGACTACGCATCAAAGATCGGTCTGGCAATGGCTTACATGGTAGCGAATACAAACGACCGGTTCCGATTCTCTGTCTTCTCTGAGACAATTACAGACATTTCCTCAGCTAGAAAGAACCCGGATATGGGAGGCATGGTTGAAACACTGAATCAGCTTAGAAAAACACCTGAAAGCAAGGTTGAGAAATGCTTAACAGAATATAGCTCCCGGATAAAAAATAAGTCCGTAGTCGTCATAATATCTGATTTCCTAACCGAGTTAGGTGATATAGAATCGGGTCTAAACAGATTAGAAAACAGCGATGTAATCCTTGTGAACACACTCGATATCGAGGAAATTGATCCAAGTATTGAAGGAGATAAGATCCTGCAGGACCCTGAATCGGACTCAGAGCTAAGAACCTATGTCTCCAGAAAAACTAGGAGCAACTACAAGCAACAACTTGAAGAACACATGCAGAAGATAGAGGAAAAAGCGGAAAAATACGGTGCAGAGTATATCCTGGCCTCAACCCAGGAAGATGTTTTCGAATCATTTCTAAAAGTATGGGGCGCCTTAAACGAATAACTGCCGATGAAAGTACTCAAATTCCAGATAGTTGATAGCCTCCCGGCAATTTACAACGAGAGAATAGATCTATTGGTAATATCTGATCTACATCTAGGACTGGAAAAAACTATGACTGCTAAGGGTAACTATATTCCACAGAACCAGCTGGATATGATGAAGAAGGAGATTAAAGAGGCTAAAGACAGGAAAGGGGCGGATAGAATACTGATAAACGGAGACCTGAAAAATCAGTTCAAGACCTCGTATAGTGAGAATGAGGAGATAAAAGAACTTCTGAATTTTCTTGCCTTCAGCTTTGATGAAATAATAGTTGTAGAAGGGAACCACGACACATTCATCGACTCTGCACTGAAAGATAACGGCATAGAGATGAAAGAATACCATCTTGAAGACGGAATCTTATTCGTTCATGGAGACAGACGGCTGAAGGATATTGATGTAGAGGATGAGAAAGGTGTAGATATTGTGGTAATCGGTCACGAACATCCAGCAATAACTTTGAAGGACGACATAGGCGTGAAAGAGAAGATACCTGCACTGCTCCACGGGAACCTAGATGAGGAGAGAAAACTAGTGGTTCTACCAGCTTTCTCCCGGATAGCGAATGGTACTAGCGTAAACGAGATTCCAAAGAGAGAGCTGCTCTCCCCTATACTGAAAAACTCTGATAAAAAAGGAATGAAAGCTGTAGGGATCTCCCGTGAAGCCGGACTGCTTGAATTTCCGGAAATCTCAAAGCTGTAGATCACTGCTGGAACCAGTAGCTAACAGCGAATAAAAGAAAGGCTACAAAAGCTGCTATCTGGAAGGAAAAAGCTATACCACCTATAGAAGCGGCTGCTCCGGCCATTGTAGGACCGATTGCCTGTCCTGTATGCTTCGAGAACTCGAGGAATCCTGTCATCTCGCCCTCAACTTCATCAGGTACCTGGGAATCGTAGAAGGCATGGATAAGAGGTGATATACCTGCCGCAAAAAGCCTTGCGGCAAGAAAGAGTACTCCAATCAGGTAAATACTGGATGTGAAGCTCATCATAACAAGTATCGGAGCTAGCAGTACAGCCAGAGCAGATACAACTCTAAGATCCCCAAGTTTATCTCCCAGATCTCCGAAGAATATCTGAAAAAGCTTTGGAAACGCAGCCACACCGAATATTATACCCATCATCTGGTAGCTGGCGTTCAAATCTTCTAAGAGGAATGGTACGGCGAGCCAGAAGAAGGAAAAGATTATGGAGTAAAGCAGTATCAGAATAAGCGGTTTCTTCAAATCATGCCAGTTCTCTCTGAGATGATGTTTTTCATCTGCGTAAGTCTTTCTATGGAACAGTTCCTCTATAGATTCTATGAACCCTTTCCGGCCCTCAAGACCTATATACAGATAGAAAACAAGTGCGCCCAGCCCGGCCGAGAAAATCCAGAGAGCAAAGGTAAGACTGAATCCATGTGAAGCGATCAGGAAACCGCCTATAATCGGGCCTACAATCGCTGCAAGATTTACACCTAGAAGAAAAACAGAGTTCGATTCAGCCTCCGCATCAGTATCAGCGCTTTTCAGGGAAAGAGTCCAGCCGCCGTTCCAGACCATTGTTTTGACGAATCCTTCAAATACCTTACCAAGTACCAAAAACAGGGGAATACCTGTAATATACAGAAGGCCCGGCATCAGGTTTAGCAAAAGCCCGATGAAAATAACTATTTTTTCACCTGCCCTTTGAACAAGATTTCCTACCGGTATATCCATTAAAACCGGTACCGCCGCCGTTATAGAAGTCATTACACCGATTAAAAATACGCTGTCAATATGTATCTCAAAAAATAGCGGTAGGAAAAACCAGACGGTGTTGCTACCGAAACGGCTCAGCAGGAAGATCACTGAAAGATACTTGGCTATATCTGGAACCCTGTCAAATCTCATAGGAGAAAAAGCTTGCAGCTAGAATTTAAATTTCAGTAAGTTACAAACCCGTCGGTATCAGAACTGTTATCTTCATTCTCTTCTTGCTGTTCTTTCTTCCTCTGTTCCTCTGCAAACTCTTTCTTAGCCTTCTCCTTCAGTTCCTCATATCTTTTCTTGGCCATATCCTTGTCTTCGGTTCCTGCTTTCTCTTTCTTCAGCTTCCTATACCTCTTCCCACTGTTGTCATCGGAACTATCCTTGGCAGCTTCCAAAAAGTCATTAGTCATCTTCTCTTCTACCTCCGACAAAAGGAATCTTTCTCATGATAGCAACCACGTCTTCAACGGTTTCAGCCGACCTCTCCATTGAACCCAGCGAGCTTTCTAGTTTCTTGATAGCCTTATCAAGATTCCTGAGCAATAAAAATGCAAACACTAGCAATGCTATAAAGAGCAACTTCAAAATAATATCAAGCACCAAGTCAAAGGTTTCCAAACTTAACATATCACATTATTGTGAGTGAACGATTTTATAATTAACCAAGAATTTGGAAACCATTATAAGCTTCTACAACCAAGAATTTACGTGATATAGATGGTAAAAGTACCAGAAGACACCGAAGTTTCAGACCTTCCTTTCACACACGCAAGAATCAAAAGAATGATCAGGGATCAGGCCAGCGAAGGACAGTACGTCCGATCAGAAGTCTACTACGGACTGAACCTTCTATTGGGAGAGATAGCGGAGGAGATAATCGACAGGATGATGAACACAGAATCCGCTTATGTTGAGAAATACGACCTGGACAGATCGGCCAGAAAATATGAGAGAGTGGAAAACATCATCAAGGAGAAGGAGAGAGCTTCCAGAAAACTTGATGCACTTGCATCAGATATTGAGCATCTTTCCCGGGAAATCAATCAGGCGGACGAGTAATAAAGCCTAAACATTATCCTTCTCTATTTTTCTCTCGCAGCCACAATTACAGAAGTTTCACGAATATCATACCTGTCTATGAATTCAGCTCTATACTTTCCCAGCAGGCACTGAATGGAATCCGGTTACTGAATATTGGAATGATAAGACCAAAGTAATTATAACGGTGTGATAATCCTTGTTTCAGTATGAGGTTCGAATCCGAAGTAATCAGCGAGGAAATCCTTCCTGCGGTAAGGAAGATTATTGCGGAAGAACTTCACCAGAACTACGGTCATACACAGGAGGAGATCGCTGAAGCAATGGATTTAACACAGCCAGCTGTTTCACAGTACATGAAAGGAAAGAGAGCGGATTCATCTCTCGTGAAAGATCTGAAAGAAGATCCACAGATACAGCTCCTGATCGAGGAAGCTGTCTCAAAAGCTGCAAGAAACAAAGATTTTGTCGATGAAATAGCTGAGGTAATTAGAACCGGCCGAGATAAAGGGCTTTTCCAGGAAAAATTTGAAGACGTTGAAAGAGTTACTAATCCTTAAATCCATCCCACTCAAACTCTTCCGCATCTGGCTCTCTGTCTAGAATTTCAGATAATTTCTCTTTAACAGCTCCAAAACCAATGCCTTCTGTATCGGTATCGAGATCACCTGCGGTCTCCTCTAGCCCATTGATATGTTCATCTATATCTATTATATCCTCTCTGTTCAATACGAAGATTGCCCCAAGACCTCCAAAGATCAGAACTGCAAACCCTCCAAGAATCATCTTTAGTCTACGATTTGACCGGTATTCATCTCTGACATTTTCGTAAGTATTTTTCGCTTTCGAGAAATCAGAATCAATACTACTCAAGTCCGAATTCGCTTTGTAATACTTACCAGCCTCAACTGCTTCTCTAGCCTCCTTAACATTCGATTTAAACTCCGACATGTTCGAGGAAAGCTTTGTAGACTGCTCCTCCGAAATGGATCCTTCAAGCTCAGAAATATTAGCCTGAAGCGATTCAAGTTTGTCCTCATATTCACTGAGAGTAGATTCAATATCCTGCTTTTGATCCTCGTTTGCCCTCACCCGGAGATCGAAGCCCTCAGAAGATTCAGGACCTTCAGTTGATACATCAACAGAGTACTCTCCTATATCCTCTTCGGAGGTTTCGGCCTGAAAGCTTTTAGTTATAGAATCTCCCGGCTCTAATCCGGATACCGTCTCATTCTCCGAAATAATATCAGATTCAATATTTAGGTTAACTGACTCAATGTAGAAATCTCCTGTATTTTCCAGCTTTACATCAAATTCAGTTGATTCTCCTGAGGTAACATTCACTGACGCGGGAACGGTCAGAGAAATCTCAGGATCTCTATCGGGATAGTACTCAAAGTCAAAAGTTTCTGAATTACTCCATCTACTGGCTTCGTCCTGCGCTCTAACATAAAGAGTATGACTCCCTGAGTCAAGGTCACTAAGATCAGCAGTGAACTCTCCATCCGATACAGAAGTACCATCTCCCGTATCAGTGCTGTCATCAAAGTAATACTCAGCACCATCCACTGAGGAGGCATCATCAAAAGCCGAGTACTCAGCATCAAAATCATCATTAAACGTGTTTAGACCTGTAGAAGAATCAAGTTCTGAAACTGTCGGCGCCTCAGCATCAAAAACAACATCCCCATACTCATAAGTCTTTGAATTCCCTGCCTCATCCTCAATCTCCACCTCCACAGTTGCCGTGGTATCATAGTAATCATCATCGCTATCATCTAATGTACACGTCAACTCATTACTACCACTACTGGCTGAACTAAATGTATTCGAATCAATATCATCGCCACCTACCACACAGGTAGCAGTAGTATCAGAAGTAGAGTCAGCACTATCAAAATCGACATCTATATCAGTATCCTCATTGTACTCAACTACTCCATCATCTTCCCCTTCAATATCTACCGAAGGACTCTCATCACCATCATAAGAAGTATCTACTTTGAATGACCAAGAACCTGAAGCAACATTACCTACACTGTCGTTAACCCAGTAATTCACAGTATAACTTCCATCAGAAAGCGATACACCGCTCAAACTGTTACTGGTATCATTGTTATCTTCCCCATCAATCGAAATATTCTCAAACTCCACACCTGCACTTGAGTCAGAGGAGGAATACGAAATATCAATATCGTCTCCATTACCACTTGAACCACTAGTAAAAGTTCCATCCGAAGGAGTGAAAGAATCTACTGTCGGAGCTGTGTTATCAACTGTGAAGTTTCTTGTAATTGTATCGGTATAATTGGAGGAATTGGTTACATTCAGAGTGTAGCCTCCATCCAGATTAGTGGTATCCCAGTCAAACGTTGTGTAAACGCCATTATCGTTTACATTATTGGGTGAAGCATCACTCCAGTTACTCTCCCCAGATTGCTTGTAGTAAATATCATATGAGCCGGTACTATCGCCGTCAGAATCAGATATATTTATTGCAACTGGATTTCCTACATCAGAATTTGCACTCGGACTTTCCCAGGTCAATCCTGCTGCGGTTCCTATTATCAGTGTTACGAGAACGAGTAATGTCCCAGCTTTGAGTCGGCTGTGATTAATTGATTATCACTAATAATCTTTTTTCAGCGAATGTTTAAGTAAATTTTTAGATGAAAGCATAGAAAGTACTTCTGCTGATAACATCCGTTGCTACCGTTATACCTGCTCTATCCTCTTCTTATTCGATTTTGGGGCTGTGAGAGCAGAGCATTTAAATCTGTTTCAGTCATACGGTCTTGATTGAATGTACAGTGAAAATGTGTTACTGTTTGCAGGCGGTCTTGTCGGAACTATACTGGTCAGCCTGGTTTTATCGTTTTTCGTTGCTTTGAAAGAGCCTTTAAGCGAGCTTCGCAAGCATTTCAGCTTCAAGAATCTCAAAGTTATCGGTTATGCACTTATTGCGTCTAATATAGTGAATATTTTCTCCTTTTTCCAGCCTATGCCGATGTTTACACCTGTAATTCACTGGATTGAAGGAAGTTCTGTAGTTGCTTTCCAGTACTTCACCCATCCATTGCTTACGGTTTTCTTCATCTTCACATATCTCGTGGTTTACCCTGTTCTAATGGTTTTAACCTATTTCAAGCTGCACTCGCTTGATAACGGCTCTGAAATGAAGTATGTAGGTTCTTACATGTTATTAATCATTGTATCCGCACCTTTCTTCTACCTTCTACCGGTCGAGGTCACAGGATACTATCTCCCTGGTGTAGAACCTCTTCTCTACGAATTTCACCCTATTATCTATCAGGGAATAACTACCATTGATCCTCTAACAAAAGCCCTTCCTTCACTCCATACAGGTATGTCAGTTCTTGCAGCTATCTATGCGTTCAAATACACTAAAAACTACAGATGGCCGATCCTGGGAGCCACTTTAGCCGTTATAGTCTCTACTTTCTATCTGGGAGTTCATTGGTTTTCCGACGCATTGCTTGGAGCTATAATGGCTTTCATGACATTTTACCTTGTTGACAGAGGTATAGTGACTTCGAAAAGAGTTCCTGACAGGGTTGTGGATAAGGTCAGAGAATTTGTCGAAAATACACCGGTTCTGGATAAAGAAAAACTGGAGAAAATTTAATCTCTAGCCTGTTCAAACTTCTCAGTTGACTTCTGCCTCATCTCGTCGTGATCTACTATTGGATCAGGGTAATCTTTTCCTATCTCAACCCCGTAGTTCTCTTGCTGCAGTTTGTTTATTTTCTGGGGTCTATGGATATGTTCGTCAGGAACATCTTGAAGCTCGGGAACCCATTTCCGGATGTATTCTCCTTCTGGATCGTATTTCTCTCCTTGTGTCCAAGGATTGAAAACCCTGAAGTAAGGCTGTGAATCAGTCCCGATTGAGTAGGCCCACTGTATTCCGCCGATCATTGATGAGAGTTCGGCATCAACGAACATCTTGGAGAAGTAGTCGTGTAGATCTCTCCAATCAAGCCAGAGATCCTTGCATGCAAAAGATGTTACAACCATTCTCAGCCGGTTATGCATCCATCCGGTTTTTTTCAACTGTCTCATACCGGCATCGACGAACGGAAAACCTGTTCTTCCTTCGATAAACCGTTCCCAGTCTTCCTCAGCCTCTTCCTTTGATCTCCATTCAATATCTCTGAACTGTTTCTGCAGCGCTTTTTCTCCTGATTCAGGAAAGTTCCATAGCATCTGGAAGTAAAAGTCTCGCCACGCCAGTTCCTCCTGCCATGTCTCTATCCCAGAACCATCAGAGTCCGGGTTTCTGGCCTTGATCCTTTCAGTTTCCCAGAAAACTTCTCTTACAGAAACTGTTCCGAACTTGAGGTGTGGTGAAAGTTTTGAGGTGGAGTCTTTCCAGGCGTAGTCTCGATCCTCATCATAATTCCAGATCTTCTCTTCAAATTCCTCAAGTCTCTGCTTTCCCCCCTCTCTGCCCGGATTCCATATCCACTCAGTCTGATTCGGCTTTTCAAATCCGAGATTTTTCAGAGAAGGTATTTTTTCCGACTCAATGTCTGGAACCGAGTATTCTTCAGGTTTCTGCGGTCTGGGTTTCTCATAGTCAAACCATTTATTTTTGTAATAAGTGTAGACCTTATATGGAGTTCCGGAGTTTGTCAGTATCTCCTCCTTCTCGAACATTACGATATCCTTGAAGCTCTCTACTTCTAGATCAAGGCCCCTGACTTCCTTATCTCTCTCTGTAGAGTAGGGAGAGTAGTCCCTGTTAAAATATAGTTTATCAGCTGATTTCTCTTCAATTATTTTTTCCAGCTTTTCTATAGGATCTCCATTCCGGATTACAAGATCTTTGCCTTGGCTTTTTAGACTCTGTTTCAGCTCCTTCAATGACTCGCGCCAGAACCGGACCCTAGGATAGCCAAGTTCAGCTTTATCGAAATAATTTTTATCTACCACATAAAACGGTATAATTTCATCGTGTCGTTTTGAGGCTTCGACAAGAGCAGTGTTATCATACTCTCTCAGCGATCTTCTTAGCCATACAATAGCTGTCACGCAAATCTTTTTATCTAGAGGTTTAAAGTGGTTTAGTCCTCAAGCAGCTTTAGAAAAACCTTGTATCAGATTATTGCTTCTGGAAGTAGCTGTCAAGCTTCTTTTTCTGGCCTTCTGGGCCTATAAGAACAAGTTCGTCTCCTTCATCAAGCTGTATATTTACATCCTTGGAGATTGTCTTATCTCCCTGCATAACGGTAACAATCTTGAACCTTTCCGGAAATAATTTATCTTCTTGAAGCTCTTTAGCAGTTCTCTCAGCTAGAGATGAATTCTCTTCAATCTTCGCCTTCAGAATTTCCCTGCCCTCTGATATGTTGGCAAGTTTAACCAAGTAAGGATGCTCAACAGCACTCAGAAACTCTGATAAAAGTAGATCGGTGTGAGCAACTGTCTCAGCACCTATTATATCAAAAGCTTCAAGATATTCATCATCTTCAACCCGGGTAACTACCTTGGAAACACCATATTTCTTTGAAAGGGAGCATACAACCATGTTTTCATTGTCATCCGGTAATACAGATATTACAATATCAGCTTTGCTTATACCTGCATCTTCAAGCGCTCTTATTGTTCCTGGCGATTTATTGATGACTGTGGCACCGGAAGATGCGTAAAGCCTCTCGCATTCGTCCTCGTCTTCATCAATAACCACTACATCGTGCCTGTCTTCAAGAGATTTGACTAGTTTCCTTCCTATAGTAGTAATCCCTGCTACAACTATATACATATTATTAAGAGTCTTTGAAAAGCTCGGTATTAAAAATTGCGAGCACCGGAAGCATCTCAAGTCTTCCTGCCAGCATCACCATAATCCATAGAATCTTTGTAGCGGGTTCAAGAGCCATCATACTTTGCTGCATGTAAACCGGACCCATATTACCGGCAGCAGAGACCGTACCTGATAATGCAGCCATCAAACCAACATCCTCAACAAGAATAACTACAAGTGTTGAAACAAATACTACCGAAACCCACGTAAAGAACAGTACAGATATAGTCCGGACAGCAGAGTTTTCCAAAAGCTCGCCATCGATCTTGACCTCGTTAATAGCAGACTCAGGAAGGCTAAAGGCGCGAAGCTGGGTTTTAAGAAGTTCAATCATGGTTTTCAATCTGAAAATCTTCCATCCTCCAGCAGTTGAACCTAGCGATCCACCAACAAACATTAAACCTATGAAGACAACCTGCAGAAGTATTGATAACGACATTATACCCATAGTCGAATATCCAGTAGATGATATTACAGCAGCAGACTGGAAGAATCCATCAATCAGCGATCTCTGGAATCCAGTGCCACTGATAACAAGTTCTAGAGCCGTCATAGCTCCAATAAGTGTGAAGATAAGCATATATAAACGGAACTCTGAGTTTCTTATCATAGGTCTGAGATCGGATCTCATAAACCGGTACAGAAGAACGAAGTTGATACCGCCGGTAAACATGAGCAGTATCGTCACCATCTGAATCATACTTCCGTACGCAGCTAGACTTGATCCCTGAATTGAGAATCCTCCGGTCGATATACCCGAGAAAGCATGTAGAACCGAATCAAAGACCGGCATGCCAAGACCAATATAGATGGCAACGAACACTACTGTCAGAAAACCATAAACCCTCCAGAGGTCTATTATCGATTTCTCAAGGGATGGCCGAATCGACCCCGAATCGGTTTTGTGGGCCTCAGCGGAGTAAAGCCTTCTGGCAACACCCCCTGACTCTCTAATAACCGCTATAAAGAAAGTCAGAATACCAAGACCTCCTAACCACTGCATGAAGGACCTCCAGAAAAGCATTGAACGGGAAAGATTCTGGGGCTCAGAAAACATTGAAATCCCTGTTGTTGTCAGCCCAGCTGTCGCCTCGAAAAGTGCATCAATAATGCTTACATCAAACACTAGGAATGGTATCGCTCCAAAACACAGAGCCAAAAACCATCCAAGAACAGTTGAGAACATCGCCTCTTTTACGGAAGGTGATTTACGCAAACCTATTCTCTCCAGTACAGCTCCTGTTGTAACACACATTACAGCTGAGAAAATGAAGCCAGACAGCATAAAGAGACTTTCATCATAGTAGAGACCGACAAAGACAGGGGCTATCAGCAAATAGCCAAATATCTGGAGAAAGCTTCCTATAAGCTGGAAAGATACCCTGGTTCTCATACAACCGGGTTGCCTATGATTGAATAAAAAATCTCGTAAACCGAGAAATAGGTTTAAAACTTGTACCCTATCCTGTTGATGCTCGGAACCTAATCCATTCCTCAAAAGAAATGATGAAACAAGCAACACCGAACAGGGGTATGGAACGGGAACTGAGGTGACTACATCATGAAAATTACAGTTGGAGACTCAAACGGCCAAACACATCAAATCGAGACAGAAGAAAAACCACAACTATATGGAAAACAGATTGGAGAAGAGTTCGACGGCGGTATCGTCGGTTTGGAAGGATATACCCTGAAGATTACAGGAGGAACCGACAGACAAGGATTCCCTATGAGAGAATCTATTGAAGGCGCAGAAAGACAGAGAATTCTACTTGAAAACGGTTCCGGAATCAGAGAGGACGAAGACGGAGTCAGGAGAAGAAAATCTGTCCGAGGTAATACTGTAAGCGGAGAGATTGAACAGTTGAACACCGTTGTGATTGAGGAAGGCTCCAAATCAGTTGATGAACTTCTAAATGAAGAAGACGAAAAATAAGCTACTATGACAGAAGAAATACCGGAAGTCAATATAGGTCTTGTAGGTCACGTAGACCACGGAAAGACCACGCTGACCAACGCTCTCTCAGGCAAATGGACTGACAAACACTCCGAAGAGTTGAAGAAAGGTATTACCATCAAGCTTGGATATGCAGATGTATCCTATTATCAGGACGAAGACGGTTTCAATGTGGATGGGGAAGGTGAACATGTTAGAACTATTTCACTTGTAGATTCTCCAGGCCACGAGACACTGATGGCCAATGTTCTCTCCGGAGCAGCTATAATGGATGGAGCCATTCTTCTTGTAGCAGCTGACGAGGAAGTACCACAGCCCCAGACCCGAGAGCATCTTGCAGCGCTTGACATAATCGGGATAGAGAACATTGTCGTTGTACAGAACAAGATTGACAAGGTCTCGAAAGAGGAGTCAAAAGAAAATTACCATCAGATCAAAGAGTTTCTGAAAGGGTCTGTAGCTGAAGATGCACCTATAATACCTATCTCAGCACAGCAGGAGGTGAACATAGACGCCCTGACTAAGACCATAGACGAGGAAATTCCGACACCAGAAAGAGATCTAGAATCAGAACCGAAGATGCTCGTAGCAAGATCATTCGATATCAACAAGCCCGGCACCGATATAGACAAAATAAAGGGAAGCGTTCTGGGAGGAAGCCTGGTAAAAGGA
>PXPD01000013.1 GCA_003009815.1 Nanohaloarchaea archaeon SW_4_43_9 | reverse complement strand
GTACAGTGAAGAAAGTCCTGTCCTCAGCCATTTAGTCGTCGATACGGAAAAGAATACATCAGCGACCATCACTGAGGAAACATCTAGCGGGGACTTCAATACATCTTTTACAGAGATTTATGTGGATGAGAACGCCTCAGTAGAGTACGGCGCAGTAGAGAAAAACGGGGAGTTCTCCTACTCAAGAAGAAAAGCGATAACAAAGAAATACGGCTCCATAAACTGGTTGAACGGGATTTTCACCGGAGGCCTAAACCGGACCAAGATCGAGACAATCCTAAAAGGTGATAACTCGGAGACAGAGATGACAGGTGTCTGGTACCCTACAGGAGAACAGCATCACGACATCTCCCTAAACGTGAAGCACATAGGCGACGGAACCAAATGCGATATGGACTCGAGAAGCGTTGTAGATCAAAAAGCAAGAAGTCTCTATGAGGGACTTCAGAAAGTGGAACAAACGGCATTTAATACCTCCAGTTTCCAGGACCAAGAAACACTTATGCTTTCAGATAATTCAGAGTCAGACGCCTCACCGAAACTAATGATTGAGAATCCTGATGTTGAAGCATCACATGCAGCAGCAGCCGGAACGGTCGAGAAAGAAAAACAGCACTATCTGGAATCCAGAGGGCTTTCACAGGATAAAGCTGAAAGACTGGTTGTTAAAGGATTTTTCGAGCCGGTTATGAAGCAGATCAAGGTTACAAGGGTTAAGGAGAAAATACGGGAAGAAGTCCAGAGAAAACTGGATGAAAAACAGTAATTTAAGGCGGCTACAGCAGTTTCAGGAAGCTTTAGACAGCAACTATCAGGTCTCGCCGATACTTTCGAGAGCCGGTTTAAGGAAAAGTTTCTCAAACCGAAAGTAGAAGTAAAAAGATTCGTTCAGAGTTTCTACCTTATGAAACCAGAAAAAATCAAGGAAGATTATCCGATTTTCAGGAAAAGAGAAAACCTGGTATACCTGGATAACGCTGCAACTTCTCAGAAGCCGAGACAGGTACTGGAAAGGATCAGTGAGTTCTACAGCGAAAATAATGCAAATATTGGGAGAGGGCTCTACAATCTAGCGAATGATGCAAACATCTCTTATAGAGAGGCAAGAGCAAAAACAGCAGACTTTATCGGTGCAAATCCCTCTGAAACAGTTTTCGTAAGAAATACTACCGAGGCAGAAAATCTACTGGCTCATTCTCTGGATATAGATGGAGAGATAGTACTTTCAAAGATGGCTCATCACTCAGAGCAGCTTCCTTGGAGAAGAAAAGCGGAGAAAGAGGATTTGAAGATCTCTTACTTAGAGACGGAAAATGGAAAAATATCTTTGGAGGATGCCCGGAAAAAGATAGATGAGAACACCTCGCTTGTAGCTGTTTCACATATTTCAAATGTGTTTGGCGCTGAAAACCCTGTAGAGAAGATCACAGAGATCGCTCATGAAAACGATGCTCTGGTAGTGCTTGACGGAGCTCAGTCAGTCCCACATATGCCGGTTGATGTAGAGGAACTTGGCGTCGATTTTCTCTGCTTCTCGGGTCACAAAATGCTCGGTCCTACCGGTATAGGGGTTCTATACGGCAGAAAAGAGCTTTTGGAGAAAATGGACCCGTACCAGGTCGGAGGCGGTATGATCCGGAAGGTTACCGAGAAAGAGATCGAATATGAGCAAGTACCTGAAAAGTTTGAGGCCGGAACTCCAAATGTAGCCGGAGCAGTAGGTCTTGAAGCAGCTATTGACTACTTGGAAAACATCGGCATGAATGAAATCTACAGCCACAGCCAAGAGATAGCGGCATCAATAATCGAAAAACTTGAGAAGGTGGAAGGAGTAAATGTTCTCTCACCGGAGGGAGCGAACCTTGTCTCTTTCACCACCGAGTTCGCCCATCCACATGACGTTGCAGAGGTGCTCAACCAGAATGGAGTTGCTGTGAGAGCCGGGCATCACTGCGCACAGCCACAGATGGAGGAACTTGACATCAATGGTACAGCAAGAGTATCCCCTTATATCTATAATACACGAAAAGATGTGGAAAAACTGGTTGAGGCAGTAAAAGAAGTCAGAAAGGTGTTCCAGTAGGGATGTATAAAGACGAAATACTTGATCTCTACAAGAATCCTCGAAACGTAGGAGAGCTTGAGACGGAATACCATGAAGAAGGAGAAAACTCCAGTTGTGGAGATTCAACCGAGATTTTCCTGGATATAAAGGAGGGAAAAATTGTAGATGTTAAACACAGGACTGAAGGATGTGCTATCTCCACAGCATCAGTTTCCATTCTAACTGATGAAATAAAAGGGATGGAAGTTGAAGAGTTAAAACGGCTTGACAGGGACTGGATGCTGGACAAACTTGGAATAGAGGTTTCAGCTTTACGAGTGAAGTGCGCTGTTTTAGGTCTTAAAACAGCACAGAAATCTCTTGAAGACTAGTTATGTGCAAAGTAGAATTTCCTATTCTGACCATCATCGGATCGAACAAATCCGAATCTCTCGAACTGGATTACTTCACCAGAATCGATAACTGTATCTTCAACTCTTCCTCTAATCTTTGAACCGTCCGGCATGTAGATCGTTCCTTCAGGTGAATCCTCTGGAAGCCAGTGGATGATATCAGCATCCTCTTCCATAGCCTTCTTATGATCGCCCTCAATAAACTCTGCTGACCGATTATCTTCATCCATACTGATATTGTATAATCCCTTCAATCTGACAAATCCATCCTGAAGATCGTCCTCTTCAACAAGTAACTCAATCTCTCCGTTTTCAGTTTCTACATCTATATCTCTAATGCCTCTGTCAGGATAATCAGGGTGAAGAAGCAGATCAGTTTCAATGTTGTCCGGCAGTCCACGGATTTTTACTCTGACAGGGTTTTTCACGAAAAAGTACCTGTCCGCTTTCTCATCAATTATATCAGTATTCTCTGACTCAAGTGTTTTGATTGAAGCCTCGACATTGCTTTCGCTTACACCCATATCGATGAAGAAGCTCTGGATGGCCCCGGGCCGGAAACCTCTTTTTCTCAATGCTCTGAGAGTAGGAGCTCTGGGATCGTCCCAGCCATCAAGTTCCCCTTCCTTTATCATCTCTTTCAGTGAGGATCCGGATACAGGGGCGTTAAAGCCTGAGATCTGGACATCTCCCCAGTAACGAACGTCAGGATACTCCCAGTCAAAGTAATCATAGATATATTTCTGCCTCTTGGTTGAGGCTCTAAGATCTTTTCCACGGACGATATGAGTAGTACCCATTTCATGGTCCTCAATCGCTCCCTGGAAATCAAGCATAGGCCAGACCCGGTAATCATTGCCGGTAACCGGGTGTTCCGGGTTGTCGATTATCCTGAAACCGACAAAGTCTCTGATCGCCGGGTTTTTGTGATCGATATCTGTTTTTATTTTCAGGGTTGCTTCACCCTCGGAAACTCCCCCTTTCTTCATTTTCTTCCAGTTATCCATATTTTCTTCAGGTGACGTATCTCTGTGGGGACATGGCTCTCCTTCTGAACGGTAACTGCTTCCTTCTTCCTGTGAGCAAAAGCATACATAGGCTTTATGTTCTTCGATCAGTTTCTCTGCGTATTCGATATAGGTATCAAAGTTCTCCGAGCTGTAACGGATTTCATCCGGTTTGTAGCCCAGCCATTTGTAGTCCTCAAGGTACATCTCGTAAGCATTGTGTTCAGCGGTCTTCAGCGGTCTCTTCTTCCTTGGATCCGTATCATCAAACCTGAGAATCAGCTTGCCATCATACTTATCCCGGAGCTCGCCGTTGATAACCATTCCTCTGGCATGTCCGATGTGAGGCGGTCCGTTGGGGTTAGGAGCAAATCTCACAACAACCTCTTCATCCTCTTCAACATCCAGATCAGGAACCGGGTCGTGCTTCTGTTTCTTCTCATCAAACTCGTACTCCTCCAGTGCCTCTTTCTGGTCTTCCAAACTCATCTGGTTGACTTCCCCACATATTTGCCCAGCTGTCTGCTGGACTTTCTCCGGTTCTTCTCCTGTCTCGTTGATAAGTTTTCCTATAACCGCTCCAGGGTTGCATTCTCCACCGTACTCCACCGCGTTCTTAAGTGCGTATTTTCTCGTGGTTTCTTCAAGATCCATGGGAAGGCTTTTGAAGAGAATTTCTATAAAATGAATGGCTATCCAGACAGCTCAAAGAAATCTTTAGGGACCGACTCACAAAACCTCTTTATATTCCGCAGTTAACTAACTGCCATGGACAGTCAAACCCAAAACCTTGTTGCCGGACTGCTCTTGATTGTCGGCGGGG
>PXPD01000012.1 GCA_003009815.1 Nanohaloarchaea archaeon SW_4_43_9 | reverse complement strand
TGAAATATCTTTTGAATTCAGGGAGTTGAGTACTTTCTCAGAAACCTCGCTACTGGAGCGCGGCATCGGCCTTGTAACTTGGTCAACTAGAGTAACTTCTACTCCTCTCTCACTAAGCTCACACGCGACCTCTACTCCGACATATCCGGAGCCGACAACTATAGCAGATTCAGCTTCTTCGGCTTCACGGTCAACCTTCTTTGCTCCTTCTAAAGTATATACCTCTAACGCATCTGAGATATCGATACCAAAGCTTGCGACATCATATCCCAGAGATACAACAAGATTGTCGTAGCTATGTCCTCCACTTGTTGTCTCAACAACCTCTTCATCAGGATCAATCCCAACGATCTTCTCCCGGGAAAACTCTACCGAAGTACCGGAGAAGAAATCATTCAGATTCATGGAAATATCCTCGGCCTCCGTACTGCCACCGGCGATATCGATAAGTGCCGGGGTGAAGAGATGGTAACCGTTCTGGTCTATCAGTTCTACATCATATCCTCTTCGCGCTAGTTCCAGTGCAGAATGAACGCCACCGAATCCAGCGCCGGCTACAACAACTTTCTCGCCCATGAAGATAGTTAACCGTAGCGACCTTAAAAAACTGAATTTGCTTTAAAAGAATTCAGTTACCTTCCAAACTTACAGACAGTTTATTCTAGGCGGGATGGTGTAGCGGACTATCATTGGTCGTTTGGGACGACCAGACCCCGGTTCAAATCCGGGTCCTGCCAATTGCATATACCCAGATTTTGTAGGGTTCCCAAAAGCCACAGGATACTCTTTCTCCCAACTACTTATCATGGATATGTGTCTTTCTATCACCGAATTTCCGGGACAAAAGTCTTCTAAAGGTGAGTTCGATAGCTGTGAAGATTGTTAGAGCTCCAGCGATATAACCCCATTGAGCAAGGCTCAACGGTGTTATGCCGAAGTATTCTCCGATCCAGGTGTAGAGTATCAGTAGATGAGAGACTGAGGCGAAAAGCATTCCCGCTATCAGATACTTGTTATCCCGGAGTTTGAGTCCGTAATCTCTTCTTATCACTTGGAACATCATGATCTCAAAGAATGCTAGGGCCATGAATAGCATGGTCTGAGCCAGAACAAAGTTTTCAATATTCCAGAAGAATAATGGAAGCATTGTGAGAGCTGCCGCCGGCCCAGTGAAGGCTATCATTGAGAGAATTTTCTTGTCTATAATGGATTCATCCCTGCTCCTAGGTTGCCTCTTCATTATGCCGTCAACTTTTGGGTCTTCCCCTAAGGCAATCGCCGGAGGTCCGTCACTGGCAAAGTTTACCCAGAGTATCATCACTGCAGTTAAGACAATTGAATCACTGCCCGAAAAGTATTCTGGGAATAACAATCCTCCTATAAGGGTGCCTAGAAACACGAA
Organism: Nanohaloarchaea archaeon SW_4_43_9; assembly: GCA_003009815.1. Lineage (GTDB taxonomy): Archaea > Nanohalarchaeota > Nanosalinia > Nanosalinales > Nanosalinaceae > SW-4-43-9. The sequence continues at coordinate 14,186 of PXPD01000012.1, read as the reverse complement.
CATTACCTCTCCAGAGTTAGTTGATAGAAGCTGATTCGTTACCTTCCTGATATTATCGAATATAGCCCGGCCTTCAGCGATAGCATCTCTTATTGTTACGAAGTTGTCATCTTGTAGAACCATATCAGAGCTTTTCTTTGCAACATCTGTACCTCTCTGGCCCATAGCAATACCGACATCCGAGTTCTTTAGTGCCGGGGCATCGTTTACTCCGTCACCGGTCATCGCAATAGTGTAGTCCTGATCTTGAAGCGCCTGTGAAATTCTAACTTTATGCTCAGGCGAAACACGGGCAAATATCTCAGTATTCCTTACCTTGTTCTCAAGTTCTCTATCGCTCATCTTCTCTATCTCCTGCCCTTTGGTCGCACCTTCCGGATCGAAGCCGAGTTCTTTTCCAACTGCTTTTGCAGTTTCAATGTTATCGCCCGTTGCCATTACAACACCTATTCCGGCGGTTCTACAGTCCTCTACAGCATCTTTAACCTCTTGCCTTGGAGGATCTATCATGCCCTGCAGGCCGAGAAACACCATCTCGCTCTCCAGTTCTTCATCTTTGGTCTCAACATCCTCAACTTTCTTCCTCGCAAACCCGAGGACCCTTAATGCTCTCCGGGCGAATTCATGGTTTCTGTCAAGTATTTCCTGTTTTCTATCCTCTGTCAGCTCTTTCTTCTCACCATCAAGAAGAATTCTATCACACCTTTCAAGAACAACCTCTGGCGCACCTTTCATATAGGCAGTATTATCTTCTGTTACCACAGTCATTCTCTTCCGATCGGAGGAGAAAGGCACACTTGTCTTTCTTTTTTCATCCAACTCGATCCCAGCTTTTTCTCCTGAAACCATGAGAGCGATTTCTGTCGGCTCTCCTCGGAACTCTTGATCAGACTCATCCTCAACTCTCTCGGCGTTATTGCAGTAAACACCGCATTCCAGTAAAGGCTTCAGGTAACCTGTATCAACTTCTGAGCCTTCTCTTGTGAACTCTCCTTCATTAGAGAGCCCTATGCCTGAGACATTGAACTCTTCTCCTTGGTAGTAAAGGTTCTCGACTGTCATTACGCCTTCTGTTAAGGTTCCGGTCTTGTCAGTAACGATGTAATTTACAGAACCCAGTGCCTCAACTACCGGCAATCTTCTTACCAGTGCATCCTTATTCAGCAGTTTCTTTGAGCCGAGAGCCAAAGTCAAAGTTACAATCGCAGGTAAAGACTCAGGTATAGCTGCGACCGAAAGCCCAATAGCCAGTAATAAAACTGTCAGCAAGTCTGCCCCGGTTAAAAGCATCTGAATAGCTCCTACAAGAGAAACAATTCCGATGACCAGTATACCTATTCTCTTTCCAAGCTTATCTACTTCCTCTTGGAAAGGAGTCTCTTTATTATCAGCATCCTCTATCTCCTCGGCAATATCTCCTACCTGTGTCCCCATTCCCGTCTCAACTACTACAGCTTTCCCTCTGCCTTTGACCACGTGAGTATTCATGAAAACCATATTTTCTCTCTCAGCAAGGGAAGCATGATCATCCAGCTCACCTGGGGACTTAGATACTGAACTGCTCTCACCTGTCAGCGAGGACTCATCGGTTTCAAGCGCTTCCGCTTCTAGAAGCCGGGCATCAGCTGGAACTGCATCTCCCTGCTCAAGAAAGATTACATCGCCGGGAACAACCTTGGTTGAATCAATCTCCTTCTTTTTCCCCTCCCTTTTGACAGTTGCATTTGGTGTTGCCATCTTCTTCAGCGCCTCAATCGATTTTTCGGCCCTATAGTCCTGTATGAAACCGAAGGTGCCGTTAGCGAAAAGTATGAGGAAGATTATCCCGGCCTCAGTATACTCTGGTTCATGACCCGGCAAAAAACCTATAGCAATAGAGAGGATCCCCGCAGCCATTAGAAGATATATCAAGTTATCCTGAAACTGGCTTAGAAATATTTTCAGGGCCGAAGCAGATTTACCGCTTCTGATACTGTTCTCGCCTTCCTCTTCGAGCCGTTTCTCCGCTTCCTGGTCTGAAAGACCTTCTTCATCTGTATCCAGCTCAGATATCACCTTTTCCTCTTCTTTACTGTGCCAGTCCATCTGTAATGATTTTAGTTTCTACCTGATTAAAAAACCGTTCAAGAATATGCGGTTTTAACTTACCGGAACCTGTCATCTCTTATAAAGGTCGGGGGTTATCTTGTGATTATTCAAGGAGGTGTATTTTGAGTATGAAAGGTACAGTTAAGTTCTTCCACGATCAGAAGCGATACGGATTTATCGAAACTGAAGAAATGGACGACGATGTATTCTTCCACGAAGACGATCTTGAGGGAGATGTTGAAGTTGGAGAAGACGACGAAGTAGAGTTCGAGACTGAGGAAGGAGACAAAGGACCGAAAGCAGTAAACGTCACAGAAGTATAAGTTCTTCTGAGACTTTCTGCATGTCGTTTCCAACCAATCTTTAATTTTTACTTTACTTTTGATTCTGTTCTATTTTCATCAAATGTTTTCTGAAAAGTTATAAGCCAGAGGCCATCATTTGACTCTATGATACGTGAGAGACTCCGGGACAACCCTGATAAAATACTTACAGGATTCGGTTTATTCCTAGGTGCCCTGGCGGTTATTTACTTTGGAGGAGAGGCTATACTGGACCTGACTCCGATAGCCAAATCATTCCTGCTTATAGCTGGCTCCGGATTATTCCTCTTGGGATCGAAACTGACAGATGACAGAGGATCTATGACAGCACTGTACTTTTTCTCAGCTATATCCTACCTCACATTCATGGGATACTACACACTGAGGATGAATCCGTCCTCAAATACAGTATTCCTGCTGCTCGGGATCTCGGGATTACTGTTTGTGCTTGTTGGAAAGAAAATAGAAAGTTACAACCCTGAAGAAGAGAAGTTGAAGAAACTGGGAGCCGGAATCGTGATTCTATGTTTGACAGTTATAGCCGTAGATCTTAACGGCCCTGAGGTCCGGTACCAGACAGATTTCAGGGAAAGTATGGAGATAGGTCAGGAACCTGTTGATGTCGGGAGCATAATAGTTCAGAACAGCTACTTTTTACCGCAGATATATAATATAGACAGGGTTGAAACATGTTCTACAGAAGAAACAAGAATAACTCTTACCGCTGAAGATCGTTCCGAAAACTCTGGGATTATTGACGGTAGCTCGGAGAAAAATGTGAAGTATACAGTGCGGAGTATAAGACATACAGAGGGAAACTTTACATCTGAATACAGTATAGTTGCATCTGAAAACTGTCCTGAACAACAGGAACCCCAGACCCTCTACGTCTATCAGGTACCGAGTCCAGATTAGTCGCTGAACTAGATATCCAGGCTGTATTCCACATCTCTGTCTTTCCTGTTTCTCAGTACTTCGCGGATGTCCTCAGCTCTGACTGTAGCTCTATCATTCTCCGCTGCAACCTTGACAGCTTCTTCACCTACTTCTTCGGCCCAGTTATCAATAAATTCACCGAGCTCTTTGGATGCTTCCTCGCTTACCCTTTTGCCTGTGTTTGACTTGAAAACCTGCCTCATGCTTCTTATAGAGAATTCCATTTTCTATTACACCTTATTATTTGTGTGTAAGAACAAGGTTTAATATTTGATGGTAAAGTGGGCGGAGCCGGTATCAATGAATCAAATTATCAAAGTTTGAGAAATTTGGAACCTCTATAGAGTATCTTGAAGACCTGTAGAGTCCTCTGCCCAAGATCGCTCAACCGGTCTTCGGTAGTTGAACGGAAAAAGCGCCAGCGCCCGGATTTGAACCGGGGAGGGAGCATATGTCCCAGCAGATCTCGAATCTGCCGCGTTCGACCGGACTCCGCCACGCTGGCATCAGATAGCTTGACTAATCTCAAGTCATTCCTCACATTTAAATCATTTAGAGAAGTAGGCATTGAAGGGAATTAGAAGAATGAGATACGATGCCGTGATTTTCGACAAGGATGGAGTCCTTCTTGACTCTATGGACGATAACTTCAAGTGGGCTGATAGGATGAGAGTTGAGATAGCACAGAAATTGGGAAAGGATATTGACATGGGTACATCCCAAGAGATTGTACATGCTAGAACAGCTGAAGAACTTGAGAGGATAGCGCAGAGAACCGGTCTTGGTACTGCTATAATAAAAGAAATGGAGGAGGAGGTCGCCAGGAGAAAAATACAGAAGATGGAAAAAGGTGAGATAGGGCTTTTTCCGACAACAAAAAAAGTTTTACAGAAGGTTTCTGTACCTAAAGCTGTGGTAAGTAATGCCCCATACCAGACTACAAGATTCACAGTGGAGAAATTTGGGCTGGAGAAATACTTTGAAGTGGTCAAGTCGCCCGGGACTAGCGATATTAAAGAATATGTGGAGCTGAAGAAGCCCAACCCTCAAATGCTGGAGGAATCAATTGAGCATTTAGAGGCAGAGAATCCTGTTGTGGTAGGAGACTCTGATGACGATATCAAGGCCGCAAAGAATGCAGGAATCGACTCAATATTTGTGAACACTAACGGAGGCACTGATCTGAATCCAAGTCATAAAGTGGAAGATTTACATACTGTTGTAGATATTGTGGAAGGCGGACTGACATAAAAAATTAGTTCTTCATCAAATAATCTATGTCTAAAGATGAAATCTGCTCGAAATGTGGGGAAGAAGCTGTAATCTACAGGGAATACGAGGGTAGAGGCCTCTGCAAGGAACACTTCACTATAGATATCAGCAAGAAGGTCAAGAAGACGATCCGGAAAGACAGTCTGGTCGAATCCGGCGACACTGTAGCAGTAGGGCTTTCAGGCGGGAAGGATTCCGCAGTAATGCTTGAAAAGCTTGTCGAGATTTTCGGCGAAAGACCTGATATCGAGATTATTGGAGTCTCTGTACATGAGGGAATAGATGAGTACAGGGATGAATCAATTTCTGCGGCGCAAAAGCTGTGTGATGAACTTGGAGTCAAGCTTGAAGTCGGTAGATACTCGGATTACTACGATCTCAAGATGGATGACGTGGCTGGAGCCGGCGAACTCGGAAACTGCACCTACTGCGGAATTATGCGCCGGGATTTACTCAACAAGCTTTGCCGCGAAGTTGATGCTGATAAGGTGGCAATAGGCCACAATCTAGATGATGAGGCACAGGCAATTATGATGAACCATCTGAAAGGCGATATGAAACGGTTGGCCCGGATTGGAGCAAGGACTGATGCGGTAGAACATGAAAAGTTTGTGCCGAGAATCAAGCCGCTCATCGATGTAATGGAGAAGGAGATTGCGCTTTATTCTCGTTTACATGATCTCGGTGTAATAGACCGTTGTCCTCATGTCCAAGAAGGGACTATGAGACCTATGGTGAAGAGCTTCCTCAATAAGCTTGAGTCACAGATGCCGGGGACAAAACACTCAATTGTATCACAGGGAAGAAGGCTCAGTGATATTGTTGAAGAAGAAATCGAATTTGATGAAGAGAACGAGCTACGGGAATGCGAGGAATGTGGGGAGCCTTGTTCTTCGGATATATGCCGGAAATGCGAGCTAATGGAGGATATCAAAAAAGCCGCAGACCGGAGCAAGGAACACAGTTATACAAAGCAATAAAAACTTGAGAGTAATACATGGTAATATTGATAGATAATGAAAGCAGTAGTTCTAGCTGGAGGACACGCTACACGTTTATGGCCAATTACCAAAGATCGCGCTAAACCGCTTCTACCGCTGGGAAAGAAGCCTATAATCGAGTATATTCTAGAGGATTTAGAGGATCTTGAGGAGGTAATTATCTCAACAAACGACAAGTTTGCAGAAGATTTCCAGGATTACATTGACGAATATAACAGAGAGAATGTAAGAGTAGCAGTTGAAAGCCAGCAGAGCGAGGAGGAAAAACCGGGAACGATCGGCGCAATCATCAATCTGCTTGACGAGGAAGATATTGATGACGATCTCCTTGTGATCGGCGGCGATAACTACTACAGCTTCAATACTTCAGATTTCCTTGATTTCTGCAGACGGAAAGAGGGGCCTGTGAACGTAGTCTATGATGTGAAGGATCTAGATCTAGCTACCGGTTTCGGTATCGTGGATACAGATGGAGACAAGATAAAAGACTTTGTGGAGAAACCTGATCAACCGCCTTCGACACTTGCTTCGACCGCATGCTACTACTTCCCGAGAAAGGACATAGAACTCTTCCATAAGTATGAAAAACATTTCAGGGATACAGATGTTCCTGCCGATAAATACCTTGATGAGCCCGGAAGGCTTATTGAATGGGCTCACGAGAAAACTGATATGTTTACTTATAGCTTTGATGGCGACTGGTATGATATAGGAACAGTTCAAGGCTATGTTGAGGCAATGAGCTCTGTCGTAGATGGAAATATTATCAAGGGAGATACAGAGAACTCTGATATAGGAGAGAACGTTTTCGTCATGGAGGGAAGCACACTGAAAAATACGACAGTTGAGAACTCCATAATATTCGCGAACACAGAGGTAAATGACAGCGAAATCAGGAACTCGATCATCGATAAGTTCTGCGAGATAGAAGATACTGATATGAAAAACGCACTGGTTGGAGAACATACAACACTTTAAGCCAGATACTTTTCGGAAGAAGATTTTCTAGCCTCAAGAAAATCTGTGTAATCCTCTTCACTCGAAATTTCTGTCAGATATTCATTGACACTGGATTCTCCTCCATCAGGTATAATCGCCAGATAATCTTTGCCATTAAACTCTCCTTTCTCTATATACAGACTACTTATCTCAAAACTACTGTAGATATTCTTGTAGTTACCAACAAGTTTGTCAAACTCGTCTTCTATATCCTGTACCAGTTCCGATTCCACATCAAAACCTTTAGCTTCAAGCTCAGCATCTTTCCTCCTCTTCTCATATGGATAACCTGTTCCTACATCAAACGGCAGAATTGTATCGGTTAAAACTTCGGTTATACCTTCAATATCCTTCCTGTAAAGCGGATTACTTGATTTCTCAACTTCCTTAATGAACTCATCTGAAGCGTTGAACTCGTTTTCCAGCCATTCATCGATCTCGTCTCTGAACTGCTTAACATGTATGCATTCATGGAGCATTGTCCTGTACTGCTGTTTATCCCCCATCTCGAAGAATTTATCGCCTACTGAAACAGTTATTTCGTCATTCGAGTATCTCGGAACTGAAGTTCTCCCCAGAACATTGTAGGGGAGAGAGCTGTCAAGCTCTAAATTCACATCATCTAGATCAAGGCCGTATTCCTCTGATACCTCTGAAAGTTTCTCCCGTGCTACCGTCTCCCTTACATCCGGCTCAAGCTGAAACCCGAAACTATGTGAACCAAACAATCTTTACACCTCCGTTGACCCTATATTTTCCAGTCTCTCCTCCAATGGGGGATGTGTCGAGAAATATTTCGTCATTTTATCTGCTGAGAACGGGTTTTCTATGAATAAATTGGCTCCTGATTCCTGAACTTTAGAGACATGCTTCTGTGGTTTCGACCTTTTATTCTCGGAGCTGATTTTCTGTAGGGCGCTGGATAGTCCTTCCCTGTTTCCAGTTATCCTGACTGCTTCAGAGTCTGCTCTGAACTCCATAGTCCTTGAAACTGCCATCCGAATGATGGTGGCAATAATAGGAGTTACAATCATAAAAGCTAGAGCTGAGACCATCTCTCCTCCGTCTTCACCGGCGAAAAGCGAGGACCAGAAAGCCAGTTCTGCCAGCATCGCTACTGCTCCCGCCACTGTAGCAACCACTGCATTTACCAGCGTGTCTCGGTTCTTGATATGTGCGAGTTCATGCGCAGTCACTCCCTCTCCCTCGTCTTTCTCAAGCTGATCTAGAAGTCCCTGGGTGACGCATACAACACCTTTATCCGGGTTTCTACCGGTTGCAAAGGCATTGGGAACCTTCATAGAGCTAATATATAGTCTGGGTTTAGGTATTCCTGCTTTCTTTGCAAGCTCTTCAACCTTGTCATGAAGCTCTGGATATTCCTGCTTCGGTAAGGGCTCGGCGCCATATATTTTCAGTACTATCTTGTCGGAAAACCAGTAGGAGCCGAAGTTCATTAAACCAGCTAAAACCAGGCCTATGATCATTCCTCCGGTTCCACCTATCAAGTATCCTGCTCCTAGAAATACGCCTGTAAGAACTGATAGAAGCCCAAATATTTTTGCGTTAGTTTTTATACCACGCGCTGTTACCATAACCCTGTTTTTTAGACAAAATAATTTAATTTTGATACCTAGAGATTTTCTCGGCGTACTTCGCCATTACATCAATCTCAACATTAACAAGATCTCCGATCCTTTTCTCGGACAGGTTAGTTTTCTCCCAGGTCTCCGGGATTATTGTAATCCAGAAACCTTCCTCATCAATCTCAGTGACTGTGAGGCTGATCCCTTCAACCGCTATGAAACCTTTTTCTACTATATAATGCTCAAACTCTTCTGGCATAGAAAAATGAAAGTTCCAACCCTCTTCCAGCTCTTCAATTCCATTTATTTCCGTGGTGTCGTCTACATGGCCCTGAACGTAGTGTCCCCCCATTTTATCTTGGGGTGTGAGAGATCGCTCAAGATTTACTTTATCTTCCTCTTCAAGCCCTGAGAACCAGGTTATATCCAATGTTTCTTCTGCTAGGAAAACCTCTACGCCTGCTTCAGTAAACTCTTCAACGGTCAGGCAAGCACCGCTGACACTGATACTGTCACCTATCTCCGAACCCTCACATGTTTGATCAGCTGTTAATTCTATTCTTTTTCCCTCACCGGCATTTTCTACAGAAACAACTCTACCTGTCTCTTCTACAAGTCCTGTAAACATAAGAATCAGTTAAGTAACTGTAATTTAAATTTAGAGTGGAGGGAAAAATAGTCTGGCAGCGTCCTGAATGTCCCGCCGTAAGGCAGTACTAGTCAGATCGCTGAGGGACTTTACTTCCGTGTTCGGGATGGGTACGGGTGTTGCCCCCTCGCTTTGACCGCCAGTATCATGATAGGTTAGGTTAAAACTTATAAACCACTCGCCCCGAGAAGTTACAGTTAAATACAGAGATCAGAACTAGTATTTATGTCCGGAAAATCAATAGGCGAGATGCTTGACAGGCTTCCAAGTCTGGATATAGCTACCATGGTTATTTTGGGTTTTGACGCATATATAATCTATTCTCAGGTTGAAAGATTTGAAAGAGACGCTCTATTCAACATAAGTTTCGATCCTTTCGCTATAGCCTTCCAAGTATCAGTTCTGCTTGTCCTGGTATATTTGATAGAATTCATCCACGACAAAAAGAAAGATAGTGGAACAGGCATAGGTCATTAATTCTCCATAATTTTTCTCAGTTCCTTTGATCTTCCTTTCGGTATTCTAGAGGAAACCTTCTCATCCTTGTACATCCCACATCCGATCACTCTCCCCCCAAACATTATCGCAACATATCCCTCTTCCATATCTAAAGTTCTCTCAATCATTTCTTTTCTCCCCAGAAGATCAATCAACTCCGCTTTATCTACTTCAATTATACTTTTGTCTATGTGATCCTCTAATAACTGCAGCGCATATGTTGTAGGTTTCAGGGCTCTATCAGTGTCTCTAATGCATCTAATACCACGAGTCTCACATTGAAGACTTTCCTCAGTACCGGTATGAACCCAGTAATCGCCCGAAATTTTTTTCATTCTGAAAGATAATTCTTCTCCGTCAACCCCAAATCTTTCCTCAAGGTAGTCCCACGCTTTATTTCCTGAACTTGGCAACATAGATCACCCCCGATTCAAAGTGGTGTGGATAAATCCTGACGGTTTTATTCATTTCCTGACCGTACTGATTCCCTTCAAAACTATTGACGCCCTTTCTGTGATCCGGATTCATTTCGATTTTCTCCAGTTGAAGACCTGTGTTTTCCAGTAGATACTCGACAACTTCCTCATTTTCCTGTGGATTTATTGTACAGGTAGAGTAAACCATTTTGCCTCCCTCTTTTAGCAATGTCTCTGCCTTCTCTCCCAGCTGTTTCTGGAGCTCGGAAAGATTCTTCTTTTCATACTGATCTGCAGGTTCAAACTTCCTTCTGGCTCTGTCTCCTTCTCCTGTGCAGGGAGCATCCAGAAGTATTCTATCATATTTCCGGTTCTCCTGAATCCTTCTTCCATCGTAGTTTGTTACTGAAACAGAAGCAGAACCTGTCCTGTAGATGTTTGCGTGGAGACTTTTCAGTCTTCGAGACGAGTCATCGTTAGCCACGATTTCGCCATCATTCTCCATCTTTGAAGCAATCTGCGTGGTCTTCCCTCCCGGCGCAGCGCACATATCAAGTATTCTTTCGTCTTTCTCAGGATTCAAAGCCTGTACGGGCAGGGATGCTGACTCCTCCTGTACATAGTACTCGCCGAGCCAGTGCATCATCGACTTGCCCGGTGTCTTCTCTCCCGGGAGCCTGAAGACCTCAGAGTTCCAGCCGGACTGTTCCACTTCGTCAAATCTTTCTTTCAGCCTCTCCTCAAAATTTTTTCCAGCCCTTATGCTGTTTTTCCTGACAGTTGAGAGCGCCGGTCTTTTGCACGCATGCTTGAATGCCTGCCAGTCATCGATTAAAGGTTTGTACTGTTTCATACAGAGAACTGTTTCAGAAATCTTTATTGCTGTAGATCTTTTAAGCTAGTCTGCCCGGTTTCCTCTTTCCCAAACGCTTTTCTCAAATCTTTCTCTAGTACCGGAGTCTTCGATTGATCATATAGAGTCGCCGCAGGATGATAAATAGGCATTATCTTTCGTCCTTCTCGTGAGAAAATCCTGCCATGTATACTGGTTATTCCCTTTTTCTTCCCTAGAAGTTCTTTTGATGCAAAGTTACCCAGTGTCAGAACCATGTCCGGGTCAACTTCTTCTATCTCCCTCTCTAACAGAGGTTTCCATGCCTTGATCCCTTCCTTTTTCGGGTCTCTGTTCTCTGGAGGCCTTATCTTCACCAGGTTAGTAATATAGATTTCAGACCGGTCAATATCTATATCGTTCAGGATTTTGTTCAGTTTCTTTCCAGCCCTGCCGACAAATGGCTCTCCCTGTTCGACCTCGTTCTCTCCCGGCGCTTCTCCTACCATCATTACTTCAGCATCTTCAGGTCCGACAGCAGGCACAAACCTCTCCTCGTTGAAATATTCTTCATTCAGGTTCTGGAAGAAATCACTGTATTTTTCTCTAAAAGCCATAAACCAATTTTTTCAGAAGGTTTAAAATGTGTTTTTACCTGTAGTATGGCTCAGAATAAGGATTGATGGCGCCATAGCGAAAGATAATTTTGAGAGTCCCGACTCCAGGATTTGAACCTGGGACAATCCGCTCTACAGGCGGACGCTCTGCCAGACTGAGCTAAGTCGGGTTTAACTATCTAGGCTCTTTGAGAAGCCGAGCTTCGCACATGCTGGGTCGGGTCTGTGTATCAGGAAAAGATATTCAAGTTTTAATAAGGGTTTTACTCCGGTTGGAAATCAACTTCTACCTTGTCGGTCTCCTTCATTCTCTCGCCATTTTTCAGCACTTTAGCCGGGTCAAGTTTTACTCCCCCCTCTACCTCAACCAGAGGTTTAACTGTGTACTCAAATATTCTCTGTTCTCCCGGCTCGAGACTTTCTATATGCCATTCCAGTTTTGTCCCGGTACTGGTTTTTTTGACAACAGGTTTAGCCATGTCAAATTCCTGAGGAACCTCTGCTATATCCGGAACAAAGTCCTTCACATCGAGTTGGATTAGCGATGTGCTTGAATTATTCTGCAGCTCCAATCTAACCTTAATCTCCCCTCCCCTTTTCTCTGCGTTTTTAGAAATCCTGAGATCGGTCTGAAGTTTTTTGAATCCAAGTACTCCAAGGAATAGAAGGGCCACAAATCCGAATGCGGGAACATAGCTTACGGTATAACTTACCTGTTTTGATTCACCCGGTTCCAGCTGAACGTTCCATGTGTAGTATTGGTCGGCGCCTTCTGTTCTTTCCTCCGGTTCAGGTTCGAAATCTGTTAGAGGGTCCAGATAAACAGGCAGTGTTTTTTCAACTTTGGCTTCATCCTTTACATTGCCTGTATTCTTGAGCTCTACTTTCTCTGTTTTCACCAGAAGCATGTTTTCTTCAATAGTATTTCGTTCTATATTCTTTACTTCTTCCACCTCAACAGTCTGAGAAGAAGACTGAGTCCTTTCTCCATCCTTGTAGACATTTAGTGAAATCTTTTCTTCAGCCGGCATTCTCCTGTCCGGGACATCTAAGTTGAAGTTGTATCTTATGCTGTCGCCTCTGTCAAGAACTGCACCTTTCTTATCGACAGTTGAATTAAAGCCCTCTACCCGTACTGTAAAGTTTTCAACCGTATCAGAAGCCGTGTTCTCTACGGTAGCAGATATGTCTATCTCGTCCCCAGGTTTCACTTTGTTGTCTGAGACCTGAAAAGAAGTTATCTTCAGGTCGTATTTGTTTTTTACTGTGAAGAAGCTCTCCAGTTCTTCAGACTCATCGTTCCGGAATGATCTGAGATTAGCTGTGAATGCATAGTTCTGCTGGATAGAATTTTCTTCAGGCGTAACTTCTAACCGGAAACTTTCTTTCTCTCCCGCCTCTACTGTTTTGCTATATTCATAGTCAAACCAGCTTGAAGTAACAGGAGGAGACTGGATACTGCTGATCCTGAACCGATCCTGTGAAGCATAATCGTTTTCTACGGTAATATTGAAGATCGCCGGATCATCAACGGAAGCTGTTCTGTCCACTACCTTCATTTCAGCTGGAAAGGAAGCAACTATCGATGACGCCATTACAAAAATCAGGATCAGTGATACGGTTTTCCTCATAGTTTATGAATTGGGAAATTCTTACTATAAAACTGATTGATCAAAGAATAAGAATTAAAATGGGGGGACATCGTCTTCAGGTCCTCTTGGAGGTGCGCCTCCCGGACCCATTCCGCCACCCATATCATCTCCAGGCTCCATTGGATCCTGCATTGCGTCTTCTTGAACTTCTTCCATCAAATCTCTAACAGAGTTAATTATTTCATCAAGTGATGACTCAGAATCAGGTTCCTGTATCTCTTCTTCAAGTTTGGAGATTTCCACCTCCAAGTCTTTGGCTTTACCTGTTCTCGGCTCCGGAATGGTTTCCAGAACCATCTCGGCAGAGTCAAGTACCGCTTCGGCTTCTTTCTTTTTTTCCTGTATACTCATATTGATTCACCACTCCTCAATCATATTTAATGTTTTCGACAACCAAATCTTTTTATAACAGGTTTTCTTCACAGTTTTCAACTGCATTTTCAACCAACTTTTCAACACTAATATCTTTCTCAATTTCCTCTAGCTGATCCTCCTTCAGTTCTGTGGCGGGTTCATCCGGCGACAGTGTTGCACACGCAGAATCTATATTTGATTTCTCAACTGTTCCGATCTCTCTTGCTTCCTCGGTTATCTCTGATTTATTCCAGGTTAAAAGCGGTCTATAAACAGGTATATTAACCGCTTCAGTCGTTCTCTGAAGGTTTATTGCTGTCTGTGACGACTTCTGCCCCAGTGATTCACCGGTTACGATACCCTTTAATCCTTTTTTATCAGCTATTCTCCCTGCTATTTTGAACATTATACGTCTATGGAGAATCATTCTTCCTGAATCGATCTGCATCAGTTCCTCGTTAATTTCTTTCATATTGACCACAAAGTAGTTCCATTTCTTTCCGGGATGAAACTTCTTCAGATCTTCAAGGATTGATCTAAAACGCAGTAAATGATCTTCAGCAGATATCGGCTTATTATAGAAGTATAACGGCTTTATATCCGCACCCCGTTTCATTATCTCATAGGCTGCAACCGGAGAGTCAATTCCTCCACTAATAAGAGCTGCCATCTCTCCTTGAATCCCTACAGGAAAACCGTCCGGGCCTTTAAACTCGTGTTTATAGATGAATGCATTATCTTTTCTGACATCAATCTTAACCCATGTCTCAGGATCTTCTAAATCGACTTCTGCATCTTTCTTCTCCTCAACGAAAGCTCCTATCTCCCGGTTCACATCCATACTATCAAACTCATGATCTCCTGAACGGTTGGTATCAACCCCGAAAGTTCCTCCGATACGGAGTTCTTTAATTTTTGATTTGATAGATTCAATATTCGGATTAGCTGAATAGGCGGGAGAAC
>PXPD01000011.1 GCA_003009815.1 Nanohaloarchaea archaeon SW_4_43_9 | reverse complement strand
TGTTTTTGGACATCTCCGGTGGCTCCGATCAGAGCGTACTTCACCAAGTCAATATTTTCCTCGTCAACAGCCTCTGCCAGAAGGTAGGTGGTGCCTGCCGCGGAGATTGATTCCCCGCCGTCAATCCCGTTGAAATGAGGGTTGATATGGATAAAGTCGCCCTCTATCTGTGGTTCGTGGTGGTCCGATATAATTACCTCTTTTGCTGCTTTCTCCACTATATGTTTCTGTACGACTTCTGACTGACCGGAACCGATGTCTACAAACAGTATAAGATCCTCGTCTTCCTCTGCGATCCTTTCAACATCTTCCTCGTATAGCTGCTTCAATATTTCGTATTCAAAGTCTTTTCCAAGCCTTTCAAGCATCCTATATGCGATTGCGGTCGCCGAAATACCGTCAGCGTCGTACTGCCCGACCAACCTGATTTTGCCGTCAAAATTTCTCAGTTTCTCTGCTGCAGGTTCCGCAGCTTCCAGAATTTCTTCAACCATCCCTATAGAATGAGTTCTATCCCTTAAGTTAAATTGGTTTTGCTGACAGGAAATAAGTAAGGGAATAAGAAGTTAGAAGGAAATGGTGGTTAGAGACTTTATTCGTCTCTTTCGTATTTCCAGTCTTCTGGAATATTTCCTTCGTCCCGATGATAGGAGGCGATCTTTCTGACCTTTGCTTCAGTGAGCTCCAGCTGCCTGATTGCCTCCTCGTCCTTCTGGTTCTCTTCGATGTGATCTTGGATTGATTCTGCTTTGTCTACAAGGTTCTGAAGGTCTTCCGGGATATTGAGTCCGAATCCTTCCTCTTCAAGTATTTCTGTTATCTTCTTATCGGTTACCTGTTTGACACTCGGGATACCGTATTGATCTCTAAGTGCCATTCCGATCTGTGAAGGATCTTTGCCGTCTTTTCTGAGTTTTACTATGAGATCGATTACTTCGTCTTCATCGTAGTCCATCCATCTCGGGTTCTTCTTTGTTACAGGTTTATCAGGTCCTGATGATCCTCTTCCGTCGTTATGCATTCTTGCCATTTTTTATCACGTGCTGATCCGGTCAAGCATTATACTTTCCCGGTCTAGAAACTGTAATTGAAAACAATTTTTATAAACAGGTTCTTACTTGTATCTTCCGCGTTGCTCTACTTCTTCTAGCTGTTCCAGAACGTCTTCTGATTCCTCGTATTCTCTGTATCCTTCCACAAAGTTTCTCCATGCTTTTTCTGCCGCTTCCGGATGTGAGCTTTCCAGCACCTGCTTCAGTAGATGGATGTCAACTGCGCGGTCCTCTGTTCTTTGGGAGCGGAAAGATAATCCGAAGTCTATCAGGAATACCTCGCTATCTTCGACTATAGCGTTGCTTGTGGTTAGATCTCCATGAATTATATCGATAGAATGTAGTAGAGAGATGTTTTCTCCAAGTTTTTCAAGCAGTTCCGGTTTATTTTCGACCTTATTCTTGAGTGTTTCTCCCTCTATCTTCTCTAGTTCAAGGGTTGAAGCATCTGTTTTCTTGACTTCCGGAACATTTATGCCGTATTTGTTAGCCTCAGAGAGCAGGTTTTTCTCCGTTTCGGTTCTCTCTTTCCTTATCTTTTCATCCAGCTGTTCATGCCGGTACTTTTTCTCAGGTCGTTTTTTGGCCACTTGGCTTTCTCCTATCTCAACTGTTGCTTCGGCTCCTTTCTCTGTTCTCATCCTTCCTCGGATTCAAGATAGCGCCTGACTTCTAAAAGACTTCTCCTTCTGAGTTCTTCCCGGTAGCCCTCCTCAGATTCCAGGCCTAGAATATGTTCTCTGACAAGCTCAGCGCTCAGAATCTCTGGAACTATTACATAGTCGGCGCCTCTATGAAGCAGATTTTCTGCGTCGTCGACTTCATCGGCTCTAAGGATTTTACCGGCGTCAGTCTCAACTGATAGCACCTGATCAGAGACCTGTTTGAAAGGCGCTGTTGAGACAATCACTTTGGCATTTTCTGGATGCGCATGTCTCCATGTATCTTTTTCTAAGACATTTCCATAAACGAATTTTTCATCTTTTTTCCTGAGTTCGGAGATTTTCTCAGGGTTATTCTCCATTACGATGAACCTGGCATCCATCTCATTCAGCTGTTCTGCAATTCTCTTCCCCTGAATATCGTAACCTATCAGAATTACATGATTTTCTAGTTCCGAGCCTATGTTGTTTTTTGGCAGAACCTGTTTCTCAGGCTCTAGAACATTGAATCCTTCCAGTAGCCCGTAAAGCTGATGTTCGTATACTTTTGTGTATGCAGATGTTGTCATTGTTACCGTTGCGGCAAGTATTATTGCCTGGAAGAGAGGTTCAATTATTAGTCCGGCTATCCATGCCTGTATCGCTATTATGAGAGCAAACTCACTTGTCTGGTCAAGGCTAACCCCTGTTAAGAAGGAAGTTCTCGGATCATAGCCTTGATGTATAACTGAAATAACTATTAGAGCGGGCTTGGTGACGACTGTTAATACTATAAGACCGAGTGTTAGAAATAGCGTGGCCGGATCAGGGAAAGTGACAAGTACTCCGATGGTAACGAAGAAGATTGCAGAGAAGAAGTCTTTGAGAGAGCCCATTGTGTCAAGTAGTTCGAGATTGTGAGGAAAGCGGGCGACTGCTATACCTGCTGCGAATGCTCCTACGACTATTGAAAGCCCGAAGTATTCAGATAATGCAATGAAACCGGTGAGAAAGGATATACCTGTCAACATCAACAGCTCGGTTGAGCCATCTGCTAGAGCTGCGATTTTGTCGAAAAGTATCTTTCTGACTAATAACGCTGTTATTATCATCCCTGTGGCTACAGCTATATTGGCCCCTACTTCTGAGTATGTGAACTGTGTAGAGGAGAGGACTACGACCAGTCCGACTGCGAGTATATCCTGTATAAGATGTATAGATTCAGCGAGTCTTCCGTGAATTAAGTTCTTGTCCACCTCTTCGGAAACCAGTTCCAAACCTACAAGTGACGAGCTGAGGGTTGCAGCGGTACTAAAGTAGATAGACTGTAGAATATTCAGATCGATGATCTGTGCAAAGCTGAAGCTAACCGCTCCAACTAAAAGTATCTGCACGAGGTTGACGGAGAGGGCCTCCCGGCCGACCGCCATCAGTTTTTCTGGATCAAATTTTAATCCGAATATGAAGATAAGGAAAGCAATACCTATCTGCGCCAGTCCAAGTAATTCCTCTCCACCGACATAGAAGCTGATCAGGATACCTGCTGTCAGGTAGGCAGGAATTGCTGGCTGTGAGAACCGGTTCGCTATCACGAGCATGGCTGCGGACGCGACGAAGATCAGTGTGAGGGAAGTAATCAGTTCAGCCATTTCTACCACCCCAGTGAATAGTCTCAAGGTCGTCTTCTATTTCTTCCTGAAACAGATTCGGGTCCTCAAGGTAGAGGTCAAGGTAGTCGGCCATTTTATCCCCTGTAATGATGTTTTCTATCATCACATAATCCGCGTTTTTCTCGTATAGCTCGGCTGCATCTTCGAAGCCGTCTGCTTCCAGAAAGGCGATTGTTTCCCTCTTTTTGTCTCTCAGTATCTGGTGGTTTACCTTCCTATCCTTGGATACAGAGATAATAATCTCTGCCTTCTCTATTGCTGCAGCTTTTCTTATCTCGCCGTGGTTAAAGTCGCCGTAGATATATTCGTAAGGTGATTCAGATAGTTCTCTGGTATTTTCCGGGTTTTTGTCTATAACCACAACGTTAGAGTAAGTTTCCTTAAGTAGGGGTAAGAGCCTTTCTGTGATTTTGTTGTAACCTATTATTATCGCGTGGTTGTCCATCCGTTCAATTTCTACATCTTCTCCCTCATCAGTTGTTATATTCTTCACAAGACCCTCTACTTCTCTGTAGATTTTCTCGTTGAAGTTAAGCAGGTAGGATGACGAGCTCATAGTTATTATTGCAACAAGACTGATAAAGCCGAGGAAGTTCTGACCTATCAGCTGTTCTGAGGCAGCTAGCGCTCCTAGGATAAGCGAGAACTCGCTTATCTGCGTCATGTTAATACTGGTTTTGAACGAGGTCTGCGGCGTGAATTTCATATGATCCGTTAGCCCGAAGAATATACCGAACTTTCCGATCATAAGAACTGCTGAGGCTAAAACTGCTTCTACAAAGTAGGTGGATAACTGTTCCGGCAGTATTTGCAGTCCGAAGTTGATGAAGAAGAGAGCCATGAATAGGTCGGTTAAAGGCCGCACTCTTTCCTGAAGCTCGCTACTGTAAGGGAGCTGTGCCAGACTCAGGCCGGCGAAGAAAGCTCCGATCTCCAGAGAGAGGTCGAGATATTGGGCTCCGGATATTAATATAAACGCCCATGCAACGCCGTAGATGAAGAATGCGTGTTTGTCTATTGATGTTTTGTTAAACATTTTAGGCAGTAGGTACCTGGATGATGCCAGTGATATACCTC
>PXPD01000010.1:5603-10196 GCA_003009815.1 Nanohaloarchaea archaeon SW_4_43_9 | reverse complement strand
AACTCAATGGAGATATTGCCATGATGCTTGCGGGAGGCGGAGCTTCCTTGACCAACATGGATGCAATGATCGAATACGGCGGAGAACCTGCAAATTATACAGAGTACGGCGGTAACCCTCCAACCGAGAAAGTTTACAGGTTGAGTAAAGTAATAATGTCGAAACCTGGATTAAGAGGTCTCTGGCACGTAGGAGGAACCGCAAACAATACTGATATTTACAGGACTATGAAAGGCTTCTGCCAGGCCCTGGAAGACGAAAGACCGGATTACCCGATTGTTGTGAGGCGCGATGGGCCGAATGCCGATAAAGCATTTGAGCTTCTAAGGGAAACTAGAGAAAGACTTGATCTTAATATGAAGCTTTACAGAAATGATACTTCAATGACAGAGACAGCTGAAACATTGATGCAGATGGTAGAACAAGGTGAAGAAGGATGAGTAAAATACCGGTATTTGACATTGGTGATACATTGATGCCATCTTTTAGGCTTCAAAACGAGCTCATAAAGGATGAGATGAAAGAGCAGGGCGCAGAGGAAATCCCTGAGTTCGATGTCAACAACTTCAGGATATACACAGCTTCCGAAGTCAAAGAATATCTGGACAAACACGGTCTTGATCACGGCGATCCCCTTAGAATAATCGAAAAATACAAGGATAGAGAACGCCGATACATGGAGGAAGCAGGTATATTCGAAACTTTAAGGAAGATCTCTAAAGAGCTAGGACCTATCGGATTTATCAGCGACAATACCGTTGAAGGTAAAAAGTGGATGGCGGCCCAGTTGCAGGCGCACAATGTTCCCTATGAAGGTCTGGTCGTTTCAGAAGAGATCGGTGTAGAAAAGCCGGATCCGAAGATATTCAAGGAGTTCCTGAATATTAGAGGACGCCCCGGAAAGGATTTCGCATACTTCGGAAACAATCTGAACAGGGATCCTGAATGCCAGAAGGTCGGCATGGATTTCGTTCTAGTAAGCCAGTACAGGGTATATGGTGAAGAGAAAGAAGTCGATCCTATAGATGAAATCACGTTCAGTTCTGTGAAGGAGGCAGTGGAATAATGTCTATACTGGTAGATAATAATACAAAAGTAGTTATCCAAGGGATAACAGGAAGAGAAGCCTCCGAGAAACTGCCGGAGATGCTTGAATACGGAACAGATATTGTGGCCGGGGTAACTCCAGGAAAAGGAGGACAGGAAGTAGAAGGAGTACCTGTCTATGACACAGTAGAAGAAGCCCTTGACGATCATCCGCAGATCAACACATCCCTTGTTTATGTACCGCCATCAGCTGCGAAAGATGCTGTTTTCGAAGCGATTGAAAACGATATAGAGCTGGTCAATGTAGTTACGGAAAGAGTTCCAACTAAAGATTCTTGGAAAATTCATGAAAAAGCTGAAGAGAAAGATGTCCGAGTTGTAGGTCCAACTTCGGTAGGCATAATATCGCCAGGAAAATGTAAATTAGGTCCTATAGGAGGATCCAGACCTGAAAAAGTCTATAAACCTGGAAAAATAGGTATAGTCTCCAAATCCGGAGGAATGACAACAGAGACAGCATGGGTGGTAAGGCAGGCAGGATTCGGAGTCTCGACAGCTATCGGGCTCGGAGGAGACAGGATAGAATGCACCACTTTTGCCGATGCCCTGAAAATGTTTGAG
Organism: Nanohaloarchaea archaeon SW_4_43_9; assembly: GCA_003009815.1. Taxonomy (GTDB): domain Archaea; phylum Nanohalarchaeota; class Nanosalinia; order Nanosalinales; family Nanosalinaceae; genus SW-4-43-9. The sequence goes on along the minus strand of PXPD01000010.1, from coordinate 8,528 downwards.
AGCGATGATCAGACAGAAGCTGCTGTCATATTCGGTGAGCTAGGCGGAACTTACGAGAACAAAGCTGCCGAACTTATCGAACAAGGAGCTTTCTCAAAACCTCTTGTCGCGTTTATCGCAGGAAAGTTTACAGAGGAAATGCCTTCACAGAGATACGGTCATGCTGGCGCCGTTATTAGAGAAGATACTGATAAACCGTCCTACAAAGAGAAAAGGTTGAGAGAAGCAGGAGCTCAAGTAGCAGATTTTCATCACGAGATCGGAGATATGATAGAGAATCTAGAAATACAGTAAGCAATAATTATCTTACGGGATAGTCGAAAAGAATTAATTATATAAAATTTCCAACCAATGCTCAATTAAGATGTTTCGGGGGGGACAAGACACTTTTGTATACAAAACTCTTAACAGCATTAGAGTTCATGAGGTAGTTTGATGGTAAAGGCCTTCACTTATGAAGGCCTATTTGATGACTCATTCTGTACCGGGGGTTTTTTTGCATATGAGTAGACCCCTAAAACTTGATTCTAGGACTATAGCAAACTTTCAAATGAACGGTGATACGCCAGAAGAAGTTTTTGAAGACATACTAAGCAATCTACCAGGAACAAAGTTTAACCGGGGTATAACTCCTGAATTCTATGGTGCATTGTCTGAGTTTGTAGTTGGTGTCGAGGACAGAAGATTTAATGGCATTAATCCTGGTATCAACTCCGATGATAGAGATAAATTTTTGACAGCATGGAAAGTATTTATGCTAGGTGATGAAAGCGGGATAAATCTAAAAGATTCAGCGAAGTCAAACCTATCCCTATTCATTGAAAACTCAGATGAAATTCCTCAAATTGCTGGATTGCCTGTCGATGAGGCCATAGAAAGAACAGGAGATTATCTTGCAGATACCTATACGGAAAGAGACAGATCGGTTCAAGAGAATAAGTACCTAACTAGGAAAAACGCAGTATTCCAAGACAGTTTAGGCTTAAAAGACAATAATGTTTTGAGGGTTCCAAAGCTCGGAGAACCTGATGAAGTAGATGAAGTCGAGGCATCGGTTAGATTAATTGGCTCTGACGCAGAAAAAGCAGAGATCATATATCCTTTAGTCCCTGGGAAAAACGGGCTGGAATGGGGCCAGATTAACTCCATCACGGAGGAGGAAGCCCAGAAAAGAGTGGAAAGTGATAGCATCGATGAACTAGTTGATAGAACCTTAGAACCTGTTGAAGAATCGATGGAACAGATAGCAGAAACTCTAGAACAAAAAACAGGACTAAAAAGAGCTAATATGGATCCCAGAGATTATATCGAGACTGTTTATCATTCTGAACTTGATTCAGCCAGTTTAGAAGAAGACATTGTTCCTGATGCCGTTGTCGCGGCTGGAAAGGAGTCCAAAAACGCCTCAGACATCAACAGGAAGGCCTCCAAAAAAATCAGCGATCAAACAGGAATAGTAACCCCACAAGGCACAGACCCAATCGATTTCATGGATGCTGTAGCAGAATCTGAAGGAGATTTAAGAAATTTCAATCTGAATGCGGCTGCGAGGGAGGCTTTGCTTGGTGTTGAAAGAGGGACTGATGAGTGGGGATTAAGAGTTTACAGGAGAGGAGACAGTGAAGCCTTCTCTGTAACGACTATAATCGATCCTTTTCCCAACGACTACGATGAATGGGATAGAGAGAAAAGGTTAGAGTTCCCATTCCACAGAGAGATTGATACAGGCGGCGGTCTGTTCCACTGGAAAAACATATATGATGGAACCGATGGAAAATATGATTCAGATATTATAACAGATTATGCGGGCACCAGAGGAACCTTGGCACATGAAGAAGTTTTCGAAAACTATGTTGATGATCCTGAAAAAGTAAAAGGTAATACAGAAAAATACTGGAAAGATTTAGAAGAACTTCAGGCCTCTAAAAATAATCTTGGACCTTTGAAGGATATTATAGACTGGAAAGGAGATGATGAGTTTGAAGTACTTGAATACGATGAAAATCCTTCAGGATTCGTTAGTAATGGTAGGGAACTCGCTGAAAGAGAAATCAATTGGATAGAAGAAAAGTTTGAAGACCTTGAAGAAGATTTGGGTCTCAGTAAAGATAGAGTAATTGCTGCAGAGAAGGAGTTTGTTCATACAGCCCAGCATCCTGTTGATGGAGACGAAACTGTTTCTTATGGAGGTACAGTGGATATGATATATGAGGATGAAGACGGGAAGAACGTACTACTAGATCTCAAGACAGGCTCTATAAAACCAAACTATGTGATTCAGTTAGCCGCGTATAAAGAAGCAGTAGAAAACTCTAGCTCCTTTGAAATTGATAACATTGATAGGGTGGTGGTTCCTTCCATAGATCCCGAAACAATGATGTATAGCGATAGAGAACCTGTAATATACAGTGACAGACCACATGAAAGCCCGAAATACAATAATGAAAAGTTTCTAGATGCTTCAGACATAGATCTAGAGTCATCGGAATACCGAGAAAACCGCTGGAGGCCTGAAAACTGGGACGAAGAAGCATTCTACATATTTGCAAGAGCAGCTGAAGAGATGGAAAAGGCCCCAACTTAAGTTATTATAAATTCAGACACTGAATTAAGTTTTTGGATTTAACTTATGGATGTGAGCTTATCTAAAACAACAGGAGGTGTTCTTTGAATAATGACAGACTGGAAAACATCAGTTTCATCATCGGGAGAGGATGCCAAGATACGAGGAGAGTCCATCGAAAAAGTTATGGATATGGATTTCTCCGATGCAATATTTCTGACTTTGAAAGGTGAAAGACCTGATGAAAAAGAATCTGAAATGTTCAAAACTATTTTATCAAGTTGTATAGATCACGGAGTCGGGAATCCGTCGACAGTGGCTGCGAGAACAGTACAAAGTGGAGGGAACAGCATGAACGTTTC
>PXPD01000010.1:2255-5503 GCA_003009815.1 Nanohaloarchaea archaeon SW_4_43_9 | reverse complement strand
ATGCGTAGATAAGATGAAAGCTATTCATAGAGTATTTTCAAACAGAAAAGTCTCTCTCGTAATTAACGTTGATGGAGCTATTGCCGGTGTGATGAGCGATCTCGGCTGGGATTACAGGCTTGGAAAAGGATTGTTCATAATAGCCAGAACTCCAGGGCTGGTTGCCCATGTCCGGGAGGAAATGGATGAGGAAGACTTTCGTCGTGAGAGCGGAGAGTATACGGGTGATTAACCATAGAATATGAGGAGTTTGAGTCGCAGCTAGGGAATATAGCTATTTCAAAGAGCCATATTGAAAGAGAAGAATCTGACAACCATTGGATTCAGGAGAGGGAGGAAAGAGAGGGTGAGGAGAAACTTGTTGATTCGGTTGACTTTTCCCAGATAGAGGATATTGAGTATGAGATAGGATCTGTACTTGACTCGGTTAACTTGAAAGTAGATGGTGAGTGGAGGAAGCTATACTTCAGGTCGGGGGAGATAGCCAGAGAGGTTCTGAAGAATCTGGATTACAGGTTGAAAGTTTTTCGGCAGAACTATGACTGAATCGAAAGGTATTTATTGTTTACTCTTCAGTTACAAACTATGGAGAAGACAGAGCAATGTTATGATCTGGAAGTATGGGAGTATGACTTTCTAGTCGACCATTTCCTTTCCAACGAGGAGGTTCTCTATTATAATGAGGGAAATAAAGAGCTTGGAGCTATGACCGAGAGAGATGGCAGTAATATTTATTTCCATGTAGAGGGTGATGATAATGTTACTTGGTTTTCAGTATTCTCGTATAATGAAGGAGAAGAACTTGGAGAAGAATATCTCGACGAGATAGTCGAAAAAAGACTTCAGATGGTTTATGAGAAATGAAGTCGATACGGTCACCAGTATTATCGAAAATTAAGTTTTCTTAGAACTCACTGGCTTCAGCAGCATGAAATGATGCGGTCGCCGGGATTTGAACCCGGGTCGGCGGCTCGAAAGGCCACCATGCTTGGCCAGACTACACCACGACCGCATGTAGAACTTGTGTAGAAGAAGTCGGTACTAACACTTTTAATGGTGTTTAACTGTCGAGATCAAGGTAGAGATCATCTTCCAGTTTGTCGAGCTCACCGGTTAATACTTGTTCTCTTTCAGCCAGTCTTTCATCGGATTTAACTATAATCCATGATTCTGGCCCGTTAATTGTGTAAAGGTGTGATCCTGAGACATCGCTTTTGTACTTCAGCTCACCCATTACCGATATATTTTCTCCGATCATTCCCTCGTTAACTTCAGAAGGATTTAGATAGTTCTGATTCGATCTTGTTCTGTTATTTAGAGATAGGGACTGTTTTTTACCGTTATCCAGTTCTTCTATTTTCTTTTGAAGTTTCCGCACTCCGTATTCTATCTCCTCAATTCTTTCTAGGTCCGGTTTCCTTTCAAGATCTGATCTCAGCTTTTTTATTACGTCTTCTCTATCCTTTCTTATTCTCTTCTGAATTCTATCCTCAAATTCTTTGAGATCCTGATCCATGACCTCTACTTTCTTTTGTAGCTTCTTACTGACTTTTTTCATGGTCTTCTTAATTTTCTGTATTTCTTCTTCTAGCTCCTCTTTCGAGTTTTCCTCTTCAAGTCTTTCTTCCAGCTGTCGTAGATCTTCTTTTCTCGATTCAAATTCTTCATCAATATTATTCTTTAGTTCGTCTCTTAGTCCTTCTATTTCGTCACTTACTTTACTCTCTATATCTTTTTGAGTTTCTTCTAATTCTTTTTGCTTTCTTTCAAGCTCGTTTACATTTGAATTTAACCTATTTTTCTCATCTTCAAAACTGTCTTCATCAATCTTTTTTTCTACCTTCTCCTTTAGCTCCTCAAGAAATTCCTGATGTGCGTTTCCAATATTTTCTAACTCCTCTAAATCCGCTTTTCCTTTCTCCAGTTCTTCTGTCTTCTCTTCAAACCGTTTTCTTGTTTCCTCTATATCTTCTTGCAGTTCTCTAGATAGTTCTTCCCGAGATTCCTCTATATCCTCTCTTAAGCTTTGGTTGAAGTCTTCATTGTGTTTTTCAACCTTCTGGAACCTGTTCTCAATCGTTGCAGTGATATTCTTGTGCTCATCCTGTATTACTTGAGATACATCATCTGATACCTCATCGAAAATTTCTTCCTTGACGTCATTGAGTAGTTTCAGGAATCTTACTCTATCATTCTCCCTGTAACTTTCGAAAGCCTGCCTAAATTCCGATTCTTTTTCCTTCAGAGATTTTTCCAACGCCTTATTTAGTCCTTCTATCAATTCTTCTCTCTCTTGTTCTTGCAGTTCTTTCAACTCCTCTTCAAATTCATAGTCTTTTTTCTCCATTTCAGGCGATACGCCGTCTAAATCCATCTTTATGGAATGTTTACAAGATCCTAAATAAAATGGTTCGCTTTTAGATCGGCTTGGCAGATTTTTTTACTTCTGGAAGGAAATGAATATTCGCCAAATTTATACTCGGTATTAAATGATAGTTGTTTTAAGAGAGGGATGAAAATATTCTGGCATGGCTTTGCTTGAAAATCTTCTACTGGTTTTCATTGCAGGTCTTATAACGGATCTGGCAACCGGTATTGGGGCTTTACCGTTTTTCTTCAAGGAAGAGTTCAGCGATCGGCTTCTAGTTGGTATGTGGGGCCTTGCCTCAGGGATAATGTTCTTCGCCTCGATCTTTGGTTTAATACCTGAAGGACTGGCCTCCGGTAGCGTTTTTGAGGTAAGTATCGGTCTTCTCATTGGTGTTTTACTTGTAGAAGGTGCTTCCCGTCTTCTGGATGAGTACGAGCTTGATCCTGGAGCTTTCGAAGAGGCTACTTTCAAGAAGATGGTGCTTATACTTGGAGTCTTGACGGTTCACAGCTTTCCGGAAGGTGTTTCTATCGGGGTTGCATTCGCCGAACTGGGATTTGAGGGAGGCGTACCCTTCCTTGGATTCGTTATTCCTCCTTTAGCTATACTGATGACTGTTGCAATTTCCATACATAATATTCCTGAAGGAATTGCTATATCTATTCCGTTCAGATCAATGGGTATGAATAAGTGGAAGATGTTGGGTGCGACAATCTTTTCGTCACTTCCACAGCCTATTGGAGCGGTTATCGCATTTGTTTTTGTTAGACAGGCTCAACAATTCATGCCGATTGGGTTCGGTTTCGCAGCTGGAGCCATGATCTATCTTGTAGCAACAGAGTTTATTGAAGAGGCTCGGGAGAAGGGCGAGTCAATG
>PXPD01000010.1:0-2249 GCA_003009815.1 Nanohaloarchaea archaeon SW_4_43_9 | reverse complement strand
GCAATTATGCTTCCGCTTTTTGTCTTTCTGTAGGTTGATGTGAAAAATGTTGTCTGATTAAAATATTGCTATGATAGAACTGGCTGGAAATCTGATAATTGAGGATGGGAAGATATTGCTTCTGCACAGACCAGACCACGATCATTGGGAGCCACAGCGCTCTCCAGATGGAGAAAGCTGTTCGACCAGCATCCCACAGGGTTGCTGGGGAGTTCCCGGCGGAAAAGTTGGAGAGGATGAAAGCCCGACCGAGACAGCTGTTAGAGAGGCAGAAGAGGAGATCCGCGTTGAGATCGAATTGCGGAAGCCGTTTTACTCCGGCGAGTTCCAGCATAATGATGAACTGTTTCTGTGGCACTGTTATATTGCAGATATTGAAGACGGAGAGCCTGAGATAGAGGGGGAGAAGTTTGATGAGTTGAAATGGTTTTCTGGAGATGAGCTGGATGATATTAATTTGGCTCCGAACTTGGAAATGATTCTGCCTGGATTAAGAAAAATAGGTTAGGAGATATGTAGAGATCAAGTAATCTCGTGTTCTGCTACTTCCTCGATTGTGTCTACATGCGTAAGGAAGATTGTTCTACAGCAGTACTTTTCAAGTCCGAGATCGTCTAGTACTTCTTTCTTGTCTTCTCCTTCTTCTATTCTTTCGTTAAATTCGTTCCATTTGTCGCTGATGACTTTCCCGCATGAAAGACATCTTACCGGTATTTGCATTGTTTGTTCACCTTATGAAGTGTGTTATGTGAGTGCGCTTTTGTGCTAGAGGAGCGTAAAACTCCTATCTGTAGGATTTTTGCTGTTTGTGTCTTGCTCCCTTGCTTGACTGGGAAGGTTTTCTGGTTTCGGTTCTCCTTGGATCCTCGACCATCATGTTTCTGTCGTACTCTCTGAAGTCTCTCTCCAGATCCTTGTCTCCGGTGTATTCAACAAGTGTTCGGGCAATCGCCATCCGGATTGCTTCTGCCTGGCTCTGGATTCCACCTCCTTCAACATTGACTTCAATATCAACATCTTCAATTATTGATTCTCCTGCGATGGTTAACGGTTCTTTGATCCTCTGTTTCGGTGTTTTTTGCCATGTGTTTAAAGGTCGGGAGTTGATTCTTAGTTCTCCGTTCCCTTCCTTTACTGTTGCTCTTGCCTTCGCTGTCTTTCTTCTTCCTTCTCTATGAACGGTTTCAGTCATTCTAGTTCACCTCTTGGCTCCCAGCCTATATGCTTGGATACTTCACCAAGTTTTACATAGTTCTTGTTCTTGAGTTCTTCTCCCTCTTTTGTCCCTGGATCTTCTGCTTCCCCGATTTCCTCAGGATGTCCAAGATATATTTTGAGATTGGAGAACTGTCGATTTCCTTCCTCCGTGTCAGAGATCATATTTCTGGTTATTCTTTTCAGGATTCTCTCCGGGCTTTTCGGGTAATGTGGTCCGAAGTCACGTGACCCTCTCTCGTATTTCTGTTGGTAGTTTGAGAGTACTTCTTCCTTCCTTCCTGATATGGCTGCTTTCTCCGCATTGACTACTTTGACTTCTTCGCCATCTTTCAGTTTTCGGGATATGTGTGTCGCCAGTCTTCCGGAAATCTTGTTTTCTGCGTCAATTACTACAGCCATTATTTGATCACCTTTACATTGGATCCTTCAGGGTTTTCATCTACAAGATCTTCAATAAACTTGAACTCTCCGTTTTCGTTAATATGGTTCTTCGCCGAGTCAGAAGCTTTGAAAGCTGCTACCTCGACTTCTTTTGTGAGTCGTCCGGAGCCTAGAACTTTTCCAGGGACAACCACTGTGTCGCCGTCCTCTGTATTTCTCTCAATATCCGAGAGATTAACCTCCGGTCTTTTTCTGTTAACTTTTCCAAGATTTTCAGCTGCTTTGTTCCATACAGAAGCTTCCTGCTCCTGCAGAAGTTCGATCGTATTTACAAGTACTGGATTCGTTGGGTCTGCTTTCTTATCCATAATTTATACACCTCGCGGCTCAAGAGCCACTGACGGTAAGTATAGAGTCGAAGTCAAATCTTATAAATGGATTGAGATGCCGGGGACAGGACTTGAACCTGCGAACCCCTGCGGGAACGGATCTTGAGTCCGTCGCCTTCAAACTTCTAGGATAAGTTTGAGCAATCCCAGAGCATTCTTAGAGATGAATGCACTTCAGCTGAGCTGAAGAGTTCTTTGACCACTTGGCTACCCCGGCATTTGCTGTAATTGCGTTTTCTCTTGGTATTCTTTTGAATGAAT
>PXPD01000009.1:4767-6861 GCA_003009815.1 Nanohaloarchaea archaeon SW_4_43_9 | reverse complement strand
ATCCAGGTTATGATAACCGGAACTCAAGGAAACCAGTACTGCGGAAAGTAGTATTATTGCTAGGATTCTTCCTGTATTCATATTTTTACTATAACTTTGGAGAAAGTTCTACTTAAAATAACGGTCTCCCTAAGACGACTCATTGGATAGGTACAGATACTGGATCAGTAGTGGCAGCAGTATTATCAGGACTGAGAAAACTGCTAGGCCGGGTAAAACACCTATGTAGTAGACAGCGAGAAGACCTGCTACTGCTGAGACTAGGTTTAATGTGAGGAAGAGAACTAGTAGTTTGCCTGTTTTCCTGTTAAGTTCCATATGGAAAATTTGTTGTAAAACTGTTTAACATGTTTCCATACCTGACTTAAATCCCTCGTTCTCGCGGTTCAACAACCTTTTTTCTTGGAGTCTTCGATACATCAGGTATCTGTCCGAGCGTCACATCAGCAGGCTTTAATATCTAGGTATTGAAACTTTTCACTGTATGACAGTTCTTGAAGTCGCCGGAGGATTTGTAACCGGTTTTGTAGTCGGAGCAGGAGCGGTTCTACTGTATATCAAATGGAAAATTGGCAGGGAGCTTGGAGCTATGCAGGACGAGATGGAGAACTTGATGGATATGACATCTGAGGTCCAAGGTATGGACTGGGATGAGCAGGAACCGGATTTCGATGTTGAAGATTTGGAAGATACTGGGAAAGAATAGGATGGCTGTCTAGTCGCTGTCGTAGAGTTCATAACCAAAGTAGATTTGATAGAGGCCGGACAGTCCGATGATCAGGTAGACAACTGCTTCAGCTTCAGGTAGACCGAGTTCCTGAATGAAAAGAATTTCAACTATGTTCAGATTTTTCTGGGCGAATGTTCCAAGTCCTTCAAGCCCCCAGTTAACAGCTCCTAAAACAACTAGTATTAGTGTTGCCCAGTCGAGGTATTTTACTTCGTTCATCTTTCCATCTTTTAATTAGGAGGCATCTATTTTAAGGATTTAGTTCTGCTCTATTCTATCCGCGGTTTTCTCCATTTCATTTGAGATGGATCTCAGCTGTTCAACAAACTCTTCAGTCCTCGCCGAGTACTGTTCCTCGATTTCGATATTCCTTAGAGCAACCCTGACATGTGCTTCTTTTATTTTTGCCATCATCTCTCCTTCATCGGTGGTCTCATCGATGATTTCGTCGAGAAGTTCTGATAGAACACAGTTGATTACATGAGGTACATCGCCGTCAAGGGTCTGTTTTTCATCCATGTTCTCTCTCAGCAGTCTCGATATTCTTCCCTCCGAGAGTGCGAGATCGGAGTTTTCAAGCTGTCCATAGTTATCCGGGATTAACTTCTCCAGGTTCATATCAAAACTGTTCCTACAAAGCTACTTAAATTCCAAGCCTTCCCTCCAGTATTTCATCCACTATGTCTTCAGATACTTCCATGAATTCGTCTGCCGTCTCATTATACACGAAAGCATCCAGTTCTACATCCTCAGAAGGATCGTAGCTTGTGGTCACTGCATCATAAAATGTTTCAGGAATCCCATCGATATCTACTGCATAGAACTGTTCCCGGTATTCAATTATTTTAAACGAGTCAGGAAGATGATCAGAGTTTTCCGCGGTTTTTCTTGCTTTGATACGAGAGAATTCACCGGATCCGGTTTCGTCAACTTTCGACATCAGTTACTACTTAGGTCTCAAACTTTATTTTTATTCGGTAACTGCACGGGTTACTGAAACTGCGGAATCTTCAATGAATGCTTCAAGAAAGTCTTCTTCGCTTTGAACAGTTTCCTCATTTAACTGGTCAGCTATTTTCTTCCAGGCTTCGTCATTGTAAAGCATTCCTATGTGTCCGGTCAGGAAGTCTTCTACTTCGATCTGGTGGAGTTCGGAATATAGTTCTGACAATCTTCTCTCCTGGTTTTTAACTGTCGGGAGATCTTTCCAGTAATTCGGCTTTACAAGTTTCAATGGATCTTTAAGACTGTCTTTGAGTAATCGGCTGTTGGTCTCGATTAAATCGTCTGCTGCCCTGGTACCTACTTTCATGAAACCGGCTGCTTTTTCTTCCACCTCCGTCAGAAAGCTTTCCCCGACTTCA
>PXPD01000009.1:0-4640 GCA_003009815.1 Nanohaloarchaea archaeon SW_4_43_9 | reverse complement strand
ATCCTGTATAAAATTGCTTCCGGTTGAGAGATCTTTAGCCCCGTCGAAGAGAGCGCTTAACGGCTTTGCTATATCTGTTCCCTGGTGAGGAGTTCCAAATGTGATTAAGCTGTCGACCTGATCATCATATCCCAGTTCCTCTATGAAGTAGCGAGTGGTTAAACCACCCATCGAATGTCCGACAACAATGACTTCATCGTAGCCGTGTTTCTCAAGGTCCTCAACTTTCTCATCGATCTGATCCTGTAAGTGGTTGGCGTATTTCTGAGGCGAGTCAACTGTCTTTAGAATACCGTCAAAACCCATTTCCTTGGTTTCGTAGCCCCATTTGTCGAATTTCTCTTCGACAGGACGCCACCAAGGTGTGAAGTAGTCATCCGCAAATCCGTGTGCGATTACAGCTAACTTGTCTTCCTGAGACACGCCCAGAATTTAGATCTTTGACTTAAAAATTTTCGGTTTAAACAGCGTCCAGCACGAGAATTCCGAACAGTTCTAAAGGATTGAGCCTAAGTTATTTCTGTGACAGTAGAGAAACTTGAGACCGCATCATTTGGAATCGGATGTTTCTGGAGTGAGACGGAGTTTGGAAGGCTCGACGGTGTGGAGAGGACACGAGTAGGGTACGCTGGAGGTTCAGACGAAAACCCGACCTACCAGGATCTCGGAGATCATACAGAGACAGTCCAAATAGATTATAACCCCGAAGAGATTAGCTATGAGGAGTTGCTGGATGTTTTCTGGAACTCTCATTCCCCTGTTGTAAAGAAAAAGCCGCAGTACAGATCAGTGATCTTCTACCATACAGATAAGCAGAAAAGGAAAGCAGAGAAAAGCCTGGAGGAAAAGGAAGAGAAAGTCAGTCCTGGGGAGACGGAAGTTGAACCGATGAAGAAGTTCTATATCGCCGAGGACCATCACCAGAAATATCACCTCAGGAACAGCAAAAGGTTTAAGGAGTTTGAAGATATGAACGATGAGGAATTCCGGGAATGTAAGAAAGCTGCAAAAGTAAATGCTGAAGTAGCCGGAAAATAGCGGTACATACATTAATCCCGAACTTTTATAAAAGCCGGATTGCAATGTAGAGATATGAGTCTTACAGCCATGACCTGGAAACATATGTTCGAAAGGTCTGTGAAGAGCTGTAGGGCTATCTTCTATAAGTCTTTCACCAATCTGAATATCCTGTATTCATAATACAGGATAAGTAGGTTGGACAAACCTGACCTGGCTCACAACTCAGTGGGTCCCGGGTAAAAGGGTTCAACCGAAAAAATTCGGACATATAGTTTCATAACGGGAAAGACTGATACAAAACACTTCAAACAACAAACAGCGTCAGCTAAATCCAAAAAAGTCTGTCATCACACCGAACGGACGCCATCTCCACACCACAAAACCTGGAAAACCAGCCAAGAGGTGACACTACAACCAAAAACACAGAACATAAACTCGGATTATTTCACTTCTCTTTTTTCCTTTTTATCTTTCCTCTCTAAACTTTCTATATGAAGACGAAGAGCCTTGGAATAATTGCGTTCGTTGTACTTTTACTGATGTCCGGAGCCTTGCTTTTCGATGATATCAAACGCTCTGTCTTCGAGCCCACACCGACTGATCTAGAGAAAGGAGTATCTGCCGAAAATGTCTCCTATACAGTAGAAGCGGAAAATCTGAGTGTTCCTTGGGATATAGAGTTTCTTCCAGATGATGATATGCTGGTAACTGAGAGACCAGGCTACTTACTCAGGATCGGCGGCATCAACGACACCTATGAAGTACCAGGGGTCGAGGAAGCAGGTGAAGGAGGACTTCTCGGAGTCGCTTTACATCCCGAGTTCCAGGAGAACCGGTACATCTATCTTTACCAGACAACCGAGACAGAGGAAGGGTTGACCAACCGGGTTGTCAGATACAGATTTAGAGACAACGAGGTTCAGGAACCTGAAACTATAATCGAAGGTCTTCCAGGCGCATTCTATCATGATGGTGGAAGGATTGACTTCGGACCTGAAGGATTTCTCTATGTAACAGTTGGGGACGCAACGGAGAAGCAGAAAGCCCAAGACACTTCGACTCTCCACGGCTCTATTTTGAGATTGAATCCAAATGGTTCAGTGCCCGAAAATCCTTTCGACAACGAAATCTATAGCTACGGCCACAGAAACTCACAAGGTATCACATGGGATAACGAGGGAAGAATGTGGTCAACGGAGCATGGAAGCTCTGCAACTGATGAAATCAATATTATCGAAGAAGGGGCGAACTACGGATGGCCGAAGATCAAAGGTAATGAAACCCGGCAGGGAATGAAAGACCCGGTAAAACACTCAGGCTACGAAGAGACTTGGGCACCGGGAGGAGTAACTTACTTTGAAGATTCTCTCTACTTCACCGGTCTAAGAGGTCAGAGCCTGTACCAGGCGGAACTGGATGGAGAAAGTATTGTCTCCATAAAAGCTCATTTCCGGAACGACTTTGGAAGGCTCAGAGATGTAACTGTCGGACCTGACGGAAGAATGTACATTGCCACCAGCAACACCGATGGAAGAGGCGCTCCTCAGGAAAACGATGACAGGATAATCAGTTTTGACCCCGCTGAGCTTGAGTAACTAGAAAATGTAATAAGTGAAGAGACAGTAATCAGAGAATAATGGCAGGAGTACTTGACAGGGTAAGAAACTATTTCTCGAACAGGGAGGAAACAGTTAAACTATCTGAAGCAGCGAATTTCTACCGGGAAGAGAACAGCGAAGGCATAGAGAGAGCTGAAAGGAAGGCGGAAAACCTGATGCAGGAAACCGATGAACTGCTTGGAGAGTTTGAAGATTCTCTTGAAGAACTGAAAGGATACGAACACGAGAAAGATATACAGGCGGTCGAAGACGTGGCTGATAATTTCTATACTAGCAGGAAGAAGATGCTGAGAAGGTTTGAAGATCCGGATGAAATCCGGGAGCATTCTGAGGAGTTTGGCAAACTTGTCGAAGAGGTAAATGATGTTTCAAGGAAAGAAGGAGAGGTTCTGAAGTTCATCGAGAAACAGTCTGGTGATCTTCCCGGTGTAATCCAGAAACTGGTTGATCACAAAGAGAAACTGGAGGAGTTCCTGGAGAAAGAATACTTTGCTGTAGAGGTGGAGGAAGAACTGGAAGAAGTTCTGGAAGAAATAGATGAGAGAAGGGAAGAGATATCCGAACTGGAGGATGAGATAGAGGATAGTACTGTTGAGAATCTTGAGAATAATCTGGAGGACGCCCGTGAGAATCTCAGGGAACTTGAGAACAGTGAGGAATGGATGGAGAAAGAGGATAAACAGAACAGGATCGAGAAACTTGAGGATGAACGTGACAGAATACTATCCAATCTATCAAAAGAGGTTTCAAGAACTGAAAGACCGGTGAAAAAGGTTCTCTACTCGATCAAAAATGATGAAACCGAGTTCGACTCAAATCACGAGAAGCTGGAGAAAATGCTTGACAGAGAGTTCAAACAACTGGAAGGACTGGACCGCGTTCTTGGAGAGGTAGGCGACCTAATGGAAAAAGAAGATATAGTTGACAAGGATAAACAGAAGAAGTTCGAGGATGCCAGAGAAGAACTTTCCCGACTGGATGAGAGAAAGGAGGAGCTGAGACAGAAGGAACAGGAGATTGAGATACGGGAACAGGAACTTGAGGATATGAGTATACAGGAGGAAGCAGAGAAACTGGAGAAAAAGATAGGGGAGCTCGAGAACAGGATTGATGAAGCAGAGAGGGAAAGGTCAAGAAAGAGGCAACTGGTAGAGGATAAGAAGAAGGAAATTGAAGACAGAAGAAACAGAGTCAGATCTCTGATAGAAAACAGTCTCGGGTTTGAAGTCAAACTGCGTTAATGCTCCGCGGCGTTCCACTCACAGAAATCACAGTCCTCGCTGCGATCAGGAATATCATTCTCTAAAGTATTAACTGCGTTTTTCACCATTTCCCTCGCTTTACTCATATCGACCTCCGTCCTTCTGATCTCCGTGTTGAAAACGAATTCTCCGCTTTCTGTAAACTTCTCCGGATAGAAATACAGGATTAAACCGTAGTCTGCGGTCTGGTGACCGTTCTCCCTTAATATTAGATTGTAGAGATTGACCTGTCTACTGTAATAATCCGGCACACCTTTCTTCTCCTTTGGAGGACAACCTCGGGTCTTGTAATCCATAACCACAGTTTTGTTTCCCTCTTTCAGAAGATCGTCAACACCGCCCCTGAGGATGGCGTTATACTCTCCGCTTCTCCACTTCGGCTCGGTTCGCCAATCCCTCGCCTTTTCCAGAAACTCTTTGTCTTCCAGTAGTTTAAGGTCAAGGTCTTCCAGTTCCGGCGGCGTCTCGTCTTTCTCTCTGAAATGGTCGAAATGGTTTTTCACCTTCTTGTCGACTCCTGAAGGCAGTGATGGAAACGGCCGGCTCGGCCTTTTTATCCCTCTATTAACTCTCAGCCAGAAACATCTTTTGCATTCGAAAAACAGGTTCATCCGCGAAGGCGATAATTTGTAGGTCATACACTGATCATTTAACTCGGTCTGTTTTTAAGCTGAACCATGCGTTTCCGGTTGTTCCGGCACCCTGCGTTTTTCTTCAAGAAATATAAGTTTTCAACTGT
>PXPD01000008.1 GCA_003009815.1 Nanohaloarchaea archaeon SW_4_43_9 | reverse complement strand
AGGGGAGTGTACGGTGTTTGACAGGCTTTTTGCCCATCAAACCCGAACGCGGAGGTCTTAAGGGGTAAAGGGGAAAGTATGAAGTGATACGGTGATTGAGACTTCGCGTGTTACCGCTGAAGCCTCTGGTTGTTTTATTCAATTACCTCAATTCCCAGATCATTGACATCTCCTGAGACTTCTGTCTCTGTTTCTTCCTCTACTTCACCAAGGACATAAGGTGATTCGACTCCTGTGATGATTGAGATGACTTGGAGTTTGCCCTGAAGCTCTTCTTTTACTCGTGCGCCCCAGATGACCTGTGCATGGCTGTCTAGGTGGTGTTTAACTTTCTGTCCTACATCATTGATCTCGTTCAAGGTGAGGTCTGATCCTCCTGCTACGTGAAGTAGTGCTCCGTTTGCTCCTTCGAACTCTACATCGAGTAGCGGATTGCTGAGGGCTTCGTGGATTGCTTCCTCTCCTTTGTTCTTGGTATCTGATTCCCCGTATCCTACTACTGCTACTCCTCCTTGGTTCATGATTGCCTGTACATCTGCGTAGTCCAGGTTGACTAAAGAAGGCTTGGAAATAGTCTCTGTTACTCCTTTAATCATTGTTGTGATCAGTTCGTCTGCTACTCCGAATGCTTGGTCTAGAGGCATGTCACCTGCTATATCTAGTAATTTGTCGTTTTCAATTACGATTGCGGTGTCTACATGTTGCCTTAGTCTATATAGGCCATCTTCTGCTTTGCTCATTCTTGCGCCCTCAATCTCGAAAGGCATTGTCACTGTTCCTATTACTATGCAGTCTTCTTTCTTTGCTATTTCTGCAAGAACCGGTGTTGCTCCTGTTCCTGTTCCTCCTCCCATTCCTGCTGTGAGGAAGACCATGTCGGCGTCTTTGAAGATTGATCGTAGTTCGGCACGGTTCTCTTCAGCTGATCTTGCACCTTTCTCAGGTTTACCTCCTGCTCCAAGACCTTTTGTCAAGTCTTTTCCTACGAGGATTTTCCGATCGGCTGAAGCCATTTCCAGGTGCTGTTTATCGGTGTTGATTGCCACTGTGTCGGCACCCCGCACATCCTTCTTTTGAATGCGGGTTACTTGGTTATTACCTGCTCCACCGACTCCTACAACTACAATTCTAGCATCTTTTACATCATCAAGATTTTCGACGTCTTTTCCGGACTCGTTGTTATCTATTAGGGATTCCATGTTAGCATCACATTTACGGCTATACCTAACCTTTTTAAAGCGGTATAGTTAATTCTACCTTAGAAGTTAGTCAAATACAAGCCCAACTTGAATACTTAGTACATGTTTGGATTCAAAGCCCAATTTGAATCCGAGTCGACTCGCGCCCAAACGAGTCAGATCATATCAGTCGCTTTCGATTCGTCCGCCCAAGGACAAATGTTTCAAGCTTATCCTAACATTTCCTTAGCTCCTTTATAAATCTTTGCTACAACTCTCCGATTAACAATGTTCATCGCTTTCGAACAGCTTCTGTTCTGAACTGTTCACGGAAAGTTCATTGACCGGAACGAAGCAGTTTTCAAACAGTTACTAAATATTTCCGATTCAAGAAACTAGTATGGTCGAAGCTGAAGAAGTGGAGGAAATTGCAGACAATGCCAGAATTAATCTGGAAGAAGGAGAGGCTGAAAAGTTTGCAGAAGAGTTCGAGAATATTCTCTCAACCTTCCAGAAATTAGAAGAGATAGACACCGAAGATGTCGAACCTGCATTCCATCCAACCGAGACAGAGTCGGAAACCCGTGAAGACGAAGTTGAGGAAACACTGGATAAGGATGAAGTATTCCATAACACAGATAACGAGGAGGACAGATACTTCAAGGGACCAAGTGCGTAGGTTGGTTAGTTATGGCCGAAAAACATAGACCGAGAACAGCATCTTACTTGATCCTCGAGAAAAGCGATGAAGTTCTTCTGATTAAAAGAAAGAATACCGGTTTCAAAGATGGCAGTTACAGTCTTGTAGCAGGTCATGTTGATGAAGACGAGAACTTCAGGGAGGCGATGATCAGGGAAGCTGAAGAGGAAGTCGGTATAGAAATCAAGAAAAAAGATCTTGAAACAGTCTCGATCATGCATCGCAGATCAGAAGGATTTGTTTATGTCGATGTGTTCTTCAAGGCAGGAAACTGGAAAAGAGAACCGACAAATGAAGAACCTGAAAAATGCGAGGAACTTCAATGGGTGAGAAAGAATGATCTTCCAGACAATACTATAGATTACGTCGAGAAGGTTATCGATGAAATAGATGACGGACTTGAATATCAGGAGATTGGATGGGGTTAGTCAAGGTGATACAGATTTCAGATATCCGAGATCATAAAAAGCTTCACTGTCCGGAGTGTGGCGGAGAAATGAGCTTTCAGGGTTACAGGGCATTATTCCCAGAATGCATTGAATGTGGGCGGATATCCCATATTGATAAGTGCCATGTAGAGCCTGAGGATTAGATATAAATAACTTAGAAGTTTATCCAAAGTGTGAGCACAGAAGGCTACAACCTAAATAAGTTTCCGATTTCTGAACTTCCTGAAAGCTATGATAGTCAAGAGATAGGCCACTCAAATCCCTTGCATGTATATATCTCTCCAGACAATTCTAAAGTTTATTTTAAGTCAGAAAATCTTAAGTCGCTAATAGGATTTGAATTTGAGGATATAGCGAAGCTTCTAGATGAGGAATACGGTACACAGTTGAGGGATGAAGACTCTGAATCCTTCGAATATGGAAACGGCTGGGCGATGATAGAGCTTGAATGAATTTTTAAGATTCTCCGTTTAAAACAGTTTCATGGATCTCAGAGAAATCATTGAAGGAGATAAAGAGATCGATGAGGAAAAGTTCAGGGAGAATCTAAAGGAAGCTGATTCTGATCTAAACTTCATGAGGAAGATTGAGAAAGAGAACTCTAAAACCGGCCGCGAGCTCTCTGGAGTACCCTTTGTTGTTAAAGATGCCATCTGTACAGAGAATGTTACGACCTCGGCTGGCTCAAAAGTAATCGAAAACTATGAACCTGTCTTCGATGCAACAGTTGTTAAGAGGCTGAAGAATGCAGGAGCAGTATTTTATGGTAAGACTAATCAAGATGAGTTCGGGTTCGGAACCTTTTCAACTAACTGTGCATTCGGAACTCCAAGAAATCCTCACGACAAGGAAAGAGTAGTTGGAGGTTCCTCAGGTGGGGCAGCAGCAGTTGTTGCAGCGATGGACCAACCTATAGTGTCACTTGGAGAATCCACAGGAGGTTCAATAACCAATCCTGCGGCCTATAATGGCATAATTGGCATAACTCCCACTTATGGCCGGGTTTCAAGATACGGCCTCGTAGATTATGCCAACTCTCTAGACAAGATAGGTATTCTATCTAACTCAGTTTATGGATGTGCAAAAGGACTGGAGGTAATTGCAGGAGAAGATGAAAACGATCAGACTACCTCTAAAAAGAAGGTAGAGAATTACTCTGATCTTGAAGAAAAGGATGACCTAAAAATCGGAATCCCGAAACAGTACCTTGAACTTGATGGACTAGAGGAAGAGGTAAAAGAGAACTTTGAGGATTCAGTAAGGAGACTGGAAAAGCTTGGAGCAGAAGTAGAAAAAGTCAATATGCCACTGCTTTCAGCAGATACTGCGGTTCCAGCTTATTATGTTTTGGCGATGGCGGAGACATCAACTAACCTGGCAAGGTTTGCCGGGATGAGATATGGGATGGAGAAAAATCCGGAAAAGTTCGATGATTTCAATGATTACTTCTCACAGATCCGGTCGGAGGGATTCGGAGAGGAAGCCAAAAGAAGAGTACTGCTCGGAACTTATACCAGGAAAGCTGGCTACAGGGATGCTTACTATATCAAAGCAGCCGAGGTCAGACGGAAGATAATCAACCAGTTCAAAGAAGCGTTCGAGAAATACGACGTCCTGATCTCGCCTTCCATGCCGAACATTGCGCCGAGAATAGAGGACGCCGAATCGATGCCTCCGGAAGAGGTCTACGCAATGGACACATTAACCATTGGACCAAACCTTGCTGGTATTCCTATGGTCTCAGTTCCAAACGGTGAAAGTAAGGGAATGCCGACCGGGTTGCACATAGTGGGCAACCATTTTGAGGAGAAAAAAGTACTTGATACAGCATATACATACACAGAAGGTGAGGAGGAATGACCGATCAGGAAGTAGATGTGATGATCGGCCTTGAGACCCACGTTCAACTTGATACTAATACCAAGCTTTTCTGTGGATGTCCGAACGAAGAAGCTGAGAAACCGAATGAAAATGTCTGTCCGGTCTGCTTGGGACATCCCGGATCAAAGCCGCGGCTAAATGAAAATGTTCTGAAACTGGCGACAAAGACCGTCTTGGCGCTCCAATGCGATATAAATAATGATGTGTTCTTCTCAAGGAAAACATACTTCTACCCCGACATGTCCAAAAACTACCAGATCACACAGTACGAGATACCGGTCGGGGAGAAGGGAGAGCTTGAGATTGAAGTTGAAGATAAGAAAAGAGAAATCGGTATAAAACGCCTCCATATAGAGGAGGATCCGGCTAAGATGAAGCACGTTGGCGGATCCATATCTGACTCAAACTATACTAAAGTAAAATTCTGCAGTATCTTGAAATTTATTATCCGGAATCAGACTTTGCGATCAAGACCGACGCCAACATCTCTATCGAAGGAGGAGAAAAGGTCGAGGTAAAGAACATAACAGGAACCAGTGAGGTAGAAAAAGCGCTTAGCTATGAGATATCACGACAGAAACAGATGAAGCGGAGAGGAAGAGAAATCTCACAGCATACTAGAAACTACAACGCGGATATCTCAGCTACGGAGAAGATGAGGGAAAAAGAGACGGAAGAAGACTACGGATATATCTTCGATCCGGATCTTACCCGCCAGGAACTGGAGGAAGGGTTCCAGCAGGAAATCAAATCGAGCATCCCTGAGTTACCACATGAAAAGTATGAGCGTTTCCAGAAACAGTATGGAATCTCAGACAAAATGATCGAATCATTGATTGTCGAACAGCAAATAGCCGACGACTTTGAAGAGCTTGCAGAAGAGCATGATCCGGAGCTTGTAGGTTCTTGGATGACCGGGGAACTGAGGAAGACTTTGAACTACAATGAAGTTAGCTATCGGGATTCGGATGTTTCTGTTAGATTTTTGTATGAAATCTTCTCTATGATAGAAGAAGATGAAATTTCAGACATGAACGCAGAAAAAATGCTTCAGGATCAAGTGAAGGGAGACCTTGTGAGGGATTATGCAGAGAAGACAGAGTTAGAGTTTAATCCAAAGACTGCAGAAGTTCGGGAAGTCGCTAAGAATAAAGATCTGCTGAAAGATGGAGAAGATAAACTAGATCAAGTTGTAGCTTTTGTGGTTGAAGATAATCAGGAAGCTGTTGAGGACTACAGGAGTGGAGATGAAGAGGCAATTAATTTCCTTGTCGGCCAGGTTATGCAAGAATCGGAAGGAAAAGCCGACCCAAAAACTGCTCGTGAAAAGATAATTGAGAAGATAAAATGAGTCTAGAAAGAATCAAGGAGCTACAGCAGAAACTTGAGATAGAGGATGTCGGCCAGAAAAGATACCTCATGTACCGGATATTTGAGGAAGTTCTGGAGGAGATCCATGAGGAGGTTCCGGAGCCTGAGAACAGAGTAAAAAAGCTCCAAGAAGGCAATGGCTATCTCTACAAACTGGCGCAGGACTTTCTCACGGAGTCATCAACTATGAAGAAAAGAGAGAAACTGGATAAAATGGTCAAGTATATAGAGTAAGAAGTCTCTATGTCGTTTCTAATTCAGAGTTTGAAACTTACTTCCAGTCCTTCTTCGTCCCTGATCAGTCTCATTAAACTGTCACCGTCATTTACTGGTTGAATGAGATTCCATTCTTTGCCGTCAAGTTTCAGAGTTTCATCTTCTTTAAGCGATTCTGCTATATCTATGAGGAAGTCTGCAAGTGACTTGTTGTCAAGTTTGAAACTTTTGTCAAGTTCTGGTTCTGACATTTTCCCTCACTCCAGATAGAAAAAGGAAATGAAGTGCTTTAGGCGAACATCTCGTCAGGATGATAGCTTTTATTTGCGAGGAAGTCTTTCTCTGTTCCTATATTACCTTCTTTGAGGTCTGTGATTGCTTCCTGGAAATCTTTCATCCCGACTGTTGCCTCTGAGGCTGTTTTATATCTTTCCAGTGAATTGATTGCTGCCTGTTTTACAATCTGCTGGATGTTTCTACCTGTGAAATCTTCGTCAAGTTCTTCAGCTATCAGGTCGAGATTGATATCTTCGTCGAGGTCCAGTCTTCTGGTGTGTACCTGAAGTATTTCTTTCTTAGCTTCCTCTGTAGGTACAGGTACTTCAACTGCGCTCGTTCTGTTCAGCAGCGCTGGATCCATGATGTCCGGTTTGTTCGTGGCAAATACCGAGATGACGTTTGAATCTTCCTCAGTATCAAGGCCGTCAAGCTCTGAAAGTAGTTGGCTCATTGTTCTCTCAACCTCTTCTCCCCCATGTCTTCTGTCGTCCAGTCTTTTCTTTGCGATAGCGTCTATCTCATCGATAAAGATGATCGCTGGTTTGTCGGATGCCCTGGCCTGTTCGTATAGTCTTTTGACTTTCTTGGCTCCTTCTCCGATGAATTTCTCCACCATCTGAGGTCCGTTAATCATGAACATGTCTGCGTCGTATTCGTTGCTCAAAGCTTTGACGAGATGTGTTTTGCCTGTTCCTGGTCTTCCAATGAGGAGAATGCTCTTGTCAAGATCCATTCCCCATTCCCGTATTTTCTGCTGCTTTTCAGGGTTCAGCTGCGCACCAACATTGGATTTCAATGATTTGATTATATGATCTAGGCCTCCGACATCTTGAAAGGTAATATCTGTTTCCACGGAGTCGAATTCGGCATCTTTGCCTTTCTCTACAATATCTGTTACCTTGAAACTGTTAGGGTCAAGCGCTACTTCTGTTCCCGGTGTGAAATCTCCTGGTGAATGTCCGTCTGGAACCTCTACTCCATATCTTCCTTTCATATTTCCGCTGGCTTCTACCCAGACTCTTTCTCCGTCAAACTCTGATACCACTACCCCTCTGAGAACAGGGGTTTTCAGGTTAGTGCCGTGTTTCTTTGAACTCTGCTGTCCTCGGTGCTGGAAATACTGTGGGAACTGAATTTTCTGTTTCTTACCTGATTTTTCGGACTTCTGGTTCTTGTTATTCTTTTTCTCTTCCATTTTGGAGTTATCCTCTTCTTCAACCATTTTGCTCACCCGTTTAATTGCCTTTCGAAGGCGCTGGATGAAGAAATCTCTTAGCCGCTTCACCCTCTGCATTTACACATTTTTGTATAAACTGTTCATCTTTATAAAATAAACTAGCCGTTGGCG
Source organism: Nanohaloarchaea archaeon SW_4_43_9 (assembly GCA_003009815.1). Classification (GTDB taxonomy): domain Archaea; phylum Nanohalarchaeota; class Nanosalinia; order Nanosalinales; family Nanosalinaceae; genus SW-4-43-9. Next base: position 981 of record PXPD01000008.1, on the reverse strand, counting down.
TTTTCAAACTGTTTAAATATAAAGCGGATCCGTAGGAATTTGAAACCGCGGAAAACCAGAGTGCTTTTCTGAACGGTATCAAACAGTAGGAGCATGAAACGAGCCCGTAGGGATTTGAACCCTAGCCCTTTCGGTCCGAAGCCGAACGCTCTGTCCAAGCTGAGCTACGGGCCCTCAAATCTAGAAATAGAGCTGATTCTTAAATAGTATTGATTCAACTGATTCTTGGTAACAGCGCCATAGTAAGCGGCTTTACATCACAAAAGTTTGGTCCGGAAGTTTTTGAAACGCTGCTTCAGAGAATCATCACAGAATAAATGAAAATAAGAGAGAAACTAGAAGAAGCCAATCAAGGAGCTCAGTAGTTCCTGTACTGGCTCTGGCATTTTTTCCACCGCCTGGCTTGGGATTCCTTTTTCTTCGGATGATCCGTTGTTTTCGTTGTTCGCTTCTGAAGGGGTCTCTGAAGGTGACTGTGAGGGATCTTCAGGTTGTGATTCTTCTGCCTGTCCAGATCTCTGGTTTTCTTCATTTGCTTGATTCTCTCCATTTTCCTCAGGGCTACCGCTTTCTTCTGTTGCGTTTTCTTCTTCAGATGTCTGATTATTCCTATCTTTTTGAGGTTCTTCGTTTTCTTCAGATGTTTGATTGTCTTCAGATGTCTGATTGTTTTCTTCTGTATCTTCCCTAGTTTCATTGTCGTTGTTTGTTTCGTTGTCATCTTCGGTTTCGTTTCCAGTCTCTGTTGAGAGTACAACTACTTGTTCGCTCGTGATTCCAAACTCGCTGTCTTTGACTGTCGCTGTCAACGGGTAATCATCTTTCTCTCCATAGTAAACACTAAAATCAAGTGATGCATTTATTGTGACGTTTCCACTTGTATCCGGACTGACGGCGAAATGAGCTGTGTCTTTAACTGAATCATTATCGTCTCCTTGAATCATCTCTGCGGAGCTTGTAATTGATGCGTCTTCTGCAGAA
>PXPD01000007.1 GCA_003009815.1 Nanohaloarchaea archaeon SW_4_43_9 | reverse complement strand
AAACGAAAAGCAGGAAAGCCAATCGGATATAAAGTTCAGGAGGTGAACAAATTACTATGTCATCTAACAAGTCGAAAGGAAAGAAGAAAAGACTGGCAAAAGCAGCCAAGACAGCTAAATCAGCTCCAAGATGGGTATCACTCAAGGCATTCGGACTAGGAAAAGCAAGAAAGAAATCCATCAAGCCAAGAAAGTCCCGGCACTGGAGAAGAAACGACACAGACGAGTAAAAACTTTCTTTAATCACATATTCTATCCCAAATTTTTATTCTGAGGAGAAGAGAAAATGGAAATAGAAAAATATAACTACCAGGGCGACACCAACGTAGGATTCTACGCAACAGTCAGCAACAGTTATGTGGTAATCCCGAGACAGTTCGAGGAGAAAGAGTACTTCCCAGAGAAAACAGTACAGACAAGGATCGCAGGAACAAACCTTGTGGGGCTCTTCACCGCAGGAAACTCCAACTGCCTTCTACTTCCAGAATCAGTAAAAGAAAGGGAAGTGGAGAAAATCGAGGAATCCGGAATCAACTATCATATTCTGGACTCTATAGAAAATGCGCTCGGAAACATAATTCTGGTGAATGACCGAGGAGCGGTTATAAGCCCAGAACTTGAAGAGCAGAAAAAGGAAATAGCAGAAGCTCTCGAGGTTGAAGTAGAAACCGGAGAAATCGGCTCAATCGAGAACCCTGGAGTATGCGGCGTAGTAAACTCAAAGGGAGCAGTAATCCATCGAGATGCCTCAACGGAAGAGGCTGAACATGTAAAAGAAGTGCTGCAGCTAGAAGATATTAACATCGGAACAATCAATATGGGATCTCCATACATTGGCTCCGGATCAATTGCTTCCGATGACTTCATTCTCGTAGGTCACGATACAACGGGGCCCGAAATCGGAAGACTGGACAGAGTAACGGTCAAAAGAGATTAAACTGAATTTAGTCTTGTTCTATTAACTCTTGGAGAACTTCTCTACCTTCACAGTTATCAACCATGGATCACAAGCTAATACCATGATCGGCAGAAAAAGAGTTGCTTTCCACCTGAACAACAATAGAAAAGGTATTTCGCCGCTGATTGCTGCTGTTTTGTTGATTGCTTTTTCAAAGCTGTACCGATTCTCTGTTGAGTGTTAAGGATGCGGTTCAGGATGGTAATAACGAGGCTCGTGTTACTTTCCAGGTTCAAGGCGATCGGGAACTGGACGATTTTACTGTGATATTTGCATCCGAGGATAGAGGCAATGTTGAGCAGATACGGTTGGATAATGCTAATTTAACTAATGCGGATATTGAGACTGTAAGGACTGATGCTCCGGAAACCGGCCAGCCCTACAGTACTGTACGTATTGCTTCTGAAGAATGTCCTGCTGAGAAAACTGTTGATATAAGTCTTCAGTGTCCGGGCGGTTTCGCAGGTAGTGATGAGGAAGGCGGTTTCTGTATTATGAAATACGAGGCTTCGAGGAGTGATGCAACCGACTCTAGTGAAGGAAGTTCGACTATAGCTGCTTCTCAGCAAGGTGTTGTTCCTTGGACGAATGTGGATTATCCGAGTGCACGTAGTGCATGCCATGCAATGGGCGATGGTTACAACTTGTCAACGAATAGAGAGTGGCAGGCTGCTACTGAGGCCGTAATCGGTGATTCGAGTACTTTTGTGCATGGAAACAATAATTTTGCACAAGCAGTAGAGGATAGTAGTGAGAAGTGTGCCGTTGATCCTACTCATTCCTATGATGACCGATGTCTGACGGGTACGGGACCAAGTACTTGGTCTACCGATAGTGGTGTTGCCGACTTAAACGGTAATGTTTGGGAGCGAGTGTATGTAACTGATGCAAGTGATGGTACTGTTGATAAGAGCCATCCAATGCATTTCGAGGGAGATGCAGGTTTTGTGAATGCGTGGAATTCGACAGGCAAGTATCCGACTGATTTGGCTTCGAGTGCAAATAGTAGTTTCGGTGATGATGATTACTATTCTTCAGATAATAATGATAGGGCCATCTGGCGCGGCGGCCTCTGGGACAGTGGCCACGAGTCCGGCCCGTTCTCTATAACCCTGTCTCAAGGCCCTTCGGCGTCTTTCGAGACCCTTGGCTTCCGCTGCTCGTACTGAGTCTGTAGGCCGGTCTCTAAACCTTCTGGCTACTCCAAACCGCAGCTTTTCCTTGTACCTGATCCCGTGTCTATCGAAGTCGCGTTGTCAGTTAAGTTTAGTGAAGTAGGAATAATAGTAACGAATGGGTTTAAAAAGTTGAGAGCAACTCTTCTCAGTATGACAGTTTACAGATTCTCAGGTGAAATAGATCTCGGGAGAGACAGTCCGGTATTTGAAAGAGAAGTAGAGGGTGAAAGCGAGAAACAGGCGGAGGACAAGCTTTATTCCCAGCTGGGAAGCGAGCACTCGCTGAATAGAGAAAAAATTACTGTAGAAGAAACGGAGGAGGTCTAATTTTTATGCCAGATCAACAACAGGCTCAGCAGCAGATGCAGCAGTACCAGCAGATCCAGCAGCAGATGGAAGAGGTTGAAGATTTCATCGAGCAGGTACAGGGAAATATCGAAGAAATGGATGAAACTATGAAAGCAATCAACCAGCTGGAAGACCAAGAAACCGGAAGCGAAATTCTGGTTCCTATCGGCTCAGGCGTGTTTGTAACAGGGGAACTTAAAGAAAATGACAAGGTAGTCGCCAACATTGGAGGAGAAGCCTTCGAGAAGAAAGATCTAGACTCTGCTGAAAATCTTATCCAGAAAAAAAGGGACGAGTTTGAGGATACAAAAGAAGAACTTCACTCCACGATGCAAGAACTCCAACAGCAGATGCAGCAGATACAACAGCAGATACAACAGCAGAGAGAAGGCGCATCTGAGGAATAATTGAGGAAGATGCTTGGAAAGTTCAAGGACTCGGTTAAAGAATTCTCTGAAAATGTCAAATCGACGGTCGCAGAGAAAGAACTTGATGAAGAAACCCTTGATCCACTTCTGGAAGAACTCAGACTCAAGCTTCTGCAGAACAATGTCTCTCTCGAGGCTTCAGAGGCGATCGAGGAAGAACTGAGAAGCCAGCTTCTAGGGGAAAAGGTTAAGAGAGGTTCAGCCGAGGAAAAGGTAAATGATGCGGTTAAAGAGACATTGCTTAAACTTCTGGATGATGGCTTTGATTTCGAAGCAGAACTGAGTGACATAGAAGAGCCGCCGGTAGTTTTCATGGTAGGATTCAACGGCTCAGGAAAAACGACTACTGCTGCTAAGTTAGCTCAAAAACTGGACAGGAATAGCCGAGAAGTTGTCCTCGGAGCAGGCGATACCTTTCGAGCGGCTTCAATTGAACAGCTGGAGGAGCATGGTGAGAAACTCGGAGTGGAAGTTATTTCACATGAGTACGAATCAGATCCGGCAGCAGTAGCATATGACGCAGTCGAGCACGCAGAGAAGGAAGATAAAACTGCTCTGATAGATACTGCGGGTAGATCCCATGCAGATGAGAACCTGATGGATGAGCTTGAGAAGATGATCCGGATAAACGATCCTGATGTAACTTTTCTCGTTGTCGATGCGCTTTCAGGGAACGATGTTTTGGAGCAGGCGGAAGCCTATGAAGGTATGTTTGATGCTGTAATTGTCACTAAAATGGATATTGACGAGAACGGTGGAGCGATAATCTCGATTTCAGAGAGAAGCGGTAAACCGGTTGCCTATATTGGAACCGGCCAGGGTTATGAAGATATTGAAGATTTTGATAAAGAAAAGTTTGTGGAAGAGATTCTTGACTAGGAATTAGTTTTCTTTGGCAAGTTCAAGAGGAAAGTTAACTGTATGCTTTCTGTTCGTCTAGCCGTTTCTGCATTGATTCTTCCAGTTGTTGTAGCTTGGCTTTTAGAGGTTCGAGATCATCTTCAAAATCGTCCATTTTGATCTGTTCTTTCCTGCTGTCTTGCTGAATTCTCTCCTTTCTCATCTTGGACATCAAATGATTGATCTCAGCTACAAACTGTTCATATTCTTTCATCTGTGCTTCAATGTATGATATTTCCTCGGTGAACTCTTCCCGAAGCTCTTCAGTTACCTCGTCTTTAAGCTCTTCTTTCATCTGTTTCTTTTCTACTCCGAAAGTCTGCCTCACCGTCCTGTAGAATTTTTCCATTCCCATCAGTATCAACCTGTGTTTACTTGTTAATCGTAAAACTCTTTTAAGTCTTATGTTGCTCTAAACATTCTCCGGTACTACCACTCCTGACCGGGTGTACTGGTTCTGTGAGTAGAAACGAGCTGTTATAGCGCCCACAACAGCGTCAAACTCATGGGAAGAACCAATATTTGAAGTATCAACTCCGAGCGACTCAACTGAGTCATCACTGTTTAAACTGAGTTCTCTGGAGCTGATAAAAGGGTCGAAACGGATGATCTCCGGGGGATTTTCCATATGATGTTTTACCGATCTCTCTATTGCTCTTGTCCTCTCAACCTTCTTCTTTTCACTATTAGAAGGTGTGAAACTGTAGCCCTCCTCTTTCAGTTCTTCCTCATTCTTTGTGAGATTATCTCCATTTAACTCAGTACCACAGTTGATCGCCAGAATCTCCGGCTTTCTTTCTAATATTAGATCTATTAATCCTCCTGTATCCTTTATCGAAAATGTCTCTGTACTACTTTCTCCTATGAATGCCAGTGATGATTTGTTCTCCTCTTTTGATGCGAGCATCAGCCCTGCAATCATTTTTTCTTAACCTCTACAGCGTTCTTTTCGTTTTCGCCGAACTCTATTAGCGATCGGTTTTCCTCCGCTGATTTCGTTATCTCTTCTTTCCTGATTTTCTCCTCAACAATATCAAGGAAGTCATTCAACGCCTTGTTGTAGTCCTGGGGTTTCTCGTAGAAGCTGAAAGTACCTGCCCGATTTATCATGCTCAATCGAGCATTCAGTTTTCTCGCCTCCTCTATTTCTGAAAACCTGTCCTCCTCTGCGTTTATTATGAGGGAGAGCTTATCGGTTTCCACCATGTCCTTATTCATAAATGACTCTATATCACTGTAATCAGGCACATCAAGCTCCCTGACAAACTCTTTCAGAACCCTGTAATCAGTGTATCTTGAGAAAAGACTTTTTCTCAGCACTTTAGGATTTCTCTTCGCCATAGCCCAGAAAGTTCTGTAAACAGTTTTGGGAGGTAAATTATGTGATCCAAAACCTGTCATGATGGTGGTCTGAACAGATTCATGTTCGCTCAGAGAGCTTATAACGGAGTTTCCGACCGGATTTGATACGAGCACGGCGTTCTGTATACTGTCCTGCTCGAGTACTGCTTTCAGACATTTTCTCTCTCCGTCGAAATCTCTGTAGCTCTCTGTGGGCTGGAATGCTATGGTTCTGTACTTCTTGGAGAAATAACGCAGTTGATTCTCCCATAAACCTGAGTTAAAGCCTCCAGGAGTAAATACCAGCTGTATATTTGAATCTGTCTCCGCCTCTGTATACTGGATATTCTCTCCGTTAATTCTCCTCAGTGAGAAATCCATGTAATCATGTTTGGGGCATCAAACTCTTATATCAATTTAATGAGAACTCTGGATTATGGATAAAAGACTGGTAATACTAGGGCTTGCGGGAGCGGCAGCAGGTATTGCAGCTTTCCAAGTCTACGAGACAGCGGGGATACTTTCCGCCCTAACAGTGCTGGTCTTCTGTGGATGGGTTCTATTAAACCTTAGAAGTGCTATAGGAGTCTGGAACTCAGTTTCAACGCTTCTAAATCCGTTTATCAGCTTCTTCAACATATACCTGATATCGTTTACATATCTCTCGCTCCAAGGACACCGGTTTATGTACTCGGCTTACAGATCGCTGGGCCTCGCACTTCTTGGAACAGCGCTTTCAATGTTGATTTACAAGTACTGGAACATCTAGGCAAACCATTTATGCCTTAGCCCGGAATGGTAGAACATGTTTGACAAAATCAAAGAATCGGTTCAGAAGTTCTCTTCAAAGAGTGTAGCGGATGAAGAGGCAGTAAACCAATTGGTAAAAGATATACAGAGAGACCTCATCAGGGCGGATGTAGATGTATCTCTCGTCTCCGAACTAAGTGACGAGATAAGAGAGGAAGCACTGAAAGAAGACTTACCGAAAGGATTGAGCCGCAAAGAGCATGTTCTGGAGATAGTTTACAACAAGCTGGAAGAACTGCTTGGAGAAGAGGCAGAAGTAGAGATAGAGCCGAAAACCATTCTTCTATGCGGTCTATACGGTGCAGGTAAGACGACAACCGCAGGTAAGATAGCCGATTTCTACAGGAAAAGAGAGCTTAAACCCGGGCTTGTATGCGCTGACACTGATCGTCCTGCTGCGTACGACCAGCTAAAGCAGATAGCCGAAAATATTGGTGCGGAGTTCTATGGGGAGAAACACACTGAAGATCCTTTAGAAGTGGTTAGAAACGGTAGAGAAGAGCTTGATGTCGATGTACTGATAGTTGATTCGGCTGGTCGAAACTCGCTTAATGAGAATTTGAGAGAAGAGCTCTCGGAGATTGATGAGGTCCTGGAGCCTGAGGACAAGTATCTTGTGATGCCAGCCGATATAGGCCAGAGCGCTCGCGACCAGGCAGAAAGCTTTGACGAAGCGGTCGGCATAAACGGAGTTGTCGTGACAAAAATGGATTCCTCCGCTAAAGGTGGTGGTGCGCTGGTTGCATGCCAGAGATCAGGAGCCTCAGTCAATTTTATTGGAACCGGTGAGCAGATGGATGATCTCAAGGTCTATGATCCGGTCGACTTTGTCTCGGACATGCTTGGGCAGCCGGATCTTGGATCACTTCTTGAGAAGATAGAAGAGATGGATACAGATCCTGAGGATATATTGGAGGGAGAGTTCACCTTGAAAGATTTTCAGGACCAGATGGAGTCTGTAACAGGTTCAGGTATGATGGAGGAGATGATGCAGCAGCTACCTATCGGCGGAAACCAGATACCGGATAATATAAGCAACCTGACAGAGGAGAAGATCGGAAGTTACTCGGTTATAATGGATTCGATGACTAACGAGGAGATGAAAGACCCTTCTATTATCAGCAAGTCTAGATCCGAGAGAATCGCGGAAGGTTCCGGAACCACTAGAGGAGAGGTCAGAGAGCTAATCAAGCATTACCGACAGACCAAGAACATGGTTGATAAGTTCGATAAGGGATCGATGAAGAGAGGAAACATGCAGGATATGCTTCAAAAGCTTGGGATGTGAATATTGATATTGCTCTTGTTCGCCTTGAGATCTTCGAGCTCTTCCTGGCTGTAAAACTTTTGGTTACCCAGTTTTTTCTCCATTAATTCCTCTTTTTCAAGAAACTCTTTCTCAACTTCCTTATCTACTTTAGAAAGCTTAGTGTGTGCGATGTCGGAGGAAATCCTTATATTCTCAAAAACTGCAAGCCATTTACTTGGTATCGAGAAGTCTGCCCTGGATACTACACGGGTTAGTCCAAGCAGAGCCAATAGAGACTTTCTGTACGCCTTTTTTGCAGTTTTTTTCATTCTGTATCCTGAGTTATGTCACTCCGCATACTGTATTAAATCCCCCGTAAAGACAATTTTTTGAGCGGCGGCATATAAAGATTGTCAGACTGTTTTAACTTTCAACTTACAATCATAACATATGATAGCGGTAATCTCTGATTCACATGTTCCAAACCGGGCGCCTGAAATACCGAAAAAGATAATCGAGAAAATTGAGGAAGCTGAACTAGTGGTTCACTGTGGAGATCTGGCAACTGAAAAAGTATATCAGGAACTGGAACAGTTCAATAGAAATCTAATTGTAGTCAAGGGTAACTGTGATTTCTTCGATCTTCCTAGCTCCGAGACCTTTGATAGAGAAGGAGTAAGATTTGGAGTATACCACGGTACGGGTATTGCTCCCCGGGGAGACCACGAAACACTTCTCAACATAGCCAGAAACAAGCTAGAAGCAGATATACTTCTTCATGGTCATACCCATCAGGAGGAAATCTTCCAAGAAGATGATGCTCTGCTACTGAATCCAGGTTCATGCACCGGAGTAGGTGGAGGTTCGGCACGTCCCTCTGAACCGACCATGATAGAGATTGGGATAGAGGATGAACTCGAGATAAAACTTCTAAAACTGGAAGAGGAAGAGATGAAGGTCGAGAGAAAGGAAAGCTATCCGTTGCAGGAGTTTAAAAGTTCGAAGAGTGAATAATTGCTTATGAAACTCATAAAGCTGAATTCAAGGATCAGGTATCTCTTTTTGTCTCTATGGAAAAAGAGAAGGCGGAGCTTTTCAGGTCACAGCTATTTGACAGCTTCAAGAAATCCCTTCTAAAATAGCTTTCACTATATAAAAATAGGACTGAAGTCTTTGCTGTATGTACACAGTTCAGGAAAAACGGGACTTACTTCTCGAAGAAGATCTATGTGATCACTGTCTGGGAAGACAGTTCGCTAAACTCGGGCATGGACTGGAAAACTATGAGAGAGGTGCAATAATTCGGGAAAAAGATGAGGTCAATGAGAACTCTTTTGCAAGAGATAATATTCCGGAAGAAGCTGAACCCGGAAGCTCATGTCATGTCTGCCAAGAAGTTTTTGAGAAGATGGATCACTGGGTTGAACTGGTTGAAGACTCATTTGAGAGATATGAACTGGACACTTTTCTGATCGGTATAAGACCTCCAAGCGATGTTCTAAAAGCAGAGGAGGAACTATGGGAGGAGTACGGCCTTGAATGGGTTGAACCTATCAAGACCGAGCTATCCCGGTTGATAGGGAAAAGGCTTGAGGAAGAACTGGGGATAGAGGTTGATTTCAAACGGCCCGATATTAATGCGATAATCGAAATGGAGGAATCAAAAGACCGTGTAGAAATGCAGGTCAACTCTCTACTGATCTACGGTCAGTACAACAAGTACTCCCGAGAAATCCCTCAGACAGAATGGCACTGCCGCAACTGCAGGGGTGACGGCTGTGATGAATGTGACTGGACCGGTAAACAGTATACTACTTCTGTACAGGAGGAAATACAGGATCCCTTCATGAGAGAGACAAAAGGAATAGAGGCAAAATTCCACGGAGGAGGACGAGAAGACGTAAATGCCCGATGTCTCGGGAAGCGGGAGTTTGTACTTGAGATAATTGAGCCTCTTAACCGTAACCTTGATCTAAAAGAGCTCCAGGAAGAGGTCAATGAGTCCACGGATAAGATTGAGGTTTTCGAACTTCAGTTCACTCACAAAGACAAAGCAGCTGATATCAAGCAGAAACATGCCGACAAGGAGTATAAAGCAGTTATTGAAACTGAGGACGAGATCACTGAAGAAGATCTAGATAACATTTCAAAGGCCGTCGGAGAGATAAAACAGGATACTCCGGAAAGAGTCGAGCACAGAAGAGCGGATAAGACCAGAAAGAGAGAGATTTATGAGGTCGAATGGGAGAAGACAGGCGACAAAGAGTTCGAACTGACAGTCAAGGCAGAAGCCGGAACATACATCAAAGAGCTTATTCATGGAGATGAGGGCAGAACGCAGCCTAATGTCTCTGAGTTGATAGGTACTTCGGCTGAATGTGTGCAGCTGGATGTCACATGGATAGAAAAATAATCGGTCACTGAACTAGTTTAAAAAGATTTAGCGTAGCATACCATTCCATAGGTGAATACTTAATGAACAAAAATCAAGGATTTTCAGTACACGCAGAAAAATAACCGCAGGTGATTTTCGAGTGGCACAGAAATCCAGTGGATCACAGCAGGGAGCGAGGAAAAAGCTTTCTAAAGAGGGAAGAGAGAAACCAACGGTAAATGATCACTTCAAGGAGTTTGAAGAGGGAGAGAAAGCACTTCTCAAGATCAACCCGTCAGTTCAGGAAGGAAGAGTTCATACCCGTTACCATGGGAGAACAGTTGAAGTAACAGGGGAGAAAGGAGATTCATACCAGGTAAAGTTCGAGGATCAGGGAAAAGAGAAAACTCTGTATATCAAACCAATCCATCTGGAGAAAATTGAGGGATAAGCATGGAAGTAAAGGATGAAGAATACGTTTACCCGGTAGAGGCACTTGAAGCACTTGAGGATCGAGATGAAGAAGAGCTTGTCCATGAACAGAAAATCGCACTGGAAAATCTTACGCGTCACACAAAAGTGAAAGACCTTGAAACACTTCAAGAACTTAACGAAGAGCTTTCTGAAATCGAATCACTCAAGCAGAAACATATCTACAAACTGCTAGAAGTCGTTCCACAGCACGAATCAACAGTTAGAGCCGTTTTCTCAAAGGAGAGAGTAAAACTTGAAGACTCCGAAGTAGAGGATATTCTGGATATCTGTCATTCAGTTGAGACAGGATAACGGCGGTAAGCTTTTAACTTACAACTTCTCTCTTATTTCATACCTAGAAGGTGAAAAATATCCATGAGCGGAAAAGATGAATACATAAAGGTCCTGGACTTCCTTGAACACGGAAGATCAGGTGAGAAAGATGAGCCCATAGCGCAGGGATTGGGAACAGAGAATTTCAACCTTCTAGAAGTTGTGATGCGTGAAGATGAAAGACCAAAGGGAGGAGAAGAAATCTACATTGGTGAAGGAGAAAGAGAGAAGGTAAAGTACATCAAGACCAAGCTAGAACATGATGACCTAACCGGGAGCGCAAGAAGCGAGATGAAGTATGTGCTCGATGCCCTGGTAAATGAGCAGGAAGACGAATTCGTTGAGTTCTTCAACGAGGCAACACCTGTAACACCTAGAAGACACGCATTTGAACTTCTACCAGGAATCGGAAGCAAACACATGCAGAGGCTTCTAGACGAAAGAGAGAAAGGCGACTTCGAGAGCTTCGAGGATATCAAGGATAGAGTCTCCAGCCTTCCGGAACCAAAAAAAGTGGTCAAAGATAGAATTATAGAGGAGCTAAAGGGCGACGTCAAGACAAACCTCTTCATCTCCTGAAAAATATTTTCTCAGCTGAAATAATGGATACAGAAAAAACTCTTAGAGAACTCGGTATAAAACCTGTCAAAGGACAGAACTTCCTAGTTTCTGAAGTAACAGTAGAGGCGCTGGTAGAAGCCGGAGAGGTAGAGGATAAACAAGTACTGGAGATAGGCGCCGGGACAGGCGCAATAACATCGAAGCTCTCCAAGAAAGCAGAGAAAGTCTACGCAGTTGAAAACAACTCGGTGCTTGCAAACCATCTAAAAAAGGAGTTCGGTAATCTGAATCTAGAGGTCGTTGAAGGAGATATTCTTGAATATGACTTCGATAATATTGATCGCTGTGTTGCAAACATCCCATTCCATCTCTCCTCAGAAATTATCGAGGAACTAGGCCGGAAACAGGTGCAGAGCGCACTTATAATACAGGAAGATCTAGCGGATAGAATTGTTGCGGAGCCGGGGGAACCAGACTACGGAAGATTCACAGTTCTCGTCAACTATTACTTTATTCCGGTTAAACTGAGAGAAGTTCCGGCATCAAGCTTCAAACCTGCGCCCGATGTAAATGCTGCGATAATCAAACTATATCCAAACAGGGACAGGCATGGAGTGGAGAACGAGGATTTCTTCTTCAAGATTGTCAGAGCGCTATTCACACACAAAAGGAAGAAAACAAGGAATGCATTTGTCGACGCCCGACATATCCTGGAGATCACCAAAGACGAGGCGAAAGATCTCAGAGACGAACTACCTAACTCCGAGAAAAGAGTCAACGATCTAGAGATAATCCAGTTAAAGGAGATCGCCAGATTCCTTCAGGACAAGATTTGAAATGCTGGTCAACCGTTTCATATTTATTTCCAGTTGATCGAAGTATATTATGCCGAAGTGGATTTTCGTTACAGGGGGAGTTCTTTCAGGTCTAGGAAAAGGACTGGTAAGCGCAAGCATTTCAAAACTTCTACAGCTCCGGGAACAGGAGGTTGTCCCGATCAAATGTGACGGCTACCTCAACGTCGATCCCGGGACGATGAATCCTCATGAACACGGCGAAGTATTCGTCTTAGAGGACGGTACTGAGGTCGACATGGATTTCGGCCACTACGAGAGATTCCTCGGCATTGAAACAAAAGGAGATTGGAATCTGACCTCGGGAAAGATATTCCAGAATGTAATAGAGAGGGAGAGGAAAGGTGAGTATCTTGGGAAGACCGTTCAGATGGTTCCTCATGTAACCGATGAGATAAAGAACAGCTGGAAGGAGTCTGCTGAAGAGGAGGATACCGATATTGTTATAATTGAAATCGGTGGTACGGTCGGTGATATGGAGAACCAGTTCTACCTTGAGGCGGCTAGACAGATGCGTTCCGAACTTCCAGAGGAAGATACCTACTTGATTCATACGACACTGGTTCCTTATCTGGAGACAACCGGAGAGCAGAAAACCAAACCAACACAGCACTCGGTGAGGGACTTGAGAGAGGTAGGGCTTGAGCCGGATATGATAGTTGGTAGAAGCAAAGATTTGCTGGAAGAATCTGTTCAGGAGAAGATAGCACTCTTCTGCGATGTTGATCAGCGAGAAGTGGTGTCTGATCCTAACGTGGACACAGTTTATAGGCTGCCGATACTTTTCGACGAGCAGAACGCCGATAAAATGATATCGGAGAAGCTGGAGTTACCGGATAGAACCTCCGGCCTTGGCGAATGGAAGGCGCGGGTTGAAAATCTTGCATCAGAATCCATTGCGTCTGTAGCCATATTCGGGAAATACACAGCGATGAATGACTCCTACGTATCAATCGAAGAAGCGCTGAAACATGCCTCTGCCGAGCTCGGAGGCTCAGTGAAGATAGATTACAGGGATACGGAGGATCTGCAACTGGAAAATATAGATGATTATGACGGTATAATCATTCCTGGCGGATTTGGTTCTAGAGGAGTTGAAGGGAAGATGGAGGTAATCCGTTACTGCCGGGAGAATAACATACCGATTCTCGGGCTGTGTTATGGTATGCAGCTAATAGTGATCGAGTATCTCAGGAGTTGCAAGGGAATGGATGCAGTCTCGGAAGAGTTTGAGAACGGTGAGGAACACAAGGTTATCGCGGAGCTTCCAGGCCAGAAAGATATAGAAGAGATGGGAGGAACTATGAGGCTTGGAGCCTACGAAGCCGAAGTAGAAGGGAAGGTTAAGAGAATATATGGATCTGAAAGAGTCGTAGAACGCCATAGACATAGATATGAGGTGAATCCGGAGTACCATGATAAGCTTCAGAATGGAGGCATGAGGATTTCAGGATTCTCCACTGAGAATAAAGATCTCGCCGAGTATCTGGAGAAAAGGGATCACCCGTTCTTTATCGGAACGCAGGCACACCCTGAGTTCACTTCAAGCTTTGAGGAACCAAACCCTCTCTATCTCGAGTTCGTAGAACAGATCAGCAAATGACGGTTTACAGGCCAGATAAGGATTCATTTCTTTTGAAGAACTATGTATCTGAACTAGATCTCCAGGGAAAGAAAGCTCTTGATATGGGAACGGGTTCAGGTGTCATAGCTCTGGAGATGGCAAGAAAAGGAGCTGAAGCCGCAGCTATCGACATTAACCCTGAGGCTGTAGAGAAGGTTTCCAGGAAGTCAAAGGAAGAAGATCTGGAAATCCAAGTTATTGAGTCAGATTTATTTGAGAACTTGGATGAAAGTTTTGATCTGATAGTGTTTAACCCTCCTTATCTTCCAGGAGAAGAAGTTGATGATAATAGAATTTGGTGCGGAGGGAAAAAGGGAACTGAGTTAACTGAAAGATTTCTGGATAAAGTTGATGACTACCTCAAAGAGGACGGTTACGCACTAGTTGTTCTCTCAAACAGAGCTGATTATGAAAAAATTATTGACGGTTACAGACTTGATATAGTAGAATCTAAAGAGTTATGGTTTGAAACTCTCTACATTGCCCTCTATAACTAGATTTTTTAACTATACAAATCCAATCCTACTCTATATGTATGCCAAAAACAGGATTTTCAGTTCTCTGATGCTTTTAGCTTCGATTGTCTTTTTGATAGGAACAGCTTCAGCTTATACTATAACTCCCTTAAATGAGCCGTATTCTGTAGAATTTGTAGGTGATCTTTCAGATTCCTCCAGAATGATTAATCTTACCGATAGTGGAGAGTCAGTAAATTCAGATGATATATCCGGCTTCAACTTTACCTATACATACAACGCTTCAGGAGGAGATGAAGCCAGTATGCAGCACCTTTCGGAAGGATACTGGTATGCAGATATCACTCCAGATACTTCCGAAGGAGGCACAATAAACTACACACTTCAGGAAACTTCAGGTACCGGAGACGAATTCCACAATACTGAAAACCTCCAGTTTGGAAACTACAGTGTTGAACTTCTATCCGATACTAGTACCAATCTACCCCCTGGAGACACCGTCAATGTACGGGTCAATGTAACCGATGAATGGAACGATGAACCAGAAGAAGGAGCTACCGTAAATATATACTTTACAAATGGTACAGAGACACATGAAATACAGGAGCTTGGAAATCAAGATGGTTCAGAATACTACAACTCTCAAATAAATGTGCCCGATGTCTACGATGCCAGTTATCTCATGCATGTAAATGTAACAAACAAGGGTGATTCCATCCTCAATTCTGAAGCATCCTTTACTCTTCCAGTTGAAACCAATCCTGTGATGTCGGGAGAAATAGAAGAACTGGAATCTTCAGGAACTTGCAATGACTCTTCATTTTTCACTGAATGTGAAAGAGAGGCAGAGATCTCCACATCATACAATGTAACTGGAGACACACCTAATTCAGTTAATCTTACACTGAACCTCTGGAACAGGTCAAATAGTTCATGGCAAAATTTCACGGTAAAGGAAATGGAGCAAAACAATGATATCTATCAGTCAGATCTAACTCTTCCTGACCTCAATACAACTGCATTCGGTGAAGATGTCCAGTTAGTTTACAATGCAACAGGTACTGAAAAGGATGCTGTAACTAAAAGAAATATTACAGTCAGAACATATGACATCAATTTCGGAGCATCTTCAACAGCACAACAAGGAGGAGAATACAATCTGGAGGTGGCTTTCGGAAAATACTTCTCCTCAAGACCACTTGATCCATCAAGAATTTACGCAAATATAACGGTAAAGAACTCGACAGAGAATCTTTCGGAGTTCAAACTGGAAGATATGGATTACCAAGACGGAGTATTCCAGAGAGATGTTGAAATAGGATCAGACTGGGAGGAAGACACCTATACAGTAGAAGTAGAGGCAGAAGATGTCTACGGAAGTAAGAAAACAGATTCAGACAACTTCTTTGTAGAGGAAGTTAATCGGACATTTAATATTTCAGGCGAGATTGATGATACAGTTAGGACAGGGAAAAATTACAGTTACAATTTCACTGTTGAGAACCTTCAGGAATCAGAGTTAGAACTCGATGCAGAATACTCTGATGAACTCGAGGGCGTCACATGGGTAAACGGATCAGATAATCTATCCGTACCTGCTGATTCTGAGATCAATGTAACAGCATTATTTAACATGACAGAAGTTGTAGAGAGATCGGGTGACATAACACTTACGGACGGCTCTTACAACAATTCAGTGGACGTAGACCTCAGTATTCCGGAATGCGACTATCGGAATGCGACTATCTGTGTGGAAACTTTAGGAAATCTTAATGCGACCACGAATGAAACCGGAGAGATTGAGAGAGAATTCAAAGTTCACTACCTTGCACCTGAGAATGATTCAACACAGCTTGACCTGTCTTCCAGCGGCAACATATCTTCATTGATATCTTTCAATCCTGCAACTGTTGAGATGAATTCTAGCAATAACCAGCAGTTTACCAACCTGAACTACACCGTTTCAGGATCAGGTTACTTCGTGGGAACAATCCAGGTCGAGAATGCTGAAATCCCGGTCGAACTCGATTCAGATGCAGAATCCCGGGAGGTTCAGTTCTCTGTCACTTCTACACTAGACCTCGGCACTATAACTAGCGATGACTCAGTAACCGAGGAAGTAGAAATAGAGAACACGGGATCTGCATTGATTAATTCTGTGAGCTTTGAATCAGATCAGATGACTGTTGAGGCTGATTCAGTGGAACTCGATCCCGGGGAAAGCAGAAATGTTGAACTTTCAATATCGGAGGTCTCCTCCACAGGTTCAATAAGGGTAACAGCCGAGTCATCTGATGATCAAGCTGTTGAGGTTGTAGAAATCATGGGAGAGGCAATGACTGATTATTCAGAGCAGGCATCCACACTTCGAGGTAGAATTGAGGGACTACAACCTCAGGTTTCAGATGATGAGTACCAGAATATACTGAATACTGCATATCAAAATGTTTCAGAGATCGAAAACTTGTACCAGGCAGGTGAGTACGAAGAAGCTGGAAGAGTTTACGAAGCAACTAAGGCGGAAGTAAACCAAGTTGAGTCGAGAGTTAATTCAGGTAATCAGGGATCTTCAACACCTGCCTCAAATGAAAGTTCAATGCTTCCAATTATAGCGGGAGTCATCTTCGTACTTTTAATCATAGGATTTATCGCATACACAAGTATTATACCTGAAAAAGGCGACCCGCTTTACAGGGTGTTAGGTAGATGAATATACCGGTGATATCACAGCTACCTCAAGATGTGGCAACTGTAGTTCTGATACTGCTACTTGTAGTTGTGTTCGTGTTAGCATTCAAGGTAATGAGCATGGTTTTCGAGACAGTAATAGTTTCTGCGCTCTCGGCAGGTTTCTACGCCGCTCTATCTCAAGTATTGAATTACAGTTTCTCATTCAACCAGATGCTGACATACGCATTCCTAGGAGGAGTACTGTACCTGACATATAGCTTTTTGGCCTCAGCTTACTCAATGGCAAGAACATTGCTTAAAATACCGTACCACCTACTTCTACTAGTAGTCAAACCATTCATATGGCTCTATAAAAAAATCAGGAAAAAGGTAAAGCTGAAAGAATATCAGCGGGAAATAGAAAGAAAGAAAGGCTCCAGCTCTTCCAGTCATACAGACTCTAATTCCACAAAGGAAGTCGTCCTTGACAAGGTAAAGAAGGATTCTGAAGACGAGTAGGTTTTATATCCGGAGGAATTCAAGTAGATAATATGTTAGACGGCAAAATTCTTGCAGCGGTTTTGACCACGCTAACAGCGATAGCGGTTACAACAGGTCAGGGAGCAAACACTCAAAACATGGATCTGCAGGCACCTGAGTTAGATGAGTTCAGTCCTGAAGGGTTGATGGAGAATCCTCTGCAGAAGCTTCGGAATATTGTTACAGATACACCTGAACCTGAAAACAAGGTTAAAGCTGACCTGAGGGTACAGGAGCTCGAAGAGGAAACAGTGAATATAGAAGGCGGTGCGAAAGTTAGATCTAATTCAACGGACAGGGTTCAGCTCGGAGATAAAGTAATTGAATCAGATACAGGTATAGAGTTCTATGGTTTTGAAGGAACTCTCAAACCTGTAAATGAGACTACTGTATCCGGTACAGTCCAGGGTGTTTTGACATCAGGCGTGAATATTTCCGGTCAGGCGCCTGTAAGCCAGAGCTTCAACACCACCAAACTAGAGATAAGAGGAGTTGAAGAATCAACTATCAATCTTGGTCAGGTATTGGGATCAATAGAATCAGAGAATGCGTCTACAAGCTTTAATTCCGCGAGACCTCTGAAAATCAACTCCTTCTCCGGCGATATTACAGTTTATCCAAGAAATGCAACTTTTGTGCTGGATGGGGAAGTGGCAAGGCTGGAAGCAGGTTCCTTTACATTCGGTGGCTAAAAAGAGTTTTGAATAACAGGTTTTTCCATGAAACGAAAAATAATCCTAGTAGAACCTGAGATACCGGAGAATACAGGCTTTATAGCCCGATTATCCGCTAACTTCGATTATGATATCCGAATTGTAAACCCTGATTTCAACCTAGCCGAGGCCAGGAAAACTGCATCTAGCGCTCAAGACAAGCTTCGGGAAGCCAGGATATTTGACTCTGTGGAGGAAGCAGTGAATGATCTCAATTATGTGGTCGGTACTAAACCCGGTAGAGGTGTCTCAGCTAAAGAGTTCCAGCCCTCTGAAGAAACATCTCTTATGATTGGAAGAGAGAGCTCAGGCCTAACTGATGAAGAACTTGAGCTATGTGAAACAGTTTTGCATATTGATACCGGGAGATATCCCTCGATAAATCAGAGTCATGCATCAGCGATACTAATGCATTGTTTTCATAGCCCGGATCAGAAAGAATCTGTAAGAGAGGGCCAGAAAAGAGCGCTGAAAGACAGGCTTCCAGACAAAGTTTTCTCTGCTGTCATACATTCGAATCCTTCACCGGACCAGGTTGATTCAATGCTTGGAGAGCTGAATAAGGATTGATTAAATTACTCTGCAAAATTGAAAGCATAGTGAAGAAGTTTTCAGGTTAGAGAATGAACTAAGTATGTCAGAGAGAGTCCTGACACAGACTGATCCAGACAGCAGATTTAATGATTGATTCCCAACTTGAATCAGTCAGGCAGAAAAAGTAGATTATCTTATTCTATCATCTGAATCTATAAAGTGATTAATAGACCTTCTGAAACTGTTTTAGCATCTTTTTGGCTCTGAAAAAGTGTGGTTGACAGCAATTATAAAGGTTTAGATTAACCGTTTTCTATGGTCTTTGACGCACTTTTTGCGATAGGTGGTGATGGAATTCTACAGCAAATCTTCATGATTGTACAGATACTTTCATTCCTAATACTTCCGGCTCTGCTAATATTCTTCCCTAGGATAATGATCTGGCAGGCCGACAGGAAGCTGGAGTCAGCCCTAGTTGATTTAGAGACATACAGAAATGATACCGAGGTCTTATTCCTGGACAAGTTTGCTTCAGACATAGAAAACGACACCAGGAAAAAGTTTGACTCCCTAAGAGATTTCAAGTTCTCAGCACCAACCGGTATCGACCCGGCCGGGATGGTCGGAAAACTAGAAAACGTTCTAGACTCATCAGAGGACAAGTTCAATCGGTTCGTTGAAGGAAACGCGGAGACAGAAGATGAAGAGGAACTTGCGGATCTTAACATGGCTTTCAAGGGAGTCATGGGAACACACCAAATCTTCAAGGTAATGAGACATTTTAGACAGTTGATCAAAAAGACAAAAATGATCTACCTTGTCCAGATGGTTACAATGATGATACCGATCTACAAGGAGCTTGCGGAGGCGCAGAAAGAGGCCACAAGAGCATTTCTTGATCAGGCTCCGATTGGAGACACTATCGGTCCTCTTGTCGCAGCAAAACTGATTGAAAGTGATGAAG
>PXPD01000006.1:845-6077 GCA_003009815.1 Nanohaloarchaea archaeon SW_4_43_9 | reverse complement strand
AGCTCAGGATGTAAATTCTTTTTGCATGGGTGTAGATCTGGGGGAACTGGTTGAAAGCGAAGATATCGATTTTGCTGACTTGAATGATAAGGAGATAGCGATCGATGCCATGAACACTCTATACCAGTTTCTATCCATTATCCGGCAGAGAGATGGAACACCGTTGAAAGACTCGGATGGAAATATCACCTCACATCTGTCCGGACTTTTCTACCGTAATATTAACCTTCTTGAGGAAAATATCCGGCCTGTATTTGTTTTTGACGGGGAGATGCCGGATTTGAAGGAAAAAGAGAGCAGCAAAAGAAGGAAAAAGAGGGAGGAAGCTCGAAAGGAATGGAAAAAACTGAAGGAAGAAGGCAAAGTAAGCGAAGCCTATAGCAAAGCAACCCAGAGCTCCAAACTAACTGGAGAAATGATTGAAGAGGCGAAGAAGCTTCTTGAAGCGATGGGGATTCCCTATATTCAGGCGCCGAGCGAGGGAGAGGCTCAGGCCGCATTTATGGCTTCGGAGGAGTACCCTAGTGATATATACGCAGTCGGTTCACAGGATTGGGACTGTTTACTGTTCGGTGCCGAGAGAATGGTTAAGAACTTGACAACAAGAAAAACACGGAAAACCTCTGGAGGCGGAAGGAAAGAGATTTCTACGGAAAGAATTGAGGTTGACGAGGTTCTTGAACAGCTGGATATTTCGTATGAGAAACTGATCTGGATGGGCCTCTTGATGGGAACCGATTTCAATCCCGGCGGTATCAAAGGTATAGGGCCGAAAACCAGTCTAAAGCTTGTCAGAGAGTATGAAAGCCTTGAAGAACTACTGGAGGACGATAAAGTTGAATGGGATTCAGAGAAGGATCCTTACAAAATTGTAGAATTCTTCCTTCAGCCCCCGGTAACAGAGGCAGACTATAGTTTCGATGAGCCTGATAAGGAGGAAATAAAGGAGATACTTGTAGACCGACACGAGTTTTCCGAGGATCGTGTTGAATCCGGGCTAGAAGATCTTGAAAAAGCACTTGAGGCCCGGCAGTCAGGTCTCGGAAGTTTTGTCTAAAGAAAAGTAAAAACTTGTTATCTGGTTTCTCTCAGTTCTTTCAGCACCAGCTCCATCATTTCACCAAGTTCCTGGTAGCCTTCTCTGATCTCTTCTATCTGTTCTTCCTGCCTCTCAACCCTCTTGACCAGAGGGCCGAGACTGTTCTGCTCTTCTCTTTCCTCCATCTCCTGAACTTTCTGCTTCAACAGTTCAATATCTTCCCGAAGCTCCTGCCCGGGCTCAACTTTCTCGGCGAATCTCTCCATGTTCTCGCTCAGTTCCTCAATTGCCTTCACTTTTTCATTGGTTTCTTCGGGCTGAGTTTCCTTCGCTTCATCCCGTAGCTCTCTGTATTCATCCTGTGATAGAAGCTTTAGCTCTGCGAGATCATCGAAGTCGTTGAAAATCCATTTATAGTCGGATATCATTCCTTTCAGCTGTTCGACCTCTTCCGAAAGCTTGGAGACATCTTTTTCCTCTTCCTGTTTCTCCAGTTCCTCGACACTGTTCTCTATATTCTGTACCTTGACCTGTAGCCGATCGAAGTCTCCAGGGTTGAAATCTTGTAGTTTTTCCTCGAACTCGGACTGTCTATCTAGAACCCCTTCAATATCTTCTGCCAGTTCCTCTACTTCATTCTCAATTTCCTGGAGATTTTCTTCAGTTCCTTCACCTGATACTTCCCGATCTTTGAACTCATCTATCTCGTCCTGTAGTTTCTCCATCCGTTCCTCATGGTTGTTCCTGATCTCCTCTATTAGATCGGATTTTTCCGCAAGCCTGTCTTTCACCTGTTCAATTTCGTCCGCCCTGTCTATTTCGTCCAACCGGTTCTCAAGTGAGGAGATATCAGTTTCTTCAGTGCCCTCTATTTTTTCTTCCAGGTATGTGATATCGTTCTTCAAATCTTCAATCTCATCAGAAATATCGGGTTCCTTGACCGATTCCTCGACTTCATCTAGTCTTGCCTTTACTTCATCAAGTTCTTCCTTATCCCGGGAATCTGTTTTCTGTTCAAGCTCATCCAGTCTCTCCTCTAGATCTCCGATTTGTTCATCAGTAGCAGCAGACTCATCACCGGCTTGGGCTTCCTCTTTCTTACCAGAATCTTCATCTATGTCGTTCTGCTCTTTTTCAGTACTATACTCCGTTTCATCATCTTCGGTCTCTTCAGCATCTGTCTCTGTTTCATTTTCCGTATTATTTTCATCAATTAGAACATCCTCATTTTCTTCATCTGCTGTGTCTTCAGCTTCCGATTCCTCAGAATCTTCCCCGAACAGTACGTCCTGTTCTTCGTTATCTTCCTCTTCCGATTCAAAAAGAGTTTCTTGTTCTGAGTCCTCTTCCTCTCCAAATATCACGTCTTCTCCCATATAGATCTCCTCTTAAATTGTCCTGAAGCAGGACGGTTTGCAGCAAAAACTGTGGCCTGCCTCTTTAATACTTAGAAGTGATTAAAATATTAAAACTCTAGTGGTCATGTTCTACTTCTTTCTTCATCAGCTCTGAAAGCTCTACTACCGATGAGTAAAGATCATTTATCTCCTCTTTGTTCTCGTGTATTCGTGATTCAACATCCATAAACTCTTCATCCATTGTTTCCCAAAGTTCTTCTACTTTCCTTCCCTCACTGTTTTCAACTAGGGATTCTAGCTCATCTGTTTTAAGATCAAGTGCCTGCCATAGAAGCCGGATCTTCCTATCTGTTCTATCTTCATTTTTCTCAACATCCTCCAGTTCTCCGTCGAAAGCTTCCCAAAGCTGATCGACTTTTCTACCTATTTCATCTACTTTTGCGGGCCCGTTATCAGCTACTACTTCCTCCAGCTCCTCTAGTCTCTTATTGAAATTTTCAACTGACTGCATTGAATCAATCTTAGATTCCAGTCTTTCAATTCTCTCCTCAAGATCCTTAGTTGATCGGAGCTCCATCTTTTCGACTCTTTGCTCAAGATCATTTATCCTGGCAAGCTCCTCAGATTCACCCGCAACTACATGCTCTTCGAACTGTTTAACCTGGGAGGGAAGATCCGGGTTATTTCCAGCTCCGGGAAGCGAGGGCTTATGCAAGGGCTCTTGGTCTGATTCCTGGATAACATTTTCAACCTCTGTTTCTTCCAAAGCACCATCTTCAGTATCAGTCTCTACCTCATCAGAATCTTCAACCCCCTGTTTCTCAAAACTTTCTTCATTTTGCTTATCTTCACCAGTTTCAGGTAGTTCTTCATCATCCAGATTCTCAAGTTCCTGCTCTACTTCCTCTTCAGGAGTACTTGCTTCATCTGCACCGTTGTCAGTTTGGGAGGTACTATCGTGTTCAGAAATGTTTAGTTCGGAGAGTTTCTCCTCTATTTCTTTCTCAAGTTCATCAACATTCTCAAGGCTTTGATCCATACTACCTGTTTCCTGATTTTCAGGGGATACCTCTTCTTTTATATCATCTATTACTTCAGAGTCTTCAATCTCCGTAGATTCACTGTCACCGGAAAGCTTTTCCTTTAATGAAGACAGCATATCCAATAATTGTTGAACCTCAGTTATTAAACATCGGGCGAGAACTACCATACATGAGGCCTGTTCTACTGGTAGTAATGGATGGAGTTGGCCTGAGAGAGGAACTAAAAGGTAATGCATTTAAAAAAGCAGAAACACCTAACCTTGACTCACTGATGGAAAAAGAATATGGAAAACTAGAGGCCTCCGAGAAGGCGGTAGGTTTGCCAGAAGGTTATACAGGCAATAGCGAAGTCGGGCACCTACATCTGGGGGCAGGAAGGAGGGTATCTCAGAGACTGAAGAGGATTAACGATACTGTAGAAAAAAATGAGTTGAGGGACAAAAAAGCTCTTCAGAACACGCTGAAAAGAGCTGAGAAGAACAATACAGCGGTTCATCTAGCCGGTATTATCAGTGATGGCGGAATACACGGACATATAGATCATCTGAAGGCGCTGCTGGGAATTGCTGAAGATTATGACATTGAGAATATCTGGATACACTGCTTCACAGACGGAAGAGATGTCGATCCGAAAAGCGCTGAGAAGTTTATTAAAGAAATCAAAAGTCTCAAACCGGAGAACGCCAAGATAGCCACAGTGATGGGTAGGTACTACTCCATGGACAGGGATGAAAACTGGGATCGGACGCAGAAGGCGTACCGGGCAATGGCAGAGGCGGAAGGATTCAGGTTCTCCCGACCTAAGGAAGCGGTGGAGAAGGCTTACGAGGATGGAGAGTACGACTATTTCATCCAGCCTTCGGTATCAGAGAATTATTCAGGTTTAAAAGATGAAGACGAGCTGATTTTTTACAATTTCAGAGCAGATAGAGAGAGACAGATAGCGGATGCTTTCATCAAAGAAGACTTCCCGGAGTTCAAGGCAAAGGTAAAACCTGGTTTCACATCCATGTTTCTCTACCGCGAAGAATTCGATAACTCTGTACTGTTCAAGAAAAAGATAGTGGAGAATACTCTGGGAGAGAAAATAGAGGAAGCTGGTTATTCACAGTTGAGAGTTGCTGAATCACAGAAAAAACCGCATGTCACCTACTTCTTCAACGGCCAGAGAGAGCTGGAGTTTGAACACGAGGATCGAGAATTCATCGAAAGCGATAAGATCAAAGCCTATGACCAGAAACCAGAGATGCACGCCAATGAGAT
The DNA here is from genome assembly GCA_003009815.1 of Nanohaloarchaea archaeon SW_4_43_9. Classification (GTDB taxonomy): domain Archaea; phylum Nanohalarchaeota; class Nanosalinia; order Nanosalinales; family Nanosalinaceae; genus SW-4-43-9. The sequence continues at coordinate 1,374 of PXPD01000006.1, read as the reverse complement.
AACTGAAATTGTTCTGGATGCTATGGAGAAAGGTGAGCATGAATTCATACTTCTGAACTACGCCAACTGCGACCTTGTCGGACATACAGGAGAAATAGAAGCAGTGAAGACCGCGGTAGAGACAGTTGATAGAAACATCGGCCAATTAGTCGAAAAACTGGGAGAGACGGACTACGTCGGATTAATCACCTCTGATCACGGCAACTGCGAGGATCTAGGGACGCAAGAGAATCCTAAAACATCTCATACATTGAATCCGGTGCCTCTTATCGGAATCGGAGTAGAACCAGAAATAGAAAAAGGAGAGCTTTGGGAAGTAGAAAAAATTATAGAGGGATGCCTCAAAATCTGACCACCGATCTTACGCTGTATTGCCTGAGTCACTGTTTGAGTCTTGATTGGTGGTAGTATCTCCGCTCCCTTCGGAATTACCTGTATTCGGACAATAGTCTGGAACAGATTCTCCACAGTAATCGGGCTTTTGTTCATTAGGATCATCACATGTCTGTTCCCAGTAAGTGCATTGAGC
>PXPD01000006.1:0-828 GCA_003009815.1 Nanohaloarchaea archaeon SW_4_43_9 | reverse complement strand
TTGACGGTCATCAGCAAATCCACCAAATCCTTCTGCCTGGCCACTGGCTAGGTAAAGAATAACTACACCGGTCGCTAAGGCCACCACGGCGACAACCATTATCTCGATAGTCTTATCCATCTAAATCACTATGAGTTGACTTTATCGCAACTAAATTCTGATCCCTGTGTTGGAGGTATATACTGCGGAGCGCTTGGAATAGGGTTGCCGTTGGAATAGCATGTGGTAGGAGCTTTTATTGTCCCTGTTGTTCCGGCGCATTTTGCTTCTACAGTTGCTACACAGCTTGATCTACTTGTGCCGCTGTTTACATCTCCCAGACCGCCCTGAACCATGAAGATAACGGTCAGTGCTGTCATCATCAGAACTGAGGCAGCTACAATAAGTGCTAGTGTCTGGGACATTCCTTTTCTGGTCATATATTTTGGTTAGAGCTGGTTGTATAAAAACGGTGCGGTAAACGAAGTAAAAGAAAAAAGTTGGGAGGAAGATAATCTCTTCAAGTTCAGCAGTAATCAGAGATCTTACTCCTGATCCTGTGTAAGATTGATCTGGATTGATGATACGTTAAGTTCGTCTCCCTCATCTGTTTCAATCTGGTCCGTGTCGATTGATATATCATCAACTTCTGCTGTCTCCTCAAACTTGCTTCTTACCATTTCTGCAACGTCTACTGCTCTTGAAATTGCTTTTCCTCTCGCCTTGACATGTACTGTTTCGTGCCCTTCGTTAAACTGTGTTACTACAGCGAGAACATAGCTCATAGCAGGTTTTGAACCGACGTATACTGTGTTGTCATCTTCTTCTGGCATACTGTTAGTTCACCTT
>PXPD01000005.1:5275-9487 GCA_003009815.1 Nanohaloarchaea archaeon SW_4_43_9 | reverse complement strand
TACAGTTAGTGAAGGACAGAAAGAAGCTCTTGGAGAAGGCGAAGAAGCTACTCAGACAGTTTCAGGAGGATATAGGTGTGCAGATAGTGGTTCTGCAGAAAATGAAGAAATTCCAGATAGAGCCAAAGACCTTATATGGGGGGAATAGGATTAATGGATAAAGTTTTAGCCATCATCATTAGTGCTTCCGTACTTCTTGTAGCAGGTGTAATAGTCTTAACGATAGCTCTGCCCAGTATTAGCAACATAGACGCATTTTCTGATTCTTCAAAGAGTACTGCCTGTCAGAACCAGGTTAATAAGTATAAGAATGGAGACATAGGCATTGAAGAGGTCGACCAGGAATGTATTGATTCTTCGGATGTCTTGATGTACAGGTATCTAGGGCAGAAACATGAAGACACCCTTACAAATTAAGTAACTGAGTCCAAGGTTCTCTCGGCTCTTTTGGCCTCCTTGCTCAACATTTCCCTTACAACTTCATTCTTTTCTTTACTCAATGCCAACTTTAACTTCTTCTTCCTATTGTAAATCTCGTTGGGATAGTCTTCTTCAGCAATTCTTGTGCCCTCCACATAAATTTCACCGTTATTTACATTTCCCTTTTCATCTATCAGCGCCGTTTTATCCGCTCCATGGCTAATTTCTTGGAACAGGGTGTAGAGATACCCGGGAAAGTTCAGCTGGAAGCGACTGTCTCTGGTATATATGTTGTAGGGAACTTCTCCAAGCTCATCTAGAAGTGTCTGGAATCTTCTCAAATTGCCTAGATCGTTAGTCATATACATAGGAGTTCCATTTTCATTTATAGAAACAGAAAACTCGATCCGACATAATAATTCATCAGAGAGGTCTAATGGAAGTGATGGATTTCGAATAGGATTGCTCCTGCTTTTTCCCTTGAAAGCCTTTATCTCATCACCTAACTCGTCTCCAGCTATTTCGGTTACAAAGTCTATAGGTAGAAAGGAGTTCTTATTCTTCCAGTTATACATCTTGGAACGAGAATGCCCCAAACTTTGTGAAACCTCTTTAACACCTCCTCTTCTCTCAACTTCTTCCCATAGTCTCTCGGTGTAATCATCAGATAGTTTAACTCTGGCTTCCGAAGATAGCTCCATATTTGTACTCATTTATGCTAGAAGTCTTTTTAATAATGAGGCTCGTTATGGAATTCATCAGGTGAATTAATAATGGAACTTGTATACGCAGCACTAACACTACACGAAGCAGGAAAAGAAGTTGACGAAGAAAACCTCCAGTCAATCGTAGAAGCAGCAGATCTCGATGTCGAAGACTCAGAAGTCAAGGCACTTGTCGCAGCACTCGAAGACGTAGACATTGAAGAAGCAATGGAAACAGCAGTTACAGGAGGCGGAGCACCAGCATCTTCAAGTGGATCTTCTGAAGATTCAGGAGAAGAAGCAGAAGAGGAGGAAGCTGAAGAAGAAGGCGACGAAGACGAAGCTGATGAAGACGAAGCAGCAGAAGGACTCGGAGATCTATTTTAAGACCTCAGCTGGGCGCACTGATAGGAGTAGCAGCGGATGCCTTCAGCTTAGTCTTCACATAGGCAACACTTGCATACGCCTATAGACACCTCAAATAAAAACACCATCTCTCTATTCCCTTTCCTTTTTCCAAACCGGTTTAAACAAAGCCTTCCCAACTGTTTAACATGACTCTTGATCTCAGTAAAACAGTGAAGTCAATACTTGGAAATCTTGCAACAGAAACCGGTGCATTTCTCATAGCTGCGGTGTTCTTCCTACAGGTCGCAAACACAGTCACCGGCGGCTTGACATCTAGTGGAGGCATCACAGCTGTACTAGGAACAGTTCTATCCCTAGTATTTTTCGGAGCTACGATAGTAGTGGCACTGGGAGCGTTCAGATCGCTTAATTCCGGGGAACTGGAAAAGGAGCATTTCACAGATAACCTGACATGGCCTATCATAAGGCTTGCAGGGGTCAACATAGTGATAACGGCATTCGCAGTACTGGCCTTCGTCCCGCTTGCACCTCTATCAAATGCTATAGCGGGAGGAAATCTAGCTAACGCGGGAGCAGCCGCAGCTTTAGTAGGTCTGGCAGGATTACTAGTATCTTTTGCAGTCTTCTTCTACGCAGTTCTGGCCCTGGCTCTATCGTTGCCAGAGGTAGCAGTAAAGAACAATAGAATGTTTGAAGCGCTTGACAACAGCGTCCAGAAGACGAAAGGTCATAAGAAGCAGATGATGATAGCTTCAATACCTGTAATAATCCTTTACGCGATAAGCCTGCTGGTCAATCTCGGCGCAAGCAGCGCAGAAATCTCATCTAATCCTGTGGTTATTATAGTATCGGGGCTTCTAGGATCTTTAACCGCGGTAACTGTCTACTCCACATTGATCGAACTAGACCGGGAGATTAACGGCGGAAGCGGCGGCTACTTGTGAAGTCTTAGCTGATAAAAAAATACAGGAAGCAAGAAAGGATATGACAGAACTCGAAAAACTGAAGAAACAGATCAAAGAAGAAGCCTCACAGAACCCGGAAAAATTCTTTGCAACAGATGTTCTCAAAGAGAAAGGATTCTCGAGAGGGAAATGCGAGAACTGTGGAATGTATTTCTGGAGCTCAGCTGATAGGAGAACAGTCTGCGGGGAACCTGAATGCGGGGACGGCTACACTTTTATAGGAGATTCGCCAACTGATAGAGAATTCTCTTACACCGAGGCCTGGGAACTCTACGAGGACTTCATGAATTCCCGAGGCTACAAATCAATTGAGAGGTACCCTGTTGTAGCCCGGTGGAGAGATGATACCGAATTTGTGGGAGGAAGCATCTACTGTTTCCAGCCCTACGTAGTATAGAGGCGGAGCCCCCAGCAGAAGAACTGGTTATACCTCAACCCTCTCTGAGATTCAATGATATTGACAATGTCGGGGTAACGGGTCGACATTATGTTCTCCACAACCATATCGGTCAGACATGTTTCAAAAGAGAGAACTATGATCAGGATAGATACTTCGCCGATATGTTCGAGTTCGCTGTAGAAGAACTTGGAATACCGGAAGAGAAGTTGATACTTCATGAAGACGCCTGGGGTGGTGGAGGTAACTTGGGTGCATGTATGGAGTTCTTTGTCGATGGACTGGAGCTGTGGAATCAGGTCTACATGTTCTACAGACAGACTCCTGAAGGCTACGAGGAACTTGACCTGAAAGTCCTAGACATGGGGATGGGTCATGAAAGAATCACGTGGATATCACACGGCACAGAGACAAGCTATGAATGTGTAATGCCGGAAACTCTGGAAAAGATGAAGGAGAGAACCGGTTTAGAGGTAAACGAAGAGATCTGGGGAGAGTTCCTACCTCACAGTTCAAAACTGAATGTGGATGAAGTCGATGATATAGATGAGAAATGGCAGGAAATCGCTGAAGAGCTAGAAGTAGATATAGACCGGCTAAAGAATGAAATTAAACCTGTTGCGGGTCTTTACTCTGTTGCAGAGCATTCTCGGGCGCTTCTATTCGCATTGGCAGACGGAAAACTACCCTCGAATACAGGCGGAGGACACAATCTGAGAGTAATCTACCGTCGAGCGAAAGACCACATCGAGAAATATGACTGGGATCTCAATATAAAAGAAGTTATAGAGTGGAACGCTCAGGAACTCTCATCGATGTTTCCTGAACTCATGGATTCGGTCGATGAGATAAAAGAGATACTCGAAGTAGAGGAAGTAAAGTACCTGGAAGCAAGAGAGAAAGCTGCCCAGAAGCTGGAAAGACTGGATTCAGAGCCTTCTGTGGAACAGATAATAGAGCTTTACGAGTCTCATGGAGTATCACCTGAAATGATGGAGGACGCCGGTTTTGAAGTACCGGAAGATTTCTATGCAAAAGTTGCCTCGGAAGATGAGACAGTTGAAGAAATAGAAGAAGGGTTCGACCTCGAAGAAGTTGAGGGAACTGAGAAACTATATTACGCCGACGAGTATACGAAGGAAATGGACGCTGAGGTAGTAGCGGTTAGAGATGAATGGGTCGCGCTAGATAAAACTGTCTTCTACCCTCAGGGTGGAGGCCAGGAACCGGATAAAGGAAGTATCTCGCACTTAGATAACAGGTACGAAGTGACAGACGTACAGAAGCAAGGCAATATAGTGTTACACAGGGTTCCAAAACACAATCTGGAGGAAGGAGATAAAGTCATGGGGAGGAT
>PXPD01000005.1:0-5235 GCA_003009815.1 Nanohaloarchaea archaeon SW_4_43_9 | reverse complement strand
GACATAACACATTACGAGAAACTCTCCCGCGAAGAACTGGATGAAATAGAAGAGGAAGTTCGGGAAAACATCTGGAAAGACCTGAATATTGAGCGAGAACAGCTAAAGAAAGCTGATGCAGAACAGAAATACGGCTTCAGGATATACCAGGGAGGAGCACCTCCTGGAGACAAGGTAAGAGTAATCAAGATAGTGGATGGAACCGGAGAAATGATCGATGTCGAAGCCTGTGGAGGAACCCATCTAGATAGGACATCAGAAGCCAAAGAGTTCCTGATAACCTCAAGCAAAAAAATCCAGGATGGAGTTATCCGGTTAAACTACAAGGCTGGAGAAGCTGCAGAAAAGCACATAAACCAGATAAGAAGCCGGGTGAATGAAGTAGCTGATAAACTTGGAGTCGAGGAACCTGACAACCACAGAAAGGCTCAGAGAGAGCTCTGCTCAGTTTTCTCGGTGGAGCCCAAGCACCTCAATTCAACTATTGAAAACTTCATAGAAAACAATGACAATCTCGAGGCCAAGATAGTAAGTCTCTCTAGGTATCTCAATGAGAAAGAAGAGAAGATTCCAAGAACAGAGGGAGAAAACCTGAAATCAATGGCTGAAAGCCTGTTCAAAGTAAGAAAAGAACGTGAAAAGATCCTGGAAAACCTGGAGTCAGAGCTAGAGAGCTATATAGGAGCTGAGATGGAGGACAGATTTGTCGAGGAAGAAGTACCTACAGAGAATATTGGCTTGTTAATTCAGGTAGCCCGGAAACTGTCTAAAGATCAGCAGGCATCGGTAACGCTAATCGGTAGAAACGGAGCGGTATCTGCATCTTACCACGAAGACTTTAGCGCTGACAAGAACCTTGAGAGACACGGAAATAATATTCAAGGCGATGAAAACTTTGCGAAAACCTTCGAACTTCAGTAATTCATCTCAATAGAGGGCTCATCACAGCCATATTCGTGGAAGGATATCCTATTTCCGACACCGTCAACTGAAATAGTTCCTCTACCATCCATTTTCTCCACATTCTGTCCTATCTTCTCCCCGGAGTCAAAAACCTCAAGAACAACATTTACTTCCTTGACTACACTGATCTCGGCGGTTGTAACATCATTTCGGGCCTCTACACTGTAGACCTTTACACCAGCGCCTTCATCCCCTCCTGAGCACTGGGGCTGAAAGACTTCAGAAGTCTCAATATAGCTGGAAACTCCTGCCATACCAACAGCTATTACCAACGAAATTCCAAGAACTGCAGCGGTTTTCCGGTCTAAGATATTTTTAGTGATGAAATATTGCTCCGACTGATTTTCTCCCTCTTCCTCCTCATGATCCACATTTGAAGCAAATTCAAATTCTTTATCTTCTCTATCCGAAGTACCGGTTTCTTTATCGCCCTGGAAAGGATCTTCCTCCGGTTTATTCCCGGTTACTTCATCGACAAGTGAGGGATCATGGCCTGTATTCCGGAGACTCTCCTTTACCCTCTCAGGCTTTATATCTTTCTCCAGTTTTTTCTCTATCCAGTTCCTGATTTTCTCTTCAACCATGCAGAAAAATACTGCTTCCTAATATATAACTCTACAGGCACTCTGCAGACTGGTCATCAAGGTTTCTGAATCCGTCACATACCGCCTCGGAAATCCGTTCAACCGTTACATTCTCCGGCTGTGAAACACCTGAACCTCCGGTGACGACCGCTGATGGAAACTCGACAATACCATAGCTTACCAGGATTTCCGAGCTTGAAGAAGAGCTAGCAACACTGACATAGACCCTGCTGTCAAACCTCTGAATTAGTGATTGAAGCTGTTGAAGCTGTTCTCTCTGCTCCTCATTCTCATAGAAAGCATTGACAAATACAACGTCATTATTGTAGGCCAGAACCTGCTGTTCTCTCAAACTCATATTATACGGCGATTCCTGGTAGTTCTGTTCTGGCATTGTTGCATCAAACTCTCCCTTTCCCTGAGACTGCTGTCCGCCGCCTACTATACCTGCATAACTCGCGATTCCTCCAAATGCGAAACCACCTCCGATAAGGATAGCTACAACAAAAATACCTATCTGTTTTGCATTTACCATAGGAAAGTTTTCGATCGGCAATCCATAAAAACCTAACCAAAGGGATTAAAGTAGTTTTTCGAATAAGTAGCACATTATGATCGTAGGATTCAACGTTGACTCTCTTAACGCAGAGAAAAACCGTTCAACAAAAGGAGGAGATGTGCAGGTAAACTATACACCTAAAATTATCTCGGTAGAAAAAGCATCTATAAACGCTTTTGACGATGAAGTTGCGAAAATCGATTTCAGCTTCACTGTATGCTATACAGTTGGAGATCAAAACGCTGCAAAGATAGTTCTGGAAGGAAATATTCTCTGGAACCGAGACGTGGAAGATGTAGTAGACAGTTGGGATGAAAACGAAGAACTACCTGAACAAGTTAACAAACACATCATGAACGATCTCTACAGAAAATGTATATCGCAGTCAGTAGGCGTGGCAGACACACTTGGATTAATCCCGCCTGTACCAACACCGAGAATCGAAGAATAGAAACAGTTTAAAAGCTACACAGGACTCTTTTACCGCAAGATTTTTAAAAGCTCAGATCCAAATTGCCCAGGTTGGGGGGAGGAGAAAACTGAAACGTGATCTAAAAGTATATGTCAAGAGCGCAACCTGAAAACAAGCTTATTTGTTTCAAAACACGCGAAAAAGCAGAAGAATACGAACCTGTGGCTGACTGGCTGTTGAAAAACGGTCAGTTGCTGGCCTCCACCGGTTTTGAAATAGAGTTTGACAGCGAGGACTATCAGGATATGGATGCCTATACCAAGTTTGAAGTTCTCACCGATTTCTACAATCAGAGAAGAGAGATAGGATCAGAGAAGTATAACAGCCAGGAACTCCTTGAACAGATTGCTACCATACTGGAAGAACCGGAAGCTGTAAAATCAGGCCAGAAAGATGAGAACAGAGGTATTAATCTAGAATACGAAGGCAGGGAAAAACTCGAAAAACAGAAATACCCGCCGGTGGAAAACGAGTTACTGGACGAGTCACAGACCGGCAGTCCTAGAGACAGCGAGCTAAAAAAAGTTGTAAGGAGACTTGAAACTAAGAACCCGGGAGAAAAAATTAAGTATACCGGCCTGGAAAAAGCCTAATTATCTGTCATTTGCCTGGTATGAGGATAGAAAACATAAATGATAGAGTAAAACCTGGTCAGCAAAACCCTTTAACTAATTTTCATGTGGTTTGAAGAATTCGGTTGCCTTCGCGAGTCTAGGTGTTCTCGCAAAACCAAGCATGACCCTTTCGAATCTTGCTGCACGCGTTAGTTCACTGCCTCTTACAAGTGCGGTCAGTCTCTCAGAGCGGGTTGCAAGGTGTATAGCATCTTGACCGAGCTCTGCGCCTCTTGTAATCACAAATAACGAATCAAGTATCTTGAAGAGTATGAAACCTGGCATTATTGCAATTATCTCCAGCCAGTATTCTCTTAGAAAGTTCTGCCATCTAGAGGCTCTTTCAAACTTGAAACCGAGATCAGCTACGAACACTGCAATAGCCGCATAATCCACAACCATGATTTCTGTATGATAGTGGTGCGCTAGATCAGGTAGAAAAATCTCCAGTAAAATCACAACCAAGATTACTATCAAGGCGGGTCCTACAAGCCTGTCAGTCCATCTCCTGACCCTTTTCCAGTCCGGCTTCATATCTGGATATTCATTAACTGATAAATATAAAGCATCCTGAACGCCCTCTCAGGGACTCGAACCCTGGGTCTGCACCTATCTGCTGAACTAGTATACCATTCCGAAAGCCATTCAAAGAATGGCTTACTGAGTGCCGATCGAATGTAACCAGTCTTCCGCAAGGTGCCGTCTTTCCACTAGACCAAGAGGGCCTGTAACCGAATTATTTCTAGGAGCTTTATAAACCGATTCTGTGTGTATCTTTTATTTATTGGGCTAGAATAGGATTTATGGATGTAGAGAAATATACGAGCTGCGGTAAGAAGCTGGCAGCTGAGAGATTTCTGTATAGTTTGAATGCTCGGAATACAAGTTTCAGGGCCGTGGGACAAGAGGAGGTGACAGAATGAAAATTATCGAGAAGATCAAGGAAAAACTTGGATTTTAAACACAGAACTAGTCTAGAGCAAGTTAATTTTTCCTTATCTGTTTTTAAATCTTCATTCCTATCTGATTTTCCAGGAGGTAGTTCAAAAATGGGAAAGATTTCATGCGTATACAAGATTATGCCGGAAGACGACGAAACCGATCTAGAAAAAATCAAAGATCAGCTCAGAGAGGAGCTGGATGTAGAGGATATAGGAGAGGAAGAAGTTGCATTCGGTCTTAAAGCAGTCAAGGTTTCCACTATCACAACAGATGAGGAAGGAGGAACTGACGCAGTCGAGGAGAAACTTGAAGATCTAGAAGGAATTCAGAGTATTGAGCTAGAGCACTTCGACAAGCTTTAATTATAAGGCTGGCAACTTAAGCCTGAAACCGACAATCCTTCTATCTGATTCGCTACATTCTCGGGAACCTGGCCCTCATCATTTTTACAGTTGGCAGGGATAGTAGCAGAATTTGAGGACGAACATTGAGCAGAAATAGCCTCTTGGCATGCTGAAATTTCAACATCTTTCTGGACTCCTGGTAAAGCATCCGAGCTCATAAACATCACAGTTAGAGCAGTCATCATAAGAACCGAGGCAGCAACGATAAGGGTTAGAGTTTGATTCATTATATAAAGAGTTTATCTCGCCAGTTAAAAAAGATTTTTCAGGATTACAGCAGATCTCTTATCCGACCTGAAATTCTCTCCGTTATCCTGTAGTCATCGCTATCAACTACCAGTTCTGAAAAAGCCGCGAAGGGTATCGTAACTGCTATAACTATTCCAAGCATGCGGAGAGTGAAGCTTTCACCTGTAGCCAGCATAATAGCTATCATGTCCTCGGTTACACCAAGAATAATACCGAAAATAAGGAATTCAGTAAATCTCTCCAGTCTATCTTTTCTCTGCACAAATATGTTTTTATTTCAGCTACTTAAAAACAACTTCTACTCGAACTTTGTTATTCCGCCCCCACAGGTATTACAGCCGTAATCTTTTTTATGCTCGGTGCATACTCTGCTTCCACATACTTCGCAAGTCTGGGTTGCTTCCTTCTCACCGCAGTAGTCGCATATCGCCATATCTAACTGTTTAAA
>PXPD01000004.1 GCA_003009815.1 Nanohaloarchaea archaeon SW_4_43_9 | reverse complement strand
CCATTCCTCCGCCCGTATATCTCTTCAAATCCCGCATTATAACCCGATATGCAGGAAGATTGATACCGGCCGCCAGTGTTGGTGTAGCGGACACCGTTTTGATTAATCCTTTCCGAAAAGCCTCTTCAACCAGTGATCTCTGGCGATTAACAAGTCCGGCATGATGGAAGGCTGCTCCTTCCGCCACGTTCTCTGCTAGACGTTTACACTGTGATGTCGGGCTTCCAAGAATGTTCAGAATTCTTTCGGAGTATTCCTTCAGTTCCTGTCTTTCTTCTCTGGAAAGAACGGGTTCAGTTACTTCTGCGCATCTGTCACTGGATTTTTCTGCGCCTTTTCTTGAGGAGCAGAAGACTATCGCCTGCTTGTCTATTTCTAGAGTGTCCTCTACAAGGTTTGAGGTCGGTCTCCCGTGCTTATCCTCAATGAATACCTCTTCAGTTTCTTCATCCTCTTTCTTTTCCTCATCCTTGACAATCTCTTTTCCGGTTTTGAATCCTGAAGACTCGGCGTTGTTCGTTTTGTTTGAACTCTCATTACTGTAGTCTTCCGGGAAGAACTCTATTTCGTTTCCTTCCATGATTCCTTCCTTCAGTTCGACAGGTCGGTAATCGGATTCAACTAGCTCTGCTTTAAGCCAGTCTGCGAGTTCGGATGAGTTGGAGATAGTTGCGGATAGACCTAGCATCTGAAAGTCGAGTAAATCCCTTAACCGCGTTAAGGTCACTTCGAGTGTCGGCCCCCTGTTCGGCGAGGTCAGTAAGTGGATCTCATCCGTTACAACAAGATTGATTTCGTGAATCCAGCTAGGATTGTGTCTCAACATCGAGTCCAGCTTCTCCGAGGTTACAATGACTATATCGGCGGTCTCCAGGTAGTCGCCGGATTCGTCTCTATCCCCGACTGACATCATTACATCAAGATCCTTGTATCGCTCTTTGAAGTCCTGGTACTTTTCAGAGGCGAGAGCTTTCAACGGAACAATATAAACCGCTTTACCGCCCTCATTCTTCACCTGATTGACCATCGCTAATTCCGCGATGAAAGTTTTACCTGAGGCAGTGGGAGAAGCAACTATCATATCCTCGCCCTCCATCAGCCCTGCGTTCACAGCCTTTTTTTGAGGCAGGTTCATTTCAGTGATTCCAGAATTAATGTAGTCCTGTTTAATTCTCTCTGGGAGATCAAGGTTTTCTACTTTCACACAAAAGTAGTTTGCGTCCAAACAGTTTTGATCCTTTCTGGATATAGTTCACGCAAATCTGTAAACACGTTTTAAAGTACCTACGAACTCTCTAATAGCAGTTTAGTACAAATGTTATATGATGGGGAAAAGCCCTAAATCCGGGTTTCTAAGCCCTGATTTTAGAGGTAACACCTTAGATCATGCCTGTGGCACTGAAATCTGTTTTACAGCCGTCTCGGTCGAACCATTTAAAATACTTGCTTCAACTTTAATCGTTACTCGCCTTACTAAGGGGGTAAGGCATTTATTCAGAAAGGGGGGGAAACACGTGAACACACAATCTAGATTATCTGATGGCTATTTTTCAAATTCTCATACATCTCTTTTTCAAAACCTTAACGCATTTCTAACAACAGTTTCGGAAAATGTCCGGAGGTGAAATTTGATATGAAAGAACACGCAAAGAAAGCACTCAAGCACGACGTAGAACTTCTAGGAAAGACAGTTCCAACTGTTGCAGTACTTGCTCTATTCCTCATCGGATCAGGAAGCGCAGCACTACTGACCAACTTCGGAACAGTTTCTGGAGACGCAGAAGTTGAACAGGCAGTAGTGCTTAATGGAGGTTCTGACTTCAGCTTCGATACCAATCAGGTAGCTGGAGAGACAGAGATTGAGACAAGGACTCTACAAAGTAACGCAAACGTCTCAACACAGATCGGATTCAATACAACCTGTAGCAACTCCACAGATGGTTACTCAAGCTCTATTGAAGGAGTTTCAGCTGACTTTGGAGAAACTTCAGGATGTACAGGGATTGAAACTGACTATGTCGAGTACTTCGACGATGCAGGACACGACTTCTCAAGAGGTTACAGCTATGATGCAGCAGAAATCACAGTAGATTCTGACAACACTGGAGATTCTAACACTTACGGAACTATCCAGAAAGCAGTTAATAACGCTGCAGAGGATGATGTCATCGTTGTAACTAATGGAATTTACGATGAAGATGTTGATGTCACAAAGTCAGTCACTCTAGTTGCTGATAATCCGAGAGGAGCTACGGCCGATGGATTCGACATTGTTGCCAGCGATGTAACTGTCAAAGGCTTCGAAATCAAAGATGGGTTTAAAGCTGAAAACTCTGGAAACTTTGTAGGAGTCAGAGTAAACAATGACGGCGACAATGCCGTGATTACCCACAACCACATCCATGATATCAGTGGTTCTGAAGCGACGAAGGGAGTTCAGGTATTCCGGGGCGACAAAGCAACAGTTAGAGACAACCACATTGAAGGAATTGAATCGACAGGAAGTGGTGCTTACGGAGTACTGGTCCAGCACAACTCAGATGATACGACTGTGTCTCAGAACACTGTTGAAGGAGTAAACGGTGTCTGGGCTTTCGGAGTTGATGTTGATGATGCAGCGACAGGTGACGGAACAACTGGATCGCCAAGCAATGCATTGGTAGAGTACAACCACATTGGCACAGTTACAGGGGATAGTTACCTTGGAACTGCAGTAGGTGTAGAAGCTGCAAGTTCACCGGTCGATGTTCAGAACAACAACATGCTGACCGCAAGTGACATAGAGAGCAAGAGCGATGTCACTGTAAATGCTGACAACAACTGGTTTGGAACCGACGGCATCACTCTAGATCAACAGGATTCAAGCACCATAGATGCCTCGTGGGCTGATGCAGATACAACAGTTGCAGCGAACACCGATGACGAATTCGGTATTGTCAATGAGTTCGCTATTAACCTCAAGCCTGACAGCTACAGCTTGACGACAAGCATCCTTCCAGCTAATGGAGAAACATCAAGCTAGTTTTTCCCCTCTCTTTTTTATTTTTGAGAGGATCTAGGAAGCAGGCCCTGGCGGGCTGAGGCCGGTGTTCGATTCCCGGTCCTGCTTTATGTTAGGTAGAAAAGCGTTACTGACAGTTGCTCTAATACTTGTGCTAAGTATTGGATCAGCGGAGGTATTGACCAGTTTTGGAGTTATCTCCGGAACTGCAAATGTTGATTCAGCCTTGAATATAAGCTCAGTGAGCAATTCAAATGATAACGTTACTATCCAGAATAACATGGAAACTGTATTCGACTCTTCGAGTGACAATTATGATCTTCTCGTAAATGATACAGATCAAAATGTTACTCAACAAGATATTGACTCTGGAGCTAAAGTAAACTATTCAGTTGAAAATCTAGATGGGTCTTCAACTGTCAAGCTGCAGATAAACGGTAACATCGTGAATTCGAAAGAGGTGGGTAACTGATGAGAAAAACACTGCTACTGGTTTCAGTATTTTTCCTTGCTTCAATGGTTTCAGCACAGCCTGTCCAGCTAACAGAGTCGGATGACCTTGATTTTGAGATGGCTGGTGGTGAGGAAAGAAGTTTCTCGATCAGTTTTGATACAAACGGTAACTTCGTCGATAATCATATTGTTGAGACCCGTTTGAGGGTTTCGAACTCTGAGCTGGAAGTTGAAGAAGGAGAGGACAGGGTTTCAGGTGAGGAGTTCAACCTTAACAGAACTTTGAATGATGGTTCTGAAGAGGAATGCGGATCTGTAACAGGAGGCAAAAACTACTCTCAGTACATCTGTACTTTTGATTCAGATAGTATTGAGGATGAGAACACTGTAAGCTATAATATTGAATCCGTCCCTAGACTGATGCCGGGCGATTATCAGTTTGAGCTGAAGCTTCTATCCAATCCTAGCTCAGCTCCGGCAGTTGACAATACAACAGTTAATGTGGGGCCGGATACAGAGGCAAATGCACAGCTGGAAAGCTTGTCGGGCAGTATTGAAGTAGAAATCAACAGTTCAGGTAATGGAACTGCGACGATTGAAAGCTATGATTCGCTAGCGGTTGATACTCCGCAGGGAGAGGATGAACTTGTCTCTGCTGTTTCAGTTCAGATCAACACTACTGAAGATTCAAGCAGGGGAACATTGAGATTTGAACACGACGAGGATCTTCAAGATGTGGATGTCTATCGACTTGAGAACGGCGAATGGGTATCTGAAGGTATCGAAGTAACTGAGAGAGGAAATGACTTCGTGATCGCTGAAGTACCTCACTTCTCCACTTATGCTGCTTTTGGTGAGGAAGAAAATTCAAGTACCTCAACTGTAAATATTCAGAATAGTTCAACTGACTCTACTCAGGATCAGGAAACCAATGAGACCGGTTCACAGGATAATGAAACGGATTCGGATAATAATACTGAACCCGGGGAACAGGATCAAAACCCAACTGAGAACCAGACCGAGGAAGAGACAGGTCAGCAACAGGATGAAACTGGAGAAACATCTCCAAATAACGGTTTAGCAGGACAGTTCACTGAGTCGCCTGGAGCGGTTGGAGTAGGAATAATTCTGCTGATAGTTATCGCTGTTTTGGGACTTGATTATACGGGAAGAATAGATCTTGGGCAAAAGGTTTCAGAGTTGAGAAACCGTTCCTCAGAAGATGAAGAATTCAGTTTCAGTTAGACAGTTTTTCTGTACTCCACAAAGCTGAGTTCTTCTCTATCATCTCGTTTAACTTCCTCCCAGTTATCTTTACTCCATTCCGGGAAGAACGTGTCGCCTTCGTACTCCTCGTGAACTTCTGTCAGTATCATTCTATCAGCTCCTTGCATCGCCTGTTCATATACTCCGGCTCCACCGATTATGAATGCTTTATTGGAGTATTCTTCCGCTTTTTCCCAAGCTTCATCGAGACTGTTCGCCAGCTCTACACTCTCAGGCAGTTCAGGTTCAGAACGGGAAAGCACTATGTTCTTTCTATCCGGTAGAGGTCTGAAATCCTCTGGAAGCGAGAAATAGGTTTTTCTACCCATGATAACGGAATGACCTGTTGTCTTCTGTTTGAAATGCTTCATATCTTCGGAATAATGCCAGGGTATATCGCCATCTTTACCTATTACATTGTTTTCCGCTACCGCCGCTATGATTATCTTCTGCATTCATTCTCACTCCTTTACGAAAACTAATCTATCTCTGTTGTAAATTACACTTCCCTCTGATTTTAGGTAGTCGGTTATTTTCCCTATCTTCGAGGCTCTGGAAAAGGTCGAAGCATTTTCCA
>PXPD01000003.1:20339-22924 GCA_003009815.1 Nanohaloarchaea archaeon SW_4_43_9 | reverse complement strand
AATATAAGTTTTCAACTGTAAATTTAGCATGTCATGGCTTCCAGATCAGACTCTGAACAGATGAGCCCTAAAGATCAGATGATTAAATCAATTGAGCAGAGAAGAGGCGAATACAGTTTCGTCCCTGAAGCAACTCTGGAGGAGGCGATGGAGCTTCCCGAGGAAAAACAGGGGATCGACTATGAATTCTTGGACTCTGCACTGGCAACAGCCGAGAAATACTGGAGAAAATACCTGGAGGAAGAGGCAGAAGTTGTAACTCATGGGGACGGGAGCGCCGGACTCCATTACGAAATCGACATGCCTCCAGGCTACAAACTGGAAGTTTCAAGAGACCTCCAGAAAAAACATCCCGATCTAGAAACACGGGAGATATCCGAGATCGTGCACATACTCACAACCGACCAGGAAGACTACGAGACACCACACCTGGAAAACGTCCCACACACTCAAGACCCAAAATGGACACCAGAAAACAAGAACTATCCAAGCATGTTCCAGTGAGTCTTGTAATGGAAAAAAGGATGATATTCTAAATATTTAATTTACTATCTCTTCCTTGTTGAAAACTAGTTTTGCGCTTTCCTATGTAAGCTATCTGTTAGACTTTTTATAATGTGAGTAAATTTTTCTTACTCTTCTTCAAATGTTTAACCGAAGAGTTTTTGTTACTCAAGAAGAACATATTTAAGATTTCAGTATGGCTTGTGAAAGGTGAGGGAAGAGATAGAACTTCGACAGGAATATGCTAGGAAACTTGTAGATATTGAGGATGCTTCTGCCACCTATGGCTTTCTGAAGGAGTATGGTGAAGAGTGTGTTGAGAAAGTTGAAGAGATAGCTGAATCCGATTTAAGAAGCGAGGTTAGATCAGATAGTTATGAAGAGACAGCTGTATTCAAACTTATGGAGAAAGTTGGTATCCTTGACAATATAAGCGGTGATTATTACAGCATTGAGGTTGATCCTGATGAACTAGAAATTTTCAGGGATCAACTTGAGGAAGATTTAGATGATGAGTACGGTAAGCATGAATTAATAGCTTATCTACAGGTTCATGGTGAGAGATTGAATGATGCTTCGGAAAAAGACCGGAAACCAACTGTTGATTATCTTAGATCTCTTGATATACCACCTACAGAAAAACCGTATAAAGACAATTTTGGGTCCATGACTTATGCTTTGAGGGTTGCAGGTTTCGAGCCAAAGGAAGAACTGGATAAGAAGTTTCTTGAAGAAGAACTGAGGAGAGCGGTTTTCAGGAAGAATAGAGAAAATGATGAACTTATAGAAACACTTTCAGCAACGGAGATTCAAGAAGACGAATCGCTGCATTCTGCTTGTGCCTACCGGAATATTTTCGGTTCTATAGAAAATGCCTACGAGGATGCTCTTTTATCCGAGGTTAGGGGAATAGAAGAGGATATGGAGAGATGGCAGGAGATTGTAGGACAGTTCCCGAGAGCAGAAGAGATAGACCGAGATAACTTAAGAGCAGTTTACCCTGCTGAAACTCTCTAATCCACGGGATCATATTTCCCTTCCAGCTGTGCCTCTTCCAAGACATGGTCTTCCATAGCCTTCAGTACATCCTCTTTATCAGAGTCAGAAGAAAGATCAAGTTCAGTATCAATAGCATAGACTCTGAACCGGTATTTATGCGTACCATCCGGCGGGTTTGGACCTCCGTAGCCTCTCTGCTGAAAATCGGTCATTCCCTCAGTACCGGGCGACTGTCCCTCGGAAATCTCTGTCTTCGACGGATTTATGTTCCACACCGTCCAGTGATCCCAAATCTTTCCCGCGGGCTCCGTGGCATCAGGATCATCCATAAGAAGTACTAGAGACTTTGCCTTGGAGGGAACACCTGATATCTCAAGCGGAGGATTGACATTTTCACGGGTATAACCATATTTTTCCGGTATATTTTCTCCGTCCTCGAAAGCAGGGCTTGTCAGTTTCATATCTTGCAGCTGTACACAGAAAGGTTTATTGTTTTCGGATCTAACCGAAGTTTTATTTAAACAGCTAACTTAAAAGATAAGTATGGAAGAAAACGTAGGAGGCCTGGATCAACAGCTAAGAGTTGTTGTTGGTGCAGTTCTTGGACTCGCCGCTCTAGCAATTCTGGGCGGTTACACAGGTAGCTACGACACTCCAATGTGGCTTTCGCCAGTACTCGGAGTTCTATCACTGGCACTGCTTGGAACAGCGTATACCTGTGAGTGCAAGTTCAACGAACTTCTAGAAAGAAACACCGCTTAGTGATCTAACTTACTTTTCTCTTTTTTATCCTTCCGGGTTCTTCCTGACAACCTTTTCCACTTCTTCCTCCGCTGTCTCTTTATCCGAGTAACCGTACCGTGGTATATCCAGTTCTTCTTCAACATCGATCTCCTCCGATTTTATCATCCAGTAGCCGATCTCATTTTTCTCCAGTTCTATAACAGTTCCAGAGGAGTGCTTCCATCTGTCATCTTCTCTAACCCAGTCACCAACTTTTCTCAGATCTTCACAGTAAGAGGAGTAACGCCGGTTACCTTCCTTGCTCCAGAGCCTTGTACCATCTTCTTCGTAAATCTCGT
>PXPD01000003.1:11729-20324 GCA_003009815.1 Nanohaloarchaea archaeon SW_4_43_9 | reverse complement strand
CGCCAGAAGGTCCAGCAACCAAGATTCTATCTTCTTCGACCTTTGAGACTTCCAGCGGCTGCTTTCTGTCGCCGAATAGAATATTATCGCCGGGTTCCAGCTCCTTGAGATTTTCTATTTCTTCCATCAGAAGTCCTCCGCGTTCATCTCCTTCTCAATGTTTTCAACCGCTTCCTTGTGTCTTTCTAGTCGTTTTCTCGCTATCTCTCTGTTTTCCTCAAAATGCATTTCCTTGATTTTCTGTTGATACTGTTCTATAGCTGTATCCCAGAAGTATTCAATGCTGTCTTTGAGATCTCGTTCATAGTAGGATGCGTAATGTATCTGTCTCCAGAGGTTATTGACTCCAAAGTTTGAGAGATCGTCAGCGTCCTGAACAATTTTTCCCTCCAATGTCTGGGCTTCTGAATGATGATTTCTTATTATTCCCTCTATCTTTTCCATTTCTTCCTCTGAAACAGAATCTGAAATAAACTCTCCAACTATTTCTGCACCTCTTTCATCATGACCTTCATGACCTTTAAACGGATCCATTTCTCCATTTTCTATATCCTCAACTCTTCCGATGTCATGGTAAAGCGCAGCAGTTTCCAGAACTTTTTCATCGATATCTTCGTCTATTTTCTCGGCGAGTTTTAGCGCCAGTTTTCGAACCGCCTCAAGATGATAAAAACGGTAGTTCTTGCCTCCAGCGATCTCGTAGTAATCTGAGAACTCCTGCTCCAACCGATTCTTCAGCTCCTCCCTTTCTTCCTTTTCCAGCATAACAATCTTCTTTATACTTAATGTCAAAAACTGTTAGGAAGTAGTCGAACAATCGGCATCTTCTTTATAAATTGAGAGGACATACTCGAGGTTATGAAACTACACCATCTATCAGTACTACTTCTGGCAGCATTTTTCATGGTTTCCGGTGCAACTGCAGTTGTCGGAGGCCCGGAACCAGGAGAAGGCGAGATGGCTATTATGTCATCAGGCTCCAGTGCTTCTGCTTCGACCACAGTTGGAGAGAACGGAACTGAGTGGAGGGCAGAGACCAGTATGGTCAACCGTACCAGTAGCATCACTAAGCCGAGACTTGAAAATGTTCAGTTCTCTGAGGAAAATAATACTGTAACTTTCACCGGACATATTGTAGCGCCTACGCCATGCCATGTGATACAACACGAAGTTGAAGAGTCCGAAGACAAGTACATCCTGAATGTCAAAACTGTAAGTGATCTTGAGTCTAACGGCAATGAATCGATTCAGGCCTGTGCACAGGTACTGACTATGATCGAGTATGAGGGAGAGTTTTCCAACAAAGAGAGTTTCAAGCTCGAAGTAAGACACAACAACGAAACAATCAGAACGTTGAGCCATCCAGGAATTGGCGGAGAACTCACACTTTTACCAGGGTCTGATACAGAACTCTTCGATTCCCTGAAGAAACTCTTTTCAGGGTTGTTCTAGCTTCTTTCTTTTTCTATTGATTGGCTGATACCACTTCTATAACATCGAGATGCTCAAGTTTATGGTTTGAGCCGATCTGTCGGTTCTCTCTGCAGTCGATTGCATGTAGAAATCCTTCTCCTAAATCGCTGTGGATTGTGAATGCAAAGTCTTCGGCTGTTGCTCCTTCCGGAACCAGAAATACATCGGGTAGAATGTTGCCGTGTTCGTCGCCGAGTCCGTCTGCGCCTCCGGGAAAAACCGCCATAACTCCGAGTTCGTCGAACAGTGCGGTTTCCATGGCTTCTTGAACTCCTGTTCCGTTATACTCGGGGTAGTAATCCACTGCATCCTCTTTCGCCGCATTTTTCAGCGCTTTCTCGGCATGAGCGGAGCAAGGAATAATAGTCAGATCCTCGTATTCCGAATCGTTGATAATTTCTTCATAGTTTTCCTGTGCTTTCTCCGTATCCATTTTATTAGCTGCGATCACCATCGGTTTGGTCTCTTTCCTGATTGTTCTCGCCAGTTCTTCTTGATCTTCCTCATCCCAGTTCTCCGGTTCAAGTTCCAGACCTAGAGATAGTATTATCTGTTTGATCTCGTTCTTGTTGGTTTTGAATGCTGACATCTGTTCGGCCAGCTCTTCCTCCAGTTTTGGTTCATGCTGGCCTTTCTTGTTCTCATATCTCCGGAGTCCCTTTTCAAGTATCTCTAGGTACCACATATCTAGCTCGTTCTCTAGGAAATCAATGTCTTCCCGGGGATCATGTCCTTCCGTCGGTTCTCCTTCGATATCTGTTTCTCCAGAGAAATCCACTATATGAATCAGAACATCTGTCTCGTTGAGATCGGTCAGGAACTTGTTTCCAAGTCCTTTTCCTTCATGAGCACCGGGAATCAGACCGGCGACATCCACTATTTTAACCGGGACATGTCTTGTACCGTCATGACAGAAGCCTGTTCTAGGGTCGCAGGACTCATCAAAGTCTGGTGCCGCACAGTCTACCCGAACATAAGCCTCTCCTACGGATGGCTCAATTGTTGTGAAAGGATAGTTTCCCTCGTCTACTGTATTCATTGTGGCGGCGTTGAAGAATGTTGATTTCCCAACTGAAGGTTTTCCAACTAATCCGATTTTGTGGGGCATGTGGAATCATCTTTTGAAAACTCTTTTTAAGCTCTCTTTTGAACTGATTTCTATGGAGGAGAAAATCTCCGGCATCAAATTCGAGAGCTACTGTGTTGAAAGAGAGATCAGCAGAGATAAATTCCAGAATCTAAAGTCGGATATGAAGCGAACCAGGCTCTCATTCTACGATATAGTAGGTTTCGTAGTGAATTTAAATGTTAGAAACTACAGAGACAATAAAGTTCGAGACAGCCTTCATCTCAAGGATCTTTCAAATGTTGAGAACAGAGAGGAGGATTGTGTGGTGGAGCTGGAAAAGTTCAATCCCAGGTTTAGGCCTCTATCACATCTATTGATCGATTTTCCTACTTGGTGCATCAGGTCTGATACAGGCCCCATTGAATCCATCTTAAACACGCTGGAAGTTAATTTCGGCGCCAGAAACTGGTTGACGACCAGATGATACAGAGATTTTCTAAGTCTCCATTCTTAAATCATTTCGAAACATAATTACAGGCATGAGAAAGCTGAAACTCCCGGGAAGAGACAAGACCAGGCCCAGACTGGATGAAAATGATATCCGGTTAATCAAGGAGCAGGGTATAGATAAAGTTAAGGATGATGCAGACAGGATTGTTGAAAGAAAACTGAAAGAGCCTGACTCTGATCCTATGATTCCAACGGCCGGGAACCCGATTTACAAGGCTATGCATGCCTGCAACGCAACTTCTAGGGAACAGCTGTTTATGTCACATAGGATCCGACCTGAGAAAGAACTGGCAGATGCGCAGATAGAGTCTGTAAAGAATCTGTTAACCCGATGGATTGTCAGGGAATACAATTTCTATAGGGAGGAAGAGAGGGAGAAGCAAATAAAATTGAGAGATTTTTACAGTCGACGTTAAAGCAGTCTTTCCCTCTCCAGGTGCTCAACTACTTCATCTTTCCCAATCTCTTCTTCCTTCCCCGAGTCCATATGTTTCATGGTTACCTGATTGTTTTTCAGGTCACGTTCTCCGACAATCAGCACTCTTTCCGCGTTGATCGAGTCAGCATAATCTAGCTGTTCCCCAAAACCTCTTCTGGAGAGATCGGTCTCCACAGATAGTCCTTTCTCTCTTAATGTCGTTGCATACTCAAGGGCGGTGTCCCTCACGTTTTCACTCACTGAGAGAACATAGATATCAGTCTCGACCGTAGTAGAATATCCGAAGGCAAAGCCAACTGCCGGAACTTCCTGATCTCCAAAAATACTGACTAGTTCATCATATCTTCCCCCACCAAATAATGCTCGAAGATCTCCTTCATCGTCAAATGCCTCGAAAACCAGTCCAGTATAGTAGGCGAGTCCTCTAACAATCGATAGATCAAGGCGGCAATGATCCGCTACATCATAGGATTCAAGGGCTTCGGAGAGATTCTCCATCCTGTCTACTGATTCCTGTGCTTCTTCCGGTGCTTTTTCCCTCAACTCACCTATCTGTTCGCTTATCGGACCTGAGATTCCAGTCAAGTCATCGATTTTCTCTGCCTTTCCGGATTCTACTCCTGTCTCTTCCAGCTCTTCGAGGAACTCTTCAGTACTCATTTTCTCCTTGTCGTCAATTACCTGCATTACCTCCTCAGTGTTCTCTACTCCATGAGCTTCAAGCATTGACTCGAGAAGGTTTCTATCGTTCAACTGGAACCTTACCCGATCCATTAAATCAAGTTTTTCATATATCCTTGCGGCTGCTGCGATTACCTCGGCATCGGCCTCGACTGATTCAATTCCGAAGATGTCAAAGTCTCCCTGGAAGAACTCTCTATCTCGACCTTTCTGGACATTCTCGTACCTCCATCTTTTGGATGTGTCATACCATTTGATCGGTGTCTTCAAATCCTTTCTCTGCTGAACCAGTCGGGCCCGTGTAGGAGTCTGCTCCGGTGTGAGTGATACCTTCCGATTTCCTTTGTCTTCAAAGCTATACATCTGATCCATCAGTTCATCGCCGGACTTCACTCTGTAAAGATCAGCTTTCTCCAGGTTAGGAGTATCTATCTGTCTAAAGCCGAACTCTTCAGCTGTTTCATCCACTACTTCAATCAGTTTCTTCCAGCTTACCCACTCCTCGGGATACCGGTCATAAAATCCTTTCAGGCTCTGAATCTCTGTCATTTTTTGATTTCCCTCTGGAGAGAGTTTGATCTCGGAATTTTTTAAGCGGTTTCCTACTGACAAAAATGTAAAAACTCGAATCACGAATCCAGATTTATTGATGGGAGATTTTTCGGAACACGTGTTGTTCGGTTTCCTGACTGCTGTGCTTATCGCTTTCCTGACAAAGAATATGTTCAGCTTCAATCCATTTGAATCAATTGCATCGGTTATCGCGGTATTCGCAGGTTCTGTCTTACCTGACATCGATCACAAGAACTCCTATGTCCATAGAGCGGCCAAAGCAGTAGTCTCGCTGGTATCAGCCTCAGTTGCATTTTTTCTTCCCATAAGTGTTCAGTACCAGTACCTGTTGTATGTAATTATGCTCGTGTGTGTCTACCGGATCATTGGCATGATGGAGATCAGGCACAGAGGGTTCACTCATTCAATCTCTTTCTGTGCTATAGCAGCGTCTACCGGCGTAACGGTGTCAGTTCTAACACTTGGAAGCGCTCTACCAGGTGTAGCTCTAGGAATAGGTCTTCTCTCCCACCTGATTTTGGATGATGAGTTCAAGATGGAGTAGCTAGCCTATGTCTGCTACGTCTTCCATCGTTGCTTTACGGTTATCAACGCTGTCTCCTGTATCGTAGTCTGCAACCTCTGGATTGGTGTAGAGTGTGATGTCGAACTTCTTCGCCAGTTTCTCCGCCAGCGATTTATCGGGTTTCAGATCCTCTTTCTCTATCTTTGCTATAAGAGATTCCTTCTCGTTGAGATCATCTGCTACCTCCTCGATAGATAGTTGCTGTCCTTCCCGGGCTTCCTTGAGTTTCTCCCCGTACCCGTTTACCAGTACATCCTTCTTGGTTCTTCTGGTTGTCGACTTCTTTTTCTTCTGTTTCTTCTTCGACTCGGTCGCTACTTCCTCACCCATTTTCCCACACGAATCACAAGCTTTCAGAGTTGCTCTTTCGATTTTAACTTTTTTTAGAGAATCAACGTCTCTTCCACATAGTTCACATGATGCCATTTTAGTGGTTCACTTCAAAGTTGGAATACGTTCGCAAGTTTCCAGTTTAAGATAAGTACTGAACGTTTATTAACCTATTACAGACTGCTCTATCGTTTTAATATGTATCAGGTTGTAGCTTTCTCAGTATGAAGCCGTAGAGTATTCCCAGAACGGAGAAGGTAAGTAGCCCTACCCCTATGAAGAGAAGTATATCTGGAGATAAAAATGCTGTAGAAGATGTTTCCTGAACGGCCGCGTCCGCTGACCCCTGGCTCAATGCTGTCGCGCTGTCGGCCTGCTCAACTGTCTTTTCCGTAAGTATTTCTCTAGCTCCAGATTCAATTGCTACTAGTGCTACCATCATTGATAGCGCTGAGGAGGCTAAAGTAAATCTAACTCTACGCTCTTTACCTTCTACTATGGCTTTGGCCTTTCTCGTCGGCGAGTAAGTGACCCTTTTTCTGCCGTCCTCCTCATCCTTCTCTACCAGCCCAGCCTTATGAAGCGTTGACAGGTGTGATGATATAGTAGACTTGCTTTTGTCAAGATCATCGCTTAGCCGGGTTGGTGTTGATTCTTTTTCCAAAACCTGGTTCAGAATTTTAACTCGGGTTGGAGAGGAGAGCGCCTTTACAGCTTTGAAATCCAGTTCCATGATCTCAGATTTCGGTTCAACCTATTTTTAATTATCCCATTAATGTTCGAGGCAGGTCGAACAAACCTCTCCGGTTTTATATTATAGATCAAGCAATACAGATTTGATGGATCTGAAACAGCGTATATCCAAGCTTGATAACCGCGTCAAAATCGCTTCAGTGCTGACTCTTGTGGTGGTTGTAGGATTTCTAGCGTCCAATGCACCTGGTTTACAGGAATATTCAGGTCAGCAGAAGTTAAGCCAGTCTGCATCATCTGATCTTGCCTATGATGCTCCGACAAGAACTGAAGCAGGTGGAGGCGGAGATACACGGGAGTCTGCTGATAGTAGTAGTTCGGAGAGAAAGATAGTGACAACGGTTAGAACCACTCTTAAAGTATCTAATGTTGGTTCTGCAATAAATTCAGTTACTTCCAGCGCTAATTCACTTGGAGGATTTATCGAGTCAAGTTCTGTTAACCAAGATAGGGAGAATCGGGGCAGGATAACAGCAGCAGTACCGGAAGAAAATCTTTCCAAGTTTGAAAGCGACCTAGAGAGCAACTGGCAGATTAAGTCTCGAAATGTCAATAGAGATGATGTAACAGATTCATATAATAAATTGGAAACAGAGATTAACAGCCTCAAAGCAGAGCACCAGAGACTTCAAGAACTTATCAACCAGACAGATGATGTCGAAAATCTGATCAGGCTGCAGGAAAGAATGTCGGAGGTAAGAAGTCAAATTAACTACAAACAGCAGAGACTTGACCGGCTTGAAGAAGATATCCAGTATTCAAAAGTTCATCTTACGCTTGAAGGACCGCAGAGCTTTGAGTCAAGGTTTGAGATTCGGGAAACTCTTTCAGAGGCTTACAGCGCAGTATTTGAATCTGTCAAGTTGATCATACTAGGTGTAGCCTACTTGCTACCTGTAGCAGCTCTTTACGGGATTTACAGGCTGGCTCGCTTGATTAAAGAAAGGAGGCTTTAAAACCTTCTCTACCTTTACTTTTTTATGTTTCTGTAGTAAAACCTTTCAGGCTGGCGCTGGCAACCCATTTTTCAGGTAGAAAAAGCCATAGCTATAAAAAAGAGGCCAGCTAATACTTTCTTGGTTGATTACCATGGTAGATGTACTTAAGAAATCAGGCGTCCGAGACGCTGCACACGGAGTCAACGTTGGCTCCGACTTCTACGATGCACTTGATGATGAGGTAAAAGAACACATCGAGAGAGCTGTAGAAAGAGCAGAAGCAAACGGACGCAGAACAGTCAAAGCAAGAGACGTGTAATAGCGTTCTTGCTCTAAACCCAATTTTCTTCTCCTTTCTTATTTTTGATTCCTTTGTGCTTACGGTTAGACCAAGTTTAGACTGTTTTAATCCTATGCCGTTTCATGGTATACGCTTTGAGAAGATTGCTGGATGAAGAGAAGCTGTAGCTGAGTTTATTAAGAAAGGAGTATGGGGGAAGGCGAACTTGTAGATGCGATAATAAATAATAGGCGGTTTTTCCAATTAACTATCAAAGATGAAAATACGAGATGCAAAGCGGGAAGATGCGGGGGATATTCAGCAGGCTGCCGAGCAGACCTGGAAAGAGACCTACATAGAGATACTGGATCGGGACACTATTGATAGAATAATTGAGGACTGGTATGAGGAGGATAGTCTAAAGCAGGATATTGAAGAGTCAGATCATTTCTACATTATTGAGGTTGAAGGTGAACTGGCAGGATTTATCCATGCATCTGTTGAAAATACGGTTGCGAAGTTGCATAGGCTTTACATCTATCCTGATTACTGGCGGCAGGGATTTGGAACCGAGCTCTATTACGAACTAGAGGAGAAGCTTTCTTCTGTGATTGATAAGGTGCAGTTAAAAGTTATACCTGAGAATGATCTTGCTATCCGGTTTTACCACGAGATTGGTTTCGAAACAGTGGAGGAGGAGAAAACAGAGCTGAAAGGGGAAGAAGTTGAGCAGGAAGTAATGGAGAAAAATATAGACTAGAGCTCTTCTTTCCGTCTTTCCATTTCTTCGAGATGCGTTTCTACCTTGTCAAGCGCTTCTCGAAGTTCTTCAACGGTGTTCAGGTTCTCGATTGGAAGCCTTCCCAAGTCTCCGTCATTGATCGCTATCACTGCCTTTCCATCATCGGTTTTTACTGTGAACTCTAGGACATCGTACGGCCCTTCGTTGAATTCGTGTAGTATCTCTGTCATAGTATATAATTA
>PXPD01000003.1:0-11724 GCA_003009815.1 Nanohaloarchaea archaeon SW_4_43_9 | reverse complement strand
ATTAGCTGAGAGGGTTTTATGTGTTCTGGATAAGTTTCTTCGATTTCTTCAGCGCGTTCTCAGCGCCTTTTTCAGTCTCTGATTCAGCTATTATTCTAAGTGTATGGGAGGAACCTGAGGAACGTATCAGAACACGGGAATTATCGGTCTGAAACTTTATTCCGTCGATTTCTGAAAGAGTCTTGAACCTTTTCCTCACTTCTTTCTTCACCTTTTCCATAGAACTGTATTTGTCATTGACTTCTATGCTTTTCTTCACGATACTTATATCCGGAAGCTTCTTTCTGATCTCATTCAGGTCTGATCCAGCGATCATTGCGGCTGCGAGAGTCCCCGAGTTGTATGGAACAAACTTTGTGAAGCAGTAGTGACCGTTGGGCTCTCCAGACAGTTCTGCTCCTGTTTCGATAGTTCTGTCGATAACGAATGGATCGCCGACCTGCGTATGCTCTATCTCACCGTATTTCTCTGCTGTTTCCTCAATTATTTCTGTAGAGTCGATTGAGGCAACTACCTTGTCCGGTTTCATTATCTCGATCAGTACTGCAAATATTTCATCACCGGAAAGCCATTCTTCCTGATAGTAGATAGCTATCCTGTCTGCGTCCATATCGGTTGCGATACCCATATCCGATCCTGTTTCCTCCACTTTTCTCTCGATATGTCTCAGTTTCTCAGGCTTTGGATCCGGAGGATTTACCTTCGGCTTATCATTGGAGAGATTGGTTACTTCCGCTCCAACTGTCTCCAGTAACTCCTCTGCCTGACTTGAGTCTATACCCCCAAGATTATCAAGCACGATTTTCCGTTCAATATCTTGAAAATGTATCCGGGCAAAATCCTCTGCCGCATTAAGGTATCTGCTATAGTATGCCTTCTCGATTTCCGCTCCATCCTCTTCTCTCTGAAAGCTGTTTTCCCGGAACATCTGCTTTAAACAGTCCAGATCCTTGTTCATGAAACCGTTTCCTTCGGGGTATACAAGTTTGAATCCATTGAATTCAAGCTGCATATGAGAAGATGTTACCTGAACACCGACTGACTCTTCCTCTACGGAAGAGAACGCCAGGTAGTCAGTAGATCCTGTACCAGAGTCAACCACATCCACGCCGCCGTTTTTTATACCTCTTATCAGTGATTCCTTCAGGTTGTCTGAGGTTTCTTTAGGATCTTTGCAGACTACTACCTGTTTTTCCCATTTTCTTTTCTTTACCAGTTTTGCAACTGATCGTCCCAGTCGATAGGCAAAGTATTCATTGAGTTCTTCAGGGTATTTTCCTCTTATATCGTATCTTTTGAACACTTTCTCGTACTCCGGGATATTAAGATGTTCAATAACTTTCTCTATTCCTTCTTTCTGCCTGTCAATCAGCAGACCGGGAAGATCTATTCTCTCCAGTTCTTTCTTCCAGTCATCGACTAGAAAGTCAATACCTCTCACGTTTTTTGATCCCTCTGTAACTATCTCGTAGCCGTCGAAGTATTCCAGCGCTCCTGAGTACTCCAGCTTCTCTTTCTGTACAACGGGATCGCCGCGGGTGACAATGAGCAGTTCATGTTTATTTTTCAGTTTCTCAAGTTTCTTCACATCGCTGTAGAGATACTCCTCGCATTTTCTCATCTCTGTCAGAAGTTTTTCTTCCTCTATACCAAGTAACTTGGCGTGTTTCTCTAGATTGTAGTAACTATCCTTCTTAGCCTGATCATAGGTTTCATCAAACTCTGGAAACTTCTCTGTTAAGTTTTTCTTGAACCCGTCTGTGTCGAATAGAACCCGGTCGAAATCTATTCCTATCTTCACAGAGTATCCCCGTCTTTCAATGTTGTTTCTGACGGAATATTTTCATCGACTTTCTCTCCGCTGTCAGTCACTGATTTATAACCTATTTTCCGGCCAGGCTTGATCGAGTTGTTTACACCGATTTTTGCCTCAGATCCTATAACCGCTCCCATTTTCTCTCTCCTGGTGTCATATAGTTTTCCCTTTACTTTCATCCTGACAGTTTTTTCCTTTCCGAGAAGGTTGGCAGTCTTTGTTCCTGCTCCGATGTTAACGTTTTTCCCAATGTAGGAGTCTCCGATATAACTGAAATGGGGGACTGCAGAACCTTCTCTTATCACCGAGTTTTTGATCTCTGAGTTTCCGATTTCAACATTTTCTTCCAGAACGGTTCCCGGTCTAATGTGGCTGTTTGGTCCGATCTCACAGCCTGACTTTATGATTGCTGGTCCTTCAATAACACAGTTTTCATCTATCTCTACATCTTCTTCAATACGGACTTCTCCGCGTACAGCTGTTGATTCAGGTACCTCTAACTGGATTTTCCTGGGAACATCTAGAAGTTCTTTGTTTGCGTTAATCAGCTGCCATGGATAACTGCAGGGAAGCCATCTGTCGGGTTGTCTCTCGGATATATTGTTTTAGTGCGTCCGTTATCTCGTATTCTCCCCGTTTCGACTTTTCTACTCCTTCAAGCAGATCGAAGAAATCTACACCTACAGAAAAGCAGCCGGTGTTAACAAGACTGGAAGGTGGATTGTCGGGTTTTTCTACAAGGTCATTAATCTCTCCATCGCTCTCGTTGTATACTCCGTAATTACTCGGTTTATCCGCCTCTGCTGCAAGAACCGAGTTACCTCCCTCAATTACTTTTTGGATGCTTTCGCCGTAGATATCGTCTCCGTTCATTATAACAGCTGATTCCTCAATAAATTCACGGGCCTGGAGTGCAGCATCTGCGGTTCCCAAAGCTTCCTCCTGCTCAACTACTTTTATATCGGTAGCCGAGAAGTATTCCTGAAACTGTTCTATCCTATATCCGGCGACCACTATTATTTCATTCACATGGCTATCTATAAGGTCAATACTGTGCTGTATTATCGGTTTACCGGCTACCGGGAGAAGTGGTTTCGGTGTGTCCTCTGTGAGAGGTTTCATCCTCGTTCCCTTTCCCGCTGCGAGAATTACTGCTTTCATCTTTATCCTTTGTTTTGTTAGAAAGCTTTCTTTACAGTTTCTATTTACTGATCTCTCCTAGATCGGTTCTTGCATCCGGTACGAACTTGACGCCGTAGATCGAGTTGTTCATCTCGACAAAGCTTCTTGGGCCGATAACTGATTCCTTGATGGTGGTGTTTGACTTGATATCGGATTCTTCCCCGAGGATACAGTCCTCTAAGTGAGTCAATGGGTCGATGATATTTTTCTCGAACAGTAGGGATTTATCCACTGAAGCACCTCGGAGTCGTGTGTTTCTCGTTACGTTACTGTGGAGTCTCTGAGCAGAGTGTTTGGGCCGATTACACTGTTCCTGCCGATAAATGTTTTTCCCTCAATTACAGCTCCCGGCCTGATCTGGGCGTTCTTCTCTATAATCACCTCTCCATCTATAACTGCATCTTCATGTACCTGCGCGTCTTCATGTATATTTGTTTCAACTATCTCGTTTTCCCGTTTTACACGGTCGGCCTTCCAGAGCTTCCGGTTTGATCCTATGTCTATCCAGTAGTTTTCCACCATTTCGAACCTGACATCCTGCTCCTCTACCATTTTCTGGACTGCGGAGGTCAGCTCTTTTTCTCCCTCCATCTCATCCAGAATACTGAATATTTCCGGGTTGAAAACATAGATACCTGTGTTGACGAGAGGGTTTTCCGGTTCCTCCGGTTTCTCGGTTATATGCTCTACTTTGTCGTTCTTTATGCTGAGAACTCCGAACTTTTCCGGGCTTTCTTCGGTTGCAGCCAGTATAGTTGAACTTGCGTTGTTTTCCCGATGCTTTTCCAGAAGTGCGGAGATCTCTTCTCCCGATGTTACGACATCTCCATTGATCACGATGAAGTCTTCTTCAATAAAACTGCAGGTCTCGACTGCCCCTCCTGTACCGTTCAGTTCCTCCTGTGTAACGATGTTAACATTCGTATATTCGTCGAACTCCTCTCTGAAGTCTTCCTCCCTGTGGTTCGCGACTATGTAAATATCATCTACTTCTTCACTCTGAAGATCGGAGATCAAATGTTTGACGATCGGTTTTCCCATTACCGGTATCATCCCGGTTGGCTTTGACTCAGTAAACGGGTATAGTGCTTCTTCTTTCTTGGCACACGGTATAACAGCTTTCATTGGTTTATCCTGCTATTTTCTCGGATTCTTCAGCTTCAATAACTTTTCTGTCCTCCGCAATGAGGCTCCTGATTTTTTCCTGTGCTTTTTCCAGTTCGGAGTAGTAGTCTCTATCGTATCCTAATGCATCTTTAATATCGAATATGGCGTTCATGAAGATATCAATTTCTTTTTCTGAAATAATTTCCACGTCTTTACCTGATACGTGGAACACTGCTTTTTCCAGGACGCGGTAGAGCTGGTCGTGAAGATAGTTCTCGGTTTCAATTTCCTCGCCCGTATCTAGATTAAACAGTCTTCCGCTCATCATATCTCCGGCCAGGTCTTTTTCACCTCTAATTATGAAGAACCGGGCTTCCTCGTTTACATACGCTTTATCGCTCATCTCGGAAAAGTCGCGTTTGAAGAATCTGTGACCGGTTTTTTCTTCAAGCGACTGTGAGGCGAACATCGCTTCCTCACTTAATCCCATCCAGCTAGAATGGAGTTCTAGTTCTGTATCATCAGCTTCAAAAAGGGCCTGTGTCATTCCTGTTGATGTTTCCGAATTAATTCTATCGGTGTGGCCGCTGTACACCCCGGTAAATCTTTCACCTTCTGTATTCTTAGGGTGGAAGTACCGGCATTCGACATCTTTCAATTCAAGGTCTATACTATTTCCGGCTTTCTCCAGTATATCAAGAGTGTAAATTTCATTTATCATCTTGTCCAGTATATCTCCGCCTTTTACTCCAAGCCTTGCAGCGTTGTCGATAGCCTTTTCAATTCCTACAGAACTCTCCCTGAAGGTCTCAATCTTCTCAATATTCTTATCCTCTACGAGTTCCATCGCTTTCTTTACCGCCGGGTTCTCTCTTTCAATAAAATCCACTTTCCACATTGCATTTCCCTTCTCTGAGAGTCTTTTCTCTCTAATATGTTCTCCTCGGTTCATTGATGGCGGTTTTTCTGCTAGATGGAAGAAGTTATGCTGCATCGATTTGTAAATATTCTCCGAGTGATCCGTGGTTGGCCCTGCATCGTACACCATGAGCTCTGTTCCAGCACCCGAATTTTGTTCGGCGTTCGAGTACATTTCCTCTGTTCGCTGGAATGTCTCAATTCCAATATCGTTTATTTCAGCAAATTTCTCGGCGCTTTCCAGCCTTTCAAAATCCTTGTCACATACACCGCATAGCTCAATTTTCTCGAACTCACGTGAAAGCTCCACCAGTTTGTCGAACCCATGTCTTCCAAAGTCGTTAAGCCCTATCTGATAGATTTTTACCTTATCCATGAGTGAGAATTAGGAAACTGATGTGTTTAAAATGAACGGCTCGGGAAAGGTGTTTCACCTTTCGACCTTTTTCTCCCGCGCCACTTTAAGAGCGGCCTGGTAATGACGGACACAGAATACGGAGATATCCTCGTCCGTCTCGTGTACATGCACCCCTCGCATTTCACAGTTGTTTATACTACAGCTCACCACACACCACTATGTTGTTATTGATCAGTAAATAATATAAATTGGAAGGTAGTTTCGGCTCTGCAAATATTGGGCCTATTCCTGTGCGAGTATTTCATCCGCACAATTCTGGAATTCTGGTTGAACTCTGAGTGTGTGAACCTATTAGTGTAAGCTTTGTCCGCTGAAACTTCTCGTATTTCAAAGTAGCGAAGAACTATTTCGAGAAGGTTATTCAGAAAGTCAGAATAAAGTAAACTCCATGCAGCGGCGGATGACAGGATAATTCAAGGCACTATGATCTTCGCTTGTTCAACCTTGCTCGATGCCTGCAATTTGTTGTATAGCTGTTTGACTTTTTCTGCTTCTCCGTGCAGCACTGGTAGTCGTGCTGTATATCGTCAATCTCTCCTGAATCTTCGTCCTCATGAGTTACAATTACTACAGCATCTACTATTCCCTCAAGATCTGATATTTCTTTTCGGTCTCTGAGTAATGCTCTGACTGCTGTTCTCATAACTTCACTTCTACCTGAGAAACCTTGTTCGTCCATAAAGTCGTCGATATCTTCAAGCAGTTTGTCGTTCAGTGATACACTTACAACGCTCATATTGTTACAAGGAGATTCGAAATTTATTAAGAATTGTTAATTTCCCGGCCTATCTTGTGTTTTGATGTCTTCGGCGGGAAAAGCTCATTACTGAGGCCTTTCTCAATGACCTCTTCCTTGGTTATCTCTCCATTCTGGTGTGGTTCAACCGTTATTTCATCTGAATTGTAGTTGACAAGTTTGCATGGAATCTGCTTTAGTCCAAGCAAAGCGAATGCCTTTGCCCTGTGATGTCCGTCAAGGATTACTCTAGTCTTTTTATCGACTATTATAGGTTCCTTCAGTCTTTTTTCGACTTTAAGAGAGGTTAGAACTTTCTTCAGGTTTTCTTCAATTACTTGCTCGTGTGGATTGAGTTTTCTGATTTCTATGTTCTGTATTTGTTTTTTATCTTGCATTTTGTTCTGCCTCGTAGAGTCGATGGTGGTGTTGATAGTTCTCTATTTCAGATTTATATTAAGACTATACTTCTGTCTTAACTTATATTATTAAAAAACTTAAGATTCTTTAACAAAAACATGATAGGGAGAACCCAAAACAAATCTGTTGATACAACTATATTGACAGGAGGGCTAGGA
Organism: Nanohaloarchaea archaeon SW_4_43_9; assembly: GCA_003009815.1. GTDB lineage: Archaea > Nanohalarchaeota > Nanosalinia > Nanosalinales > Nanosalinaceae > SW-4-43-9. The sequence continues at coordinate 4,969 of PXPD01000003.1, read as the reverse complement.
GCAGAGCAAGCAACTTGTACAAAAACAGGGGTGGTAGCGTGAGAACAGCATTTGTAGGAAAAGGCGGAAGCGGAAAATCCACTCTCACCGCACTATTCATAAACTACCTCAAGAAGCAGGAAAAACAGTTCCTGGCAGTAGATGCCGATATCAACCAACATCTTGCAGAACTGATAGATGCAGAGTTCAAAGAAGAGCTTGCAGTATCAAAAAAGGAGAACTCGAAAAAAGTCAGAGAGTATGTGAAAGGCGATAACCCTCGGATAGAAGACGAGGCAAATGTCGTGAAAAGCACTCCGCCGGGAACAGGTTCAAACTTTGTCAAACTGGATCGAAAAAATAAAATTCTCGATGATTTAGCGACTGAATACGGCGACAACTGGTTTATGCACGTCGGAACATACGAGAAAGAAGGAATCGGAGCAAGCTGCTACCACACCTCACTGACCTCATTCGAAAACATTCTCTCACACCTGAAATTGAAGGAAGATGAATGGCTCGTATCTGATATGGTGGCAGGGACTGACGCATTTGCTAATACTCTCCACGCACAGTTCGATTTGATAGTACTTGTAGTTGAGCCAACACCTGAGGGAATCAAAGTCTATGAACAGTATAAAGAGCTTTCACAGGAAGCCGGAGTTTTCGAGAATATAGCTGTAGTCGGAAACAAAGTGGACTGCAAGCACGACAGAGAATACCTGGAAGAAAACATCGACTCGGAGATAATCGGTTATCTGCCGAGAAAATCTGAAATCAAGATGGCAAGACAACAGAACAATCCGGTAGGCTTGGAGCTTCTGAACTCCGATGAAAAACAAGTCTTCCAGAAGATTGCGGAAACTACAGAAAACCGTAAAGTAGAGCCTGATGAAAGACTTGAGAAACTAAAAGAAATCCACCTCAAGGTCTCTGAAAAACAGCATATTAAGGATGCCTGCGGAGATGTCAAAACCCAGATAGACGAAGGGTTCTCCTGGAGCGAAGTGTAATGCTGAAACTAACTCCAAAAACCAACGAAGTAGTAGACAAACTTATTGAAGATGAAGAAACACTGAGAGAACTGGCAGATGGCTTCGGCTCTCCGCTAAACATAATGCTGCCAGAAAACTTCTCAAAAAATATTCAGGCATTCAGAGATGTCTTTGATCAACATGGAATTGAGGGCAAAATCTTTTTCGCACACAAAGCCAACAAATCTGAATCACTGATCGCTCAAGGCAGAAAAGAAAATATCGGGATAGATGTAGCATCGGAAAACGAACTCAAAAACGCATTATCGAAAGGTTTCAAAGGGGAAGAAATACTTGCAACAGGTCCGAAAAATAGAGAGTTTCTCCGTTTGGCAGTTCGCCAAAAATGCACACTGCATATTGACAGCTTTGAAGAACTCAAGAAAGTCGAAGAGTACAGCCAACAGTTTGAAACAGAAACTGATGTCTTGATTAGGTTGAACAATTTTGTTCCGAGAGACAGAAAAGCTATACAGAAACACTCTCGGTTCGGAATACCTGTAGATAAGAAAAAAGAGATAATTCAAAAACTGGATGAATACGATTCAGTAAACTTCCAGGGCTTTGCATTTCACCTAAACACTGCGAATATGCGGAAGAAGGCTATTGCTCTTCAGAACATCTTCGACCTTGTGAAAGAGTTTCACTCGGCAGGATACCAAACGCAGATAATGGATATCGGAGGTGGAATGAAGGTAAACTATCTAGAGAGCGGAGAGGAATGGAGCAAATATCTTGAAGCGATTCAGGAATCTGTAGCAGGTAAGAGAGAAGGAATAACTTGGAACAGCCACAGTTTCGGACTGCGTTCCGAAAACCAGAGCGTGAAAGGCTCGGTGGATTTATACAGCTACTACAATGAAACAGCGAAAGATGACTACCTCTGCAAACTGCTTTCCAGAGAAATACCAGGCTATGAGAGAACGTTTAGAGACCTTCTTAGGGATTATATGATAGAGCTTTACATCGAGCCAGGTAGAGCTTTACTCGACTTAGCAGGCATAACAGTCGGCAGAGTAAACTTTGTGAAAGAAGATGCTGAAGGTGAAAAACTGGTCGGACTCGATATGAACAAGTCAAATATCAACCCGCAGAACTGGGAACTGATGGTAGACCCATACATCATCCACAGAGACGAAGACAGGAAAGACCTTGAAGACGGAGTATATTTTGTTGGCAACCTCTGTCTGGAATCTGACTTCATCTACAAGCACAAGACCTTCCTCGATAAGAAACCAGAAGAAGGCGACCTGATAGTTTTCGTGAACACCGCAGCATACCATATGGACTTTGGAGAGTCCAGAACCATTCAGCACGATAAAGCGGACAAAATAGCCGTTTATGGTGATAACAACTGGAAAAAAGACGAACTCTACACGGGTGAAGAAACGTGAAATACGATTCAATAACGGAGCTGATCGGCGATACCCCGATGCTGAAACTCGATAAAGAAGTCACAAAACTCGAAAACATAGATGTATATGTTAAATTGGAATATCACAGCCCTTTCGGCTCGATCAAAGACCGTGTAGCCTGGGAATTAATCAGAGACGACATAGATGAAATTAAGGAAACGGATCAGACACTTCTGGAGTCCTCAAGCGGAAACACAGCTAAAGCAATTCAGGGAATTGCAGGAGCTAACGGGCTTGATTTTAAGACAATCACTAACCGTATCAAGGTCGACGAGGTCAAAGATATTCTCATCATGATGGGAACAGAGATAGAGGAGTTACCTGGAAAGAGTGAATGTCCTGACCCGAACGACCCTGACGACCCGCTTACACATCTCGACCAGTTAATGGCGAGAGAAGGCGATAACTACTTCCGCACAGGACAGTACACCAACGAGAAAAACACTCGGGTCCACAGGGAACAGACAGGACAGGAAATAATTGAGGATCTCGGAAAAGTCGACTACCTCTTCGGAGGACTCGGAACAACAGGAAGCACAAAAGGAACAGCGCAGAAACTCAAAGAGGAGAATCAGGACCTCGAAGTAACAGGCATAGTATCCTCACAGGATGACTTCATACCAGGAATCAGAACAGCAAACGAGATGTGGGAGGTAGGCCTCTACGAGAAAGAACTCTACAGCGACAGAGCAGTAATCGACTCGAAAGACGCCTTGGAAGGAATGCTAACACTAATCAGAAACTGTGGTATATTAGCTGGTCCAACTACAGGAGCAAACTACGTCGCGCTGAAACAAAAGCTTTCCGAAATCGACCAGGAACTGGAAGAACAACGAACAGCGGTATTCTTCGCCTGCGACCGATTCGAACACTACCGCTCATACATCAAAGAAAGAAAACCAGAAATCTTCGGAGGAGATGAGAGAGAAGGCACAGAAACATTGACGGAAGAAGAACTTGAGCAAGTCCCAGAAATTTCAGTAGAGAACGCAGAAGAATGGATAGAAACAGAAAACCCCGTTATCGTAGATTCACGCTCCAACCCTGCTTACCAGATGGCACATGTACCAAGCTCGATTAATATACCTGAGGAGAAACTAAAAGAAATGATAGAAACAGGCAAACCTTTCGCACCGAACAAGAAAATACTGCTGGTCTGCCCAGGAGGCAGGAAATCGAAGAAATTCGTCGCCTTACTTCAGAGAGACAACTTTGAAGCATACAGCCTGAAAGAAGGAATCAAAGAATGGAGAAGTGAAGGGAAAGAACTCGAAATGTTTTGACCTCTTCACCTGATGCATGGTCTTCTGACCCTGACGACCTGTTTTTTCCTGAAATTTTGGATGGTTGAATCCCTTACAGCAGAGGATTGTTTTCAGGCTGTCGGTGTCGCCAACTACGGTGAGTTAAATGGGGTATTATGGCTTTGGCTTGTCCCAAGATCTCTCCTTCGACTACAGCTTCTGCATAAGTATTTCTGGCTTCCTCAGATACATATTCTTCTACTTCAGAAAGAGTTTCTCCAGTGTAGGAATTATCGTCAACTATCAGTACGTTATCTCTACTATAATCGTCATCAACTTCTTGAACTGTTTCATCCCCATGGTCGTTTGTTGAATATCTTACAACACTTAATTCGGCGTCGAGAAGCTCTCCGGCGACAATACCTGCTTCAAGACCGCCGGCTGCTACAGGTACAACTTTTTCAATCATCTCTGGATCGTAATCTAGTCCTTCAGCCCAAGATTCGATAACGGGGTCGTCGCCAGGTAATCCTGATTCACGTGTTTCTTTGTCCGTTGTCGGTGTATTGATTTCTCCTAGGTCATTTCCGGCATAAAAGCTTGTGACATTTCCTATTGTAGAGTTCTTGACCTCTAGATACTCTTCCTCAGAGACTTCTCCCTCCAAGTAACCATCAACAGCAATTTGGAGGGACTGAACTGACATATTTTTCCTAACTCTCGGGCCGCTCTCCTTATATCTTTCTTCTATTTCTTCCGAATCTCTTTCGCCCAAATCTGTGAATCCGAGAGCTCTCTTACCGCCTCCCAACCGATCAAGAACTTCTCCCCAAGACATAGTTGTTATTTAGTAGTAGTAACTTAAAAATTTTGGGGTAGAAAGGCTTCGTTCATGTGATGCCGATTGTTCACGATTCTTCATACTGGCAGAAGAAAAACTTTGGGAAAAACTCCAACCCTATATAAAGCTTAACTCCGCTTAACCGGTTAAGAGGTTATTGAAATGGGAGATAGACCTGCAAGCATCTATAGAGAGAAACCGAACCAGCCGTACACAAGAAAGTCTCAGAAAGGGAAAGACAACTATATTAGCGGAGCACCAGCTCCAAGAGTTACACAGTACGATATGGGGGCTCGGAATACGGAGTTTGAACGCTCCGTAGTTCTACAGGTAGAGGAAGGATGCGCTATTAGAAGCGAAGCACTGGAATCGGGAAGAATAGCAGCAAACTCCCATCTCAGCAAGGTTCTTGACCCTGAAGAAGAGTACTACATGAAAATCCTGCCTTACCCTCAT
>PXPD01000002.1 GCA_003009815.1 Nanohaloarchaea archaeon SW_4_43_9 | reverse complement strand
TTCCACGTCAACACCGCACAGGTTTCATGCACCTTCACAGATCTGAAGAAGACCATGAACCCTAAGACCGGTGAGACAATCGAGGAAGACCCTGACTACATCAAGCAGGGACAGGCAGCAATCGTGGAGATCACACCACAGCAACCACTCGTTATCGAAGAGAACGACGACATCCCACAGCTCTCAAGATTCGCAGTCAGAGACATGGGACAGACAGTCGGAGCCGGAATGGCACTATCTGTCGACGAACAGTAAGGCGCAAGCCTTTCTCCAACCTTTTCTTTCTTATCCAACTTTCCACCATAATTACTCTTGCTATCATTACCATTCTATCATTTTTCTCTCTTTCTATTCCTTTATGCTATAAAAATCGCTAAAATAACTTCTTTACATGCCGATCAATCCTAAAAAGTTAGAAGCTTTACATGAAATAGCTGTAAAACTGCCAGAAGGCTTCACATGGGCTGTCTTCGGCAGCGTTTACTCCGCTCTCAGAGGTATTGAGGTTGAGCCTAATGACATTGACCTATTGATGAAAGAAGATGCCGCAGATGAGTTTAGGAAGATATTTAAGCCGAAATTCGTGGAAACAGAAAAAATGGAACTATCACAGATAGACAGGTACAGGATCAATGAAGAGGACGTGGAAGTCATCTACAGCAAAACCGAAGAGGATGATCAGGAACCTCTGGTTGAATGGGAAGAAATCAAGATAGAAAAGACCGAAAACGGAGTACCCCTACTGCCTATCGACCAAATTATCAAGGCGTACAGGAAGATAGATAAAACAGATAGAGCGAAAGAATTGGAAAAGCTGGAATAGCTACCAGCAGCTAAAACCATTTATAAGAATTAACTTCAGAGGTTATTGATATGCAAAAAGCGCGGGTAAAACTTAGAAGCACCAATCAGGAAAAGGTAGATGAACTGTCAGATGAAATCGAAGAAATAGCGGACGAGTACGATGCAGAGCTTTCAGGCCCTGTTCCCCTACCAACAGACCAGCTAACAATACCGACAAGAAAGGCACCGGACGGTGAAGGAAGTGAAACCATTGAGAGATACGAAATGCATGTACACAAGCGGCTTATCGACATTATGGACTCCGAGAGAGCACTTCGACAGGTAATGCGAGTACATGTTCCAGAAGGAGTCGACATCGAAATCGAACTCGAAGAATAGACCTTCTATCCTTTCTCTTTCCCACTTCTAATTTAAAGTTTCTATCAAATTCTATTTTTAGAAAGTTCAGAGAGCGCTTCTACGAAGGGCTCTTGATAGCCGAACTTTCAGAAGTTCGTGCCGGAGATCGAAAACTCATAAGAGTTTTCTCGATCAGAAGCAAATCCAAGATTTGCCGGAGTGACTGAGTGGTTAAAGGTGCCGGTCTTGAGAACCGGTGGGACATCCGCTCCCTCCTGGGTTCAAATCCCAGCTCCGGCGTTCACCGCATATATTTTGAAGAACATAACTATAACGCGGTTCGTCAATATATCAAAACATAACTATAACGCGGTTCGTCATATATCAAAGATGAAGAAGTCTCTTGGAAAAATAAAAATGGGAAAGAAAAAGAAGAGAAGAGTTGGAATCGTCTAGTTTTCCGGCTGGAAAACATCAGAGTTCTGTTCTACGATTCCTGCTGTTAATGCGTCTGCTATCTTGCTAACCTGCTTATTGGCTTCTCTCTGTTTCTGATAAGCCATTTCGTAGTTTCCTTCATCATAAGCCTCCATGGATTCGATGACAAGAGTCTTGTGCTCTTCTGCAAGATTTACGACTCCTTCTCTTGGAATGTTAGGGTTAGCGTCGTTGAAGAATGTTCCAGCGCTTTCAGCGTAGCCTTCTAGGTTCTGGTCAGCTCTTTCCATTTTTGTCTGATTATCTGCCTTGAGACCTTCTGTGTAATCGACAAAGAAGTCAATGTGGTCTCTCCAGAGTCCTAGAAATTGCTGTTCTGCCTCATCACCGTAAACACTTCCAACTTTAGCCGCGAGTTCTTGACTATTCTGATCAAGCTGTTGTACTGATGCCTGAGTATCTTCACTACCATCGTAGGCATTTCTCAGTGCGACCAGTCCTAAATCAACATGCTCTTTCAAGTCACTGTTCAGACCTACTCTGAGATCATCTGCAGGGTTCATCGACTCTACCTGAGCTTCATCTCTTTGAGTTTCAACGTTTGAAACCTGTTGTTCGAGAGAATCAATCCTGTCTTTCTGGGAAGCAATGGTATTTTCCTGACTATCTATCTCTGGCTGTTTATTCATCTGTCCTCCCATATATCCCAGACTACCTGAGACAAGCACTGCAGCTATAAGCGAAACCAAAATCTTTGAATTCAATTGTGACACCTCATTAAGAACTAAAATGTCTCAAAACCATTTTAAACAAACAATAAAACTTTTTACTGGATTAAAACAGTTGTTCAGCTAGAAAAAGTTTACTTTAGAAAACTAAAGTAAAAGAAAGGAAAACTGAAAACTTAAACAAGTTAAACTCAATATAAATTTTATGACTCTTCCAAAGGGCGCCATTGCAATACTGAGAGAAACAAAAGATGAGACCAAGTCATTCGATGACTATACTGAAATTGAAATAGAAGGAGAGAAACTGAGCTCAGCAACAGTTACAAAACGGTTGAAGGAACTAGTTGCACTGAACGGACTCGAAGAAACAGTTATCAGATCAGAAACAGGGAGAAGAAAGGTAGGATATGAAATAACAGATAGAGGTAGAAAAGTCCTGAAGATTGCCGATGAGTTTGAAGATAAACTGGGCGAGATAAAGGAATAAATCCGATAAATCTTTGTTTCAAATAGAAAATATGCAGGTCGAAAAATCATTCTTTGCCGGCGACACTGAAACAGTTGCGCAAGATCTCCTAGGCTGTAGAATCAGGAAGAACCGTATGGAAGGAAAAATAGTTGAAACCGAGGCCTACTTGGAAAATGATCCTGCTTCACATGCGCACCCCAGAAAGACTCGGAGAAACAGGTTGATGTACGAGACATATGGAAAAGTATACGTCTATCTCTGCTACGGTATCCACAACATGCTTAACTTCACTGCTGAGAAAAACGGTGTAGGAGGAGTTCTGATAAGATCTCTAGAACCCGTAGAAGGAGTAGAAAAGATGAAGAAAAACCGTAAAGTGGAGGAAGAGAAGAATCTATGTAACGGACCAGGAAAGATCTGCCAAGCAATGGATATTTCAAAAAAACATAACGAAACAGATATGGGAGAAAAAATCAAGATACTGAAAGGTTCTGAACCTGAATACGAAGTTTCAGAGCGGATCGGTCTTGAAAACGTAGCTCCTTTTCTATGGATATCGGTGAAAGAAAACGAATAAAACAGCCGTCCAGAAATTTTACTCATGGGAAGCTATATCGAGGAATTCCAGGGAGACAGAGAGAGGAACTCCGATATAATCATTACTATAGATGGAATGGCCGCAGCAGGCAAAGGAACACTAGCCGAATTCATAGCTGATAAGCTTAACCTCAGACATTTCTCGGCCAGCGATGTTTTCTACCAGGTGGCAGAAGAAAGAGGGCTTAAAGACCATGAACTATCTGAGGAGGCGGAGAAAGAACTTGACCTAGAGATCGATCGAAGAACACTGGAAAGAGCTTTAAACCAGAACTGCGTGGTTGAGGGTCGAATCCCTTCACATGCACTGGGAGACTACTCCGATCTCCGGATAAAAGTTACAGCAGATTTAGAGGAAAGAGCCGGGAGACTGGCGGAAAGAGAAGACATCAATAGAGATGAGGCCTTAGAAGTAGTAAAGAAAAGGGATAGAGAGGACTCCAGAAGATACAGTAACTACTATAATATTGATACTGACAACAAGGAAATCTACGACCTGATAATAGACAACTCTGAACTGGGAATAGAAGAACAGAATCAGCTAGTCGACAAAGTTTTGAAGCAGGAGTTCTCAGAAAGGTATGAAGGGAAGTAAAAACAGGAAAATGGCATACAAGATACTGGAACATACGGCCGACGAGAAGTTCAGAGCGGAAGGACAAACATTAGAGAAAGCGTTTTCAGAGTCAGTTAAGGCGTTCGGAGAGATAGTCGGCGCAGATCCTGAAGCCGGCAGATATAGACACAAGATAAAGGTCGAATCAGAGAGCCATGAGGCACTACTTTTCGACTTCCTGAACAAACTGATATTCCTTCAAGACACAGAAGGAGTGGCAGTATGCCAGACAGATAAGCTTGAACTCGAGGAAAAAGAGGACTCTTACTGTATCAAAGCAACCATCTGGGCCGATTCAATCGACAGAGAAGATAGCTTCCTTGACATCAAGGCCCCTACCTATAACGAGATGAATGTAGATTACGAGGAGAATGAAGGCTGGGTGCTAGAAGCAGTTCTCGACATCTAAACTTGGAAAAAATTCTAAAAGTTTGCCTACCGAATATGCCATATGGAAAATCCAGTTATTATTGCGGGCGCAGTACTGCTGATACTCGGAATAACAGTTTACGGAGTATCGGACATGAAGGTAGGGGAATATGAAGACGCTTCAGGCATTTTTGACAGAGCTCTTGATGATTCAGCTCAGCAATCATACAGCAACTGGCAAACTGCCAAAACAGGAGGATTCATACTCACCGGTATAGGGATAGTTCTACTGGCAACATCAACCATTCTCACGCTAAAGGAATCCAGCTGAATCAAAACCTCCAACCTTCTTTTTATCTTTTCACGGAGAAACTAAAGCTATGGAGCTTAGCAAAGTATCCGAAAACATCTACGAAATTCCCAAAGATGGAGAAATGAACGTACCTACTCGGGTTTATGCCTCCGAAGAACTTCTTGAGGAAATGAGAAATGATGATACACTGGAACAGGTGAAAAACATGGCCTCGCTTCCAGGGATACAGAAATACTCAATAGTCATGCCGGACGGACACCAGGGCTACGGGTTCCCAATCGGAGGAGTTGCAGCGTTTGATGCCGAAAATGGAATCATTAGCCCAGGAGCGATCGGCTTCGACGTGAACTGCGGTATCAGAGTTTTAAAAACAGATTTAACCGCAGAAGATATAGATGGAAAAGAACAGCAGCTCGCAAACATTATGTACAGCAAGATACCTGTTGGGCTTGGAAAAGGAGGCTATCTAAATACTGATAAAGAAGACCTGAGAGAAATACTTGACAGAGGGATGGAATGGATGCTGGAGAACGGTCACGCACAGGAAGAAGATTTGAGAAGATGTGAAGAAAATGGAAAACTGCCTGGCGATCACAGAAAAGTACCTGATGATGCAATAAGACGGGGATTAGACCAAGTAGGATCACTGGGTTCAGGAAATCACTTCATGGAGGTTCAGATAGTTGGAGAGGTTTTCGACGAACAAAAAGCAGAGGCCTACGGATTAGAAGCAAACCAAGTTGTTATCATGATTCACTCAGGTTCCCGCGGACTGGGCCACGAAACCTGTACAAAATACCTGAGAAGATTTGAGAAGGAATACCCTGAGATAGCGGAGGCGATTCCCGAAAAGAATCTGATCTACGCACCGATAGAGGAAGAGGCAGCACAGGATTACAAGAAAGCTATGTATGCCGCAGCCAACTATGCCTGGGCGAACAGACAAGCACTGACACAGGGAATCAGGGAATGCCTCAGCACAATATTCGACGAGGAAGTGGAGACCGAACTGCTTTACGATGTATGCCACAATATCGCTAAAGAAGAGACACATAAAGTCGAAGACAGAGAAAAAGAACTGATAGTACACAGGAAAGGAGCAACGCGTGCCATGCCAGCAGGGAGAGAAGAAGTACCGGACGTTTACTCGGAAGTCGGACAGCCGGTACTGATCCCGGGAAGCATGGGAACCTCGAGCTACATTCTCTCTGGAGGAGACAACTCTCTGGAAATCTCATTTGGCTCCACAGCTCACGGAGCAGGAAGACTGAAATCCCGGACACAGGCAAAACAGGATTACTGGGGAGAAGATGTCCAGAAAGAGCTAGAGAGAGAAGGAATACTGGTCAAAGCTGACTCCGGCTCAACAGTTGCAGAGGAAGCACCTGGCGTCTACAAAGATATTGACGAGGTTATACAGGTCAGCGACAAACTAGGAATTGGAGAAAAAGTCGCAAAAATACTACCTGTAGTTAACATAAAAGGTTAAAAAGCCGTAAAACAATTACAAAACATGTCAGAAGATACTTCGGATTCTGAAGAAGAACTTGAGTTCGAAAAAGCATCGAAAACCGGCAAAAGAAATCCTCCAATGTTTGTTAATCGGGACGAGGGAATGACCGCCTGGCTTGACAAGGACAAAAACGGAAACTACTTTTTGAGACTCAAGCTTCCGCTCGGGCTTGGAACAGTACCGATTTTCCTCAATGACGCAGTGTATGAAGGCATCCAGAAAAACTTCGACAAACTAGTAGAACACCACCTAAACCAAGAGGAAGAAAACTAAGCCTATAATTCTCCTATATTACCCCTCCTTATGGATGACGAAGATGTAATCGACAGCTACATCCAGCGAGAACTCTGTAAGCAAGAAGGAGGTATTCAGAGATTAATTATCAAGAAATCGTCTGACGCAGAGGAAACTAAAGGAGAGTATGATAGAAAAATTCAGGCAAGAACAAGTTTTCACAGTAGAATCTCATGAACGAATTCTTTTACCGGTTTATTCATACCCTGAAGAAAAAACTGGAAACCAGGTCAACCCCTTTATAAAAATTAGTTGAGATTTTGTTCTTACTCTCTAGGAAGTATTTTTCTAAGGGAGTCAACCCTCTTGAGAGGGCTCTGAAACAGGGTGTTGATACGAGAATGTCGGATATAAACGTACCAAGAAGCGGATCACTGAGCTACAAGCCAAAGGTAAGAGCGGATAGAATCTATCCAGATATTGATAACTGGAAGGAAACCGATGAGCAAAAACCGTTAGGCTTCGCAGGCTACAAAGTAGGAATGACCAGGGTCATGATGATCGACGATCAGGAAGGAGCGACCAAGGGTCAAGAAGTAGCGGAAGCAGTAACAGTACTTGAAGCACCACCACTCAGAGTTTATGGAGCACGTTTCTACACAGAAAATCCTAACACAGGAAAACAGGTCTTCACAGAGGCATGGACAGAGTCACCATCTAAAGAACTCCAGGACGCAGTAGACTTACCTAAAGACGGAAACCTTGACAACTTGGAAAAGGTGAAAGAAAGAGACGATATCACGGATGTCAGACTTCTCGTTCACACACAGCCAACCCGGACAGGAATTTCAAAGGAAAAACCGGCGAACTTCGAGCTGGGAATTGGAGGCAGTGTAGAAGAAAAAACCGAATACGCAGAAGAAATGATCGGAAAAGAAATCGAGTTCTCAGAAGTATTCGACGAAGGAGACTTCTCTGATGCAGTGGCAGTCACAAAAGGAAAGGGAACCGAAGGACCGGTAAAAAGATACGGAATCAAGAAGCTCGGCCACAAGACACAGAAAAAGAGAAGAAAGGCTGGAAACGTCGGACCATGGCACCCTGACACACTTTCCTGGAGAGTACCTCTACCAGGACAGCAGGGATATAACAACAGGACAGAACTGAACAAGAGAATCCTCGACACAGGAAACGCAGAGGAAGTACAGAGAGATGGAGGATTCAAGAACTACGGAGAAGTAGAATCCAACTACATCCTGATCAAAGGATCAGTACCAGGCGCAACAAAGAGACTGGTAAGACTGAGAACTGCAATTAGAAACGACGAAAACCCGGGCGAACCAGAAATAACACATATCAACAAATAGAGGCGATCAAAATGGCAGACCTACCAACACAGTTCGAGGAAAGAGTAAGACCGGACATCATCAAGAGAGCGTTCCTATCAATCAAATCCAAGAAGAGACAGCCGTACGGATCAGATCCAGAGGCAGGTAACAAGCATGTAACATACTGGAAGAAGAGGAACAACGCCTACAGAGGGCAGAAAGGAAGAGGTCAGTCCAGAACACCTAGAAAAATAATGTTAAGAAGAGGAAGCCAGATTTTCGGAAGAGGAGCCGAATCCCCTAACACGAAAGGTGGAAGAAGAGCTCACGGACCGAAACCGGAGAAAGAGTTTGACGAAGAAATCAACGACAAGGAAAGAAGAAAGGCAATCAGATCAGCTATCACAGCAACAGCAGACCAAGAACTGGTCTCAGAAAAACATGCCTATGACGGCGAAGTACCGGTAATTGAAGACGGACTTGAAACAGTCGAGAAGACTCAGGAACTCAAAGAAGTACTAGAAGACCTAGGACTTGAAGAAGAACTGGAGAGATGCAGTGAAAAGAAAATCAGAGCTGGAAAAGGAAAGAACAGAGGAAGAAAGTATAGGAGAAAAACCGGTCCACTAGTAGTGATCGCAGAAGATGAAGGGGTAGCACAGGCAGCAAACAATCTGGCAGGAGTCGATGTCTCGCTAGTCGATCATCTTAACGCCGAGAAACTTGCACCAGGCTCTGAACCCGGACGACTTGTGGTCTGGAGCGAAAAAGCAGTAGAAAAACTAAAAGACGAAGAACTCTACAGGTGATCAAAAAACATGAAATCTTCTCAGACCACAACACACGGTGATGTAGAATAATGGAAACAGACAAGGCTTGGGATGTAATAGAAAACCCTCACATGACAGAGAAAGCAATGGATCAGGTTGACAGAGAGAACAAGCTTGTTCTAATAGTCGATCTAGAAGCGGATAAGAACCAGATCGGAGACGCAGTCGAAACGCTGTTTGATGTCACGGTTAAAAAAGTAAACACGAATATCACTCCACAGGCAAAGAAAAAAGCGTTCGTCAGCCTTTCAGATTCCGACGATGCAATGGATGTTGCCACCAAAATGGGGATGATGTAAATGAGTGTTACACAACTCACAGCTGACGAATATATAGAATCGATCACAGAGGACAACTACGATATACCCCAGTTCGAAGGAGTATACGACTTAGTAGACTCTCTAGAAGAGGAATACCCTACCGGAGAAGAAGATATAGACCATCAAGAAGGCGGATCTTTCAACTTTGAAAGAGCAGTAAAAGTACTCAATAATACGGTTTGGAACTTCGCCAATCCCGGGTTACAGGATAATACTGAAGTGCCGGAAACAGATGAACTAGCTAGAGAAGGCGACTATGAAGAACTTAGAACACACTTAGAAGAGGTGAACTTATAATGGGATCGCCACTACGACAACAGAGAAGAGGGAAAGGATCTCCTAACTACCGTGCAAACTCACATCACGGAAGTGGAGATGTAGAAAACAAGAACGCAGAAACAACAGGAACAGTCGTAGATCTACAGCACAACTCTTTAAGAACAGCTCCTGTAGCAGTAATAGAGTTCGAGGACGGAGAGAAAAGAAATATTCTCGCACCGGAAAACATTGAAGTCGGACAGGAAATAGAGATAGGCGTATCAGCAGAGATCAAAGAAGGAAACACAATGCCTCTAGGAGAAATCCCGGAAGGAGTCCCAATCTACAATATTGAACTACAGCCGAACGACGGCGGAAAACTTGTCAGAAGCTCCGGAACATACGCATTCGTTGTAACGCACGAACAGGACGGAGTAAGAATCCGGCTTCCAAGCAAGGACTTCAAAAAACTAAGTACTAAATGCCGAGCTACAATCGGTAAAGTAGCAGCAGGCGGAAGAAAGGAGAAACCATTCGTCAAGGCAGGAAACAAGCACCACGCTATGAAGGCAAAAGGAAAACCTTACCCAACAGTTTCCGCAGTATCAATGAACGCAGTAGACCATCCATTCGGTGGATCAGCAAAACCTGGACAGCCAAAGACAGTTTCCGAACATGCTTCACCCGGAAGCAAAGTCGGAAACATAGGGGCCAAACGCTCCGGTAAAAAGAAGAACGACTAGAGGTTAAATACATGAACGAAATAAAACTGGAAGCAGCAAACGATGATTTCTACGATGCTGCTCTAGGAAATATAGAGTCAGAAAGTCAAGAATATCAGAGGAAGAGAAGAGCAGTTCTGGAAAACGCAACAGACTATATCATAAACGAAATAGGTAAAGAGAGAGAAAGTCTAGAAGAGGATGCACTCACAGTCATATACCAGCAATTTGATGATATAATCAGCTATCATGAATCCGTAATAGAAGAAAAAGATGAAGGAATACCATGGGGAGATGCAATGATAGCAGCAACCACAGATCATCCATTCGAGGTGAAACTATAATGTCAGATGAAGAATTCACATTCAGAGGAAAAACGATGGATGAACTCAAGCAGATGAATCTGAACCAGTTTTCGGAACTGCTTGACGCAAGAGGAAGAAGAAAAATTCAGAGAGGATTAAGAGACAACGAGAAAAAGATGCTCAAAGATCTTGAAGAAAAAGACAGAGTAAAGACACATGAAAGAGACATGATCGTGGTACCGAAAATGGTTGGAAACACTGTTGAAGTATATAACGGACAGAGATTCATCGAAGTAGAGATCGACGAAGAAATGCTCGGACACTACTTAGGCGAGTTCTCGAAAACCCGGAAAGAAGTATCACACAGCGCACCAGGACTGGGAGCTACAAGATCTTCCCAGCACGTACCGCTCAAATAGAGGCAATATAGATGGCATTGCAGACAGAACCACATCAAGCCAAAGCGGTCGGCAAAAACCTCCGGGTATCCTGGAAGGATTCCACAGAAATCGGGCGCTTCATAAAAGGAGATGAAGTAGAGAAAGCAAAGAACAAGCTGGAAAGAGTAATCGAAAAAAAACTACCTGTGCCGATGACAAAGTTCGACTCCGGAGCTGGCCACAAGTCAAGCGGCGGACCAGGAAAATACCCTGTAAAGGCATCCGAAAAAATGCTTGAACTGGTTGAACAGGCAGAAAGCAATGCAGAGAACGAAGGTCTCAATAGGAACGCTCTCAAGATTGAGAACGTGGTAACTAACCAGGGACCAAGCATTAGAACACCGAAAAGACATAGAGGCCGTGAAATCAAAAGCTCACACGTAAAACTAGTTGTAGAACAGAAATAAGAGGTAAAAGATAATATGAGCGAAATTCAAAGAATTTCAGCACACGCAGAAAATCACGAGGGTGATTTTTGAGTGCAGAAAAAAGAGTTTATCGAAAAAGGTGCAAGAAAGGTAAAACTGCACGAATACCTTCAGGACGAACTTGAAGGCGCAGGGTACTCACACGCAGACATCGTGAGAACACCGACCTCGACCAAGATAGTCATCCACGCACAGAAACCGGGACTTGTAATCGGAAGAGGCGGAAGCAGAATCAAAGAACTTACAAAGAAAACAGAAAGAGTATTTGATTTCGAGAATCCTCAGATTGAGGTAAACGAAATAGAAAACCCTGACGCAGACGCACAAATCGTCGCACAGTCAATGGCAGACTGGCTGGAAAAAGGCGGACAGGCAAAAAGAGTAGGATACACATACTTGAGAAGAGTAAAAGAATCAGGAGTACTAGGAGCAGAAATCGAGGTATCAGGAAAACTATCAGGAAACAGAGGACGAACAGAGAAATTCTCATTCGGGTACGTTAAAAGATGTGGGAACACATCACAGGAAAACGTTGATACAGGATACAAACTTGCGAGAACCAAGCCGGGAGCAATCGGCGTAAAAGTACGACTGATGAAGGAAATCCCAGAGTTCATGCATAGAGACGTGGACGTGGAGAAAGAACTGATCCATGAAACAGTTGAAGCACCGGATGAAGCAGAAAAACCGGAGATCATCGCAAAGATCATAGATGAAGCGGAGAACATGACCGCATCCGAAATAGAGAGAGCGGTCGAAGAACTTGAAGAGGTACAGCCAGCAGATGTCTCTAAGGAAGAAGTAAGAGATGTGTTCGAAAGCGGAGAGGTAGCGGAAATAGAATCAGAAGACGAAACTGAAGAAGTAGAAGAGAAAGAGCCTGAAGAAACATCCAAGGGAGAACCCGATGCAGATGAAGAGACACCGGAACCGGATACAGAAGAAACTAAGGAACAAAACAAAGCAGCCACAGAAGATTCCGAGGAAGAAACAGACTACGAGGATATCGTCTCAGGAACCATCAGCGATGCAAAAGATGCACTAGACAATCTTGACGATCCGGACTACGAAGCAGCACTTGAAACAGAGAAAGACAACAAAGATAGAAAAACCTTCAAACAATGGCTTGAGAATAAGAAAGAATAAAAACTCGAAGAAAAGGTGATTAAACAGTGGCTATCCTAACAGCAGATGAGATAAGAAACATGGACAAGAGAGAACTCGACGAGAAACTTGCAGATTTCAAGAAAGAAATCGTAGAGGAGAGAGGACAGATCGAAACCGGTGGATTCGCAGATAACCCGGGAAGAATAGGCGAGATCAAGAAAACCATTGCACGTATCAAAACTGTTCGAAACGAGGATTAAAAGTATACTAAAATGTCTGAAAATTGTTCTAAATGCGGAATGCCTAAAGACCTGTGCGTATGTGACGATATAGCGCGGGACGAACAAAAGATAACTGTTAAAATCGATACCAGAAGCTTCGGAAAAGAGATGACCGTCATCGAAGGTCTATCCGACGATGTGGATCTCGACGAACTCAGTTCTACGCTGAAGACAAAACTAGCATGCGGTGGAACAGCCAAAAATGGTCAGATCCAGCTTCAAGGCGACCACACCCACCGAATCACAGATGTTCTGGAAGAAGAAGGCTTCTCACGAAACCAGATAGAAGTCCAGAACTAGAAGACCTCTCCCAATATATTTTTACTATTTAATTTTCCAGCTCTATATATGCCCGGAGCAGTATTTCTGGAAGGAGAAAAGGTCAATCTTCGAACAATCGAGGAAGAAGATATAGAGTTTCTAAGAGACGGGATCAACAACCCTGAAATACGAGAGTTTCTCACGGCTAGAAAACCCGTCAATCTAGAACAGGAAAAAGAATTCTTTCAAGACATAATCAGTAATCAGAAAGACATTCACCTTGCTATCTGTATAGAAGAAAAAATAATAGGAATAGTATCTTTGGAAGAAGTAGAAGACGAGATAAGAGTAGCAAAGATAGGAATATGGATAGAAACCAATCACCACGGAAAAGTTATGGAACAGAAGTAGCCAAACTCATTACAGGATACGGATTCAATGAACTCAACTACCATAGAATGATGGCTCGAGCCTACAAGGACAATAAAGGTTCCAACAGAATCAGGGAGAAACTAGGTTTCCAGAAAGAGGGCAAGTTCAGAGAACACACCTATGTAGATGGAGAGTTCCAAGATGTCAACATATATGGAATACTGGAAAACGAATGGAAATAACAATCACACCTGAGCCTCCGAGACACAAATTAACTGGACTAAAAGTAGAGGTAATTAATTGAGGATAAAAGCTAGTTAGGAATTTCAGGGCAAATAACCGACGAGACAAAACCAGTCGAAGAAAGATAATGAACAGATAAAACTGGACGGAAAACTAATAGATGGGAGAGCCGAAGACCAGACAGATCGGAAGTTACTCGGTAAATGAAGCTATGTAGACCAAAACCCAAACCCCTTTTTAAAACTTGTATTCTATTTTGAGTTACACAGTTTGACCCGTTTGGAGTCGGATAGATCACTTGATCCTTTTGTATGGGATCTAGGTGAATCAACCGATACTCTGGACGGCCTGGAAAACCCGCTTTTCATAGAGTAGCGCTTCTCAGGTCTATGTCTGGAGTCACTTGGTTTAAAAGAATTACATCCACTTTCATCATTCACAGGTGAACAGATCTTGGCACAGCAAGAAACACAAAAATCAACGAGTATAGAGTTTCCTACTAGAGGAAGCTCATTCACAGGAACAGTAGAATCTACAAAGATGGAGAAATCAGCAACAGTGAGATGGGAACACAGCCAGAAAGTTCCAAAATATGAGAGATACGAGAGACGTAACACCAAGATCACTTCTCACGTACCTGAAGACCTTGAAGTAGAAGAAGGTGACAAGGTAAGAATTGAAGAGACAAAGCCTATCTCAAAAACCAAAAGCACAGTCATAACCGAAATAATCGAAGAGTGATTTCAAATGACCGAAAACCGAAGATTTTCTACTAAGAACACGCGAGGCAGGTTCTGAAATGAAACCGATCGGATCCAATATCACAAAAACCCTGGACATCGGAGCAGAACTTACATGCGCAGACAACTCGGGAGCTAAGAAACTGGAGATAATCGGAGTCAAAACACGACAGGGAAGAAGAAGTAGAAGAGACTCAGCAGGAATCGGCGATGTTGTTATGGTCAAAATTCTGAAAGGAGACCAAGAAGTCAAAAATCAGGTCTTCGATGCAGTTGTTGTAAGACAGAGAAAAGAATTTCAGAGGCCAAACGGACTCAGGGTCAAGTTCGAAGACAACGCAGCAGTACTCGTAGAGGAGACAGGGCTTCCAAAAGGATCCGTAACAAGAGGACCGATCGCAAAGGAAGTAGTTGAAAGATACACTCCAATCGGGAAAATCGCATCACAGGTAGTCTGAGGAAAAAATAATGACACAGAAAACAGAGAACTGGAGCAAAGAATGGAAATCAAGCAAGAACCCCTCCAAACAGAGAAAATACAGAGATAACGCACCTCTACACGTAAAAGATAAACTGGTTTCAGCCAACGCTTCTCAGGAACTCAGAGATGAACTTGGAACCCGGACAGTCAAGGTAAGAACCGGCGACAGAGCGAAAGTAATGAGAGGAGATGAAGCTGGCGCAGAAGGTATAATCAATAGTATCGATAGAGAAAACACAGTAGTCTACATCGACGGAATCGATAATGAAAGGAACGATGGCTCACTTCAGCAGAAAGCGCTCAGGCCCTCCAATCTTCAGATAGTGGCACTGAATGTAGAAGATCCTGACAGACTGGAGAAGTTTGAGGTCGACGACTACGAATCAATCCAGGTAGACGAAGAAGAACTGGAAGAAGCACTTGAAGAAGATGAGGAGCAGGAAATGATGCAGCAAATGCAGTCCGGAGAATCAGGAGCACACGAACAGTTCGAAGACGAAGAAACTGAAGAAAAGATAGAGGAAGCAGTGGAAGAACAGGAAGAGAAAGAAGAAGCAGAAGAAGACGAAGAAACAACTGCAGAAGTTGATTATGATGAAGTTGTATCAGGAACAATCAGCGACTCAAAGGACAAGATCAAAGAAATAGAGAACCCTGACTTCGACGCACTTATCGAAGCAGAAAAAGACAACAAAGACAGGAAAACCCTCAAAGAATACCTAGAGAACCAAAAGGAGTGACAAATTCATGACACACCAGAAAAGAATTCCGGCACCAAAACATTACTCAATCAGGAGAAAGGACAACACCTATGTCTCAACCATCAAAGGATCAAGAAGTAAAGAAGACGCAATCCCTGTAGTAGTACTGCTCAGAGACATACTGGAGTATGCAGATAACGAGAAAGAAGCAAAAGAAATAGTTAAAAACGGCGATCTCAAGAGAAACGGCGACACAATCAGAGACGTCAAGGAAGGAATAGGGATTCTCGACATAGTTGAAATCCCGGAAACAGAAGAAACCTACAGAGCAGTAAGAGACGGAAAATACCTCAAATTTATCCCGGTCGAAGACTCAAAGGTTGCAGCAAAGATAGAAAACAAAGATGTTAAGGGAGACCGGTTCATCTACAGACTCCATAACGGAGAGAACTACTCCACAAAAGACGAATACTCGACAGGAAACACACTGATATTCAACTCCGGAGTAACCGAAATAGAACTCGAAGAAGGAGCAGAAACACTAGTAGTCCAAGGAAAACACGCAGGAGATGTAGCAGAAGTCAAGGAGATGAGAACAGAAGGAATGCAGAATACGGCAATAATCAAAAACGATAGAGAGTTCGAGACAGATCTTGAAAACCTTGTAGCAGTTGAAGACATCAAGGTAGAGGAGTGATTTTTGAATGGCAGAACACAAAATGAAGAAGATACAGGTCAGTCAGGTAACAGTAAATATTGGAATTGGACAGGTAAGCGACGATGTAGAGAAGGCCAAAGACTTGCTGGAAAAAGTAACAGGAAAGCAAGCAGTCAAAACCGAATCGAAAGAAGGATCCAAAAAATTTGGGGTGCGATCCGGGCTTGAAATCGGAGCAATGGTAACACTTAGGGATGAAGAGGCAGAAGAGTTCTTGGAAAAAGTACTGCCTGCAGCAGAAGGAATCAACAAATCATCATTCGACGGAAACGGAAACTTCGGATTCGGAATCTCGGAGTACATAGATGTACCGGGCGTAGAATACGACTCCGACATCGGCATGATGGGATTCGAAGTCGCAGTAAAACTGGAAAGACCAGGATACCGTGTAAAGAAAAGAGACCACAAGCCAAATGAAATCGGGAAAGAACACAAAGTATCCGACGACGAAGCAATCGAGTTCATCGAAGACCGGTTCGAAATTGAGGTGAGCGAATAATGAGTTACGAAGGAGTACTTGAACAGATAAAGCACAAGAAAGGAAAGAAAGAGAAATTCGAGAAAAACAACTCTCCAAAGGAAAGAGATTACGGAAAAGCCAAAAAAGAATGCAGAAGATGCGGAAGAACAGGTAGAGGAGTAATCAGCCAGTACGGACTCAACTACTGCAGACAATGCTTCCGAGAAATCGCAGAAGAAATCGGATTCGAACAGCTCAAATAGGTGATACAATGAATAAAATCGTAGATTTAAGATTCACAGAAAACACCGAGGTGTTTTCGAGTAATGCAACATGATACACTCAGCGATGCACTAAGCTCAATAAACAACGCAGCAAGACAGGACAAGACACACGCTAAAGTAAGTCCTACAAGCAACCTGATCAAGAACGTGCTGCTGAAACTGCAGGAAGAAGAATACATCGGAGTCTTCGAACTGATCGAAGATGGAAAAGGAGGAAAGTTCAAGGTAGAAGTAGAGTCAGCAGTAAACAAATGCGAACCGATCAAACCAAACTTCTACGTAGGAAGTGACGAATACACAAAATGGGCTAAAAGATACCTGCCCGCTCAAGGATTCGGAAAAATCATTGTAACAACACCAGAAGGAGTACTCACCCACGATGAAGCAGTAGAAGAAAACGTGGGAGGAAAACTCCTAGGATACGTCTACTAGATGATGACCATGGAAGAGACAGTAGAGCTACCAGAGAACTTCGAAGCAGAATATACAGATGGAGTACTTACAGTTGAAGAAGACGATGAAAAAGTAGAGAAGAAAATGCAGCACGCACTGGTAGAAGTCGAAATCGATGGAAACGAGATAGAGTTCTCCACCGAAGAAACAAGAAAAGATATCCAGAGTATTGTAAGCACATTCAGAAGCCACACAGAAAACATGATTGAAGGGCTCCAAAACGAACACATCTACAAGATGAAAGGCGTATACGCCCACTTCCCAATGACAATCAAACAGCAATCAAACAAAGTACTTATTGAGAACTTCATGGGAGAGAGAAACCCACGAGAAATCAGTGTTGAAGATGGAGTAACGGTTGAAATCGACGGCGAGGACCTCACAATAAGAGGCCCAGATAAGGATGCAGTAAGCCAGACCGCCGGAAAAATCGAACAGGCATGCAAGAAAGGAAACAGGGATCCCAGAACATTCCAAGACGGGGTCTACATTACAAGCAGAGGTGAAGAATAAATGAGCAAGAAAAAGAAGAAATTCAAGAGAGAAAACAGTCACAAAAAGCCTCAGACACCTGAATCATGGAGAAGACCGAAAGGAGGGCATTCCAGAATAAGACTTGAGGTAAACGGCGCACCTGCAAAACCAAAAGCAGGATACCGTACAGATACAGAAGTAAGAGGACTACACCCATCAGGATACGAAGAAGTAATGATCCACAATACAGGCGACCTAGAAGATATTGACCCGGAGATAGAAGCAGCAAGAATCGGATCAACGGTAGGCGAAAGAAAAAGAGCAAAGATAATTGAAAAAGCTGATGAAGAAGATATCAAAGTACTGAACGGAGAAAAAGAAGGTGAGGAAGAATGACAGATCTTAAATCACAGAAGAGGATGGCAGCAGAAGTAATGGATGTAGGAGAGACCAGAGTCAGAATTGATCCTGGAGAACAAGAGAAAGTTGAGGAAGCCATCACACGACAGGACATCAGAAACCTGGTTGAGTCAGGCGTAATCGAGAAAAAAGATGTTAAGGGAACCTCCAAGGCCAGAAGCAAAGAGATCAAGAAACAGAAGAAGAAAGGAAGAAGAAAAGGTCACGGAAACAGGAAAGGAAAAAAGACAGCAAGAAAAGGATCGAAGGAAAAATGGATGGAAAGAATCAGAGCAATCAGAAAAAGACTCAAAGAGATGAAGGAAGAAGGAGAAATTGATAACGATACATACTGGAACCTCTACGACAGAGCAAAAGGAGGATTCTTCAGAGACACAAAACACCTAGAAGACCACGTGGAGAACAAGCTAGAGTGATCAATAATGGCAGATAACACTAACTACGAAGTACCATTCAGAAGGAGAAGAGAACAGAAAACCGACTACAAGCAGAGAAGAAACCTGCTGAAATCAGGTAAACCAAGAGCAGTAGTAAGACTCTCAAACAACCATACTAGAGTACACATCGCCCACTACAACAGAGATGGAGACAAGAACACTGCACAGACAGTCAGCAAAGAACTGGAAGACCACGGATGGGAGTACCACACCGGAAACCTTCCAGCAACATACCTGACAGGTTATCTGGCGGGGATGAAAGCAGATGTAGATGAAGCAGTACTCGACCTGGGAATCAAAGAAACCAAAAAAGGTGGAAAAATGTTCGCAGCTCTACAAGGACTTAAAGACGCCGGGATAGAAATCCCTGCAGGAGAAGAGGTAATACCTGAAAAATCAAGAATCAGAGGCGAACACATCAAGGAAATGACAGGCAATAATGTACCTGAAAACTTTGAAACCGTAAAGAAAAATATCGAAGGTGAACTGGAATAATGGCTGATCAAGAAATGGAGGAAGAGGAGATCTGGAAACCGAAGACAAAACTCGGGAAAAAAGTAGCAAATGGCCAAGTAACAGACATAGTGGAAGCACTTGAATCAGACTACAAAATAATGGAAGGAGAGATCGCCGACCAACTCACAGACCTTGAAGAAGAAGTAATACTGATCGGGGGAACACCCGGAAAAGGAGGCGGAAAAAGAAGAACAGTATCTAAGAGAACCGCCCGAATGCACAAATCAGGTGAAAGATACTCAACAAAAGCGATGTCAGTACTGGGAGACAAAAGAAATGTAATCGGGCTTGGAGAAGGAACAGCGAACGACACCCGGGCAGCAATCGAAGACGCAAACCGGAAAGCCAAGCTCAGCCTCATTCAGATAACACAGGGATGCGGTTCCTGGGAATGCGCATGTGGAACAGAACATACAGTGCCGTTCGAAGTAGAAGGAAACTCGGGGTCAGTGACAGTTACAGTAAAACCAGCACCGAAGGGAATCGGGCTTGCATGCTCAGACGAACTGAAGAAAATGTTTGAACTCGCAGGATACACAGACGTATGGGTAAACGCAAGAGGAACTACAAGAACCCGGGAAAACCTGATGAAAGCAGCCTTCAACGCCCTCAAAAAAGTAGAAGAATACAAACAGGAGTGAACAACATGATAGCAACAGTAAAGGTTAGAGGAAGTATCGACGCAAGACACAAAGCAAAAAGAACACTTAAAGACCTCAACCTTGAGAAAAGAAACCAGTGCGTTGTATTCGAAGATAACGATTCAATAAGAGGAATGCTGGAAACCGCCAAAGACTACATAACATACGGAGAAATCAGTAAGGAAACACTGGAAAAACTTGAAGAAAGAAAAGGCTCAGAAATTGAAAGCGGAGACACTGTAAAACTTACTCCTCCAACAGGAGGATTCAGAGACACAAAAAAACAGGTTGGGCAAGGTGGAAGCCTTGGAAAAAGAGATAATCTGGACGAACTAATCCAGAAAATGGTTTGAGGCAAAAAACAATGACAAAGAGAAGATCAAAGAAGAACAAATCCGGAAGCCACGGACATGGCTCAAGCAAGAAAAACCGGGGAGCAGGAAGCAGAGGTGGAAGAGGAAACGCCGGAAGAGGAAAGAAGGCGAAACACGAAAAAATGACAGAAGACGGACTCCACAAACTTGGAGAGAAAGGAGAAGGATTCAAAGATGCCGAAGACCAGACCGGGATCAACCTTAGAGATATCGACCAGAGAATTGAAAGCTTTGTCGAAGCAGGAGTAGCAGAGGAGACAGACAACGGATATGTATTTGATGCTGAAGAAGCAGGATACAAGAAGATTCTCGGATCCGGGCAACTTACAAAGGAAATAGAGATTCACGCAGAAAAGTTCTCCTCAACAGCTGAAAACAAGATTGAAGAGGCAGGAGCTAAAGCAGTTAAAGTCGGAGAAGAAGAGTAAACATAGTTAATAACGCCCCCGGGATAATAATTCATAAAGGTGTCAAAAACTAAATGTCAGCAATACTTCAGGCAGCAGGATATCTTCCAAGCGTAGAAGAACCAGACAAGGAACAGACCCTGAAACAGATGCTGACATGGACAGGAATTGTACTTGTACTGTACTTCGTCCTAGGTTCTATTGACATATACGGAGCAAACTCTGCAGCAGTTGAACAGGCACTCAACAGTCTTCAGACATTCCAGACACTGCTTGGAGCACAGATCGGATCAATAATTACTCTAGGTATTGGACCTATCGTAACAGCCTCCATTGTACTCCAGATGATGGTAGGATCCGAACTTCTTCCATGGGACACTAACACCGAGAAAGGACAGCAGAAATTTCAGGCAACACAGAAACTACTTGCCTACGCATTAACCATTGTTCAGGCCTTTGGATATGTCCTATCAGGGACATTCGGGAATGTTACAGGAGACCCTGCGCTGATCCTACTACTTGCAGGACAAATCTCTCTTGGAGGATGGCTCATCATCATGATGGACGACCTAGTCCAGAAATGGGGCTTCGGATCAGGAGTAGGATTATTCATCGCAGCCGGAGTATCAAAACAGGTATACGTAGCAATAATATCCCCCCTCACCACATCAGGAACACTTTACTGGATGGTCGACGGAAATCCGGTAGGAGCCGTATTCCGGTTTGCCACCACCCTCGAATTCACATCTCTCATACCGATAATATCTACAATAGCAGTATTCTCAGCAGTAGTATATATGCAGATCATGAAAGTCGAGATACCGCTGACATTCGGAAATGTCAGAGGATTCGGCCAGAAATGGCCTCTCAAATTCATCTATACATCAAACATGCCTGTAATCCTGATCGCAGCACTTGTCTCCAACTTCCAGATTCTGGGAACCACGCTAGCCGGGGCTGATGGTTGCAGCATCCTTGGATGTGTTAACTCGCAGGGTCAGGCATCTTCGGGACTAATCGGATTACTTACAGCCCCAACTCAGTTCGCGACCAGTCTCATCTCAGGAGGGCTCTCCAGCATAAATGTTCTTACAGAAGCCACAATCGCAGGGATCAGCTTCCCGATGCTCAGTACGCAGACAGGAAGCCTGTTCCATGTACTGTTCTATCTATCCGTCTACACATTCGGTTCAATGCTATTCTCAATCTTCTGGGTCAAAACATCAGGACAGGACGCAGACTCAGTCGCAGAACAAATCCAGCAAACCGGTATGAAAGTGCCGGGATTCAGGAAAGATAAGAGAGTAATCAAGAAAGTGCTCAACCGTTATATCCCAGGACTAACAATACTATCAGGGCTTGCAGTAGGTCTTCTCGCAGGACTCGCAAACATGACACGGGCAGCGGGAGGAGGAACCGGAATCCTGCTGACAGTCATGATCCTGTACAGGCTGTACGAGCAGCTAGCGCAGAAACACATGGAGGAACTCCATCCGGCCATGAAGGACTTCATGCAGTAAACGACTTAGTTATTTCATCATTCAACACCGGGCAAAGCCTTGGTTTAAAAGGCTTCACTACCTAAGATATTTTCACAGCATGGTATCAATACAGGGACTACTTACCGGGCTATTCGGTTTCTACAACACAGTATTCCAGCCAGTACTTTCACTGGGGCCATATCTTGCATTAGCATTTTTCTCGGTAGCACTAGCAGGTGTCTTCTCCGTAATATACTGGTTCCTGCTTGATATTGAGAAAAACAAGAATCTGAAGGAAAAAATCAGCAACACACAGGAAAAAATGAAGGAGGCTCGGAAGAACGATGAGACCGATAAAGCATCGGATCACATGCAAAAGACCATGGAACTCAACCAGAAAATGATGATGCTCAACTTCAAACCGATGATCGCCACGATGGTGTTCGTCGGACTAATCTTCCCGTGGCTTGGAGCAACATTCGCACCCTCAGTAGATCTTAAACAGGTAAACAATACTACCTACACAGGGAACTTCAGCTACGCTGGAGAAACCAACAGAATAACTGTAATCAACGAGACAGAACCTGTGCTCCAGATCAACGGGGAAGAAATAAACCAGGGGGAACAGTTCAATCAACAGGGAATATCTTGGAAATTCCAGAAATTTGGAAAAGGTGGAGGAGGTTACCTCGGCCTAATAGGGAGTGACGGGATAACCGCAAAGATAAACGCAGTATTTATACCGCTTCCATTCTCAGCACCGCTTGTAGGAACAGCGCTGAACTGGCTGGGATTCTATATCCTGATAGCAATGCCACTGACCTTCCTGTTCAGAAAAATGCTTGGCGTACAGTAAACACGAAAAACTATTCTCGTCAATTAAAAAGAATTCAGTACATTCTCTAACATATGAAGTCAGCCAAATGGTACACAAAAGAAGAAGCAGAGACCGACCCAGAGTTCGGGAGTATACCTGAGGAAAGAAGCATAGAAGAACTCATGGAGAAAGGTATCATGCTCGTGGACAAACCTTTCGGCCCACAGAGCAATCAAGTCTCTACATGGATAAAGAAAGAACTTGATGTAAAGAAAACCGGTCATTTCGGCACCTTAGATCCAAATGCAACAGGGATCCTACCAGTAGGCCTCAACAAAGGAACAAGAGGCAGCAAAGCCATGAGCAAAGCCGATAAGGAGTATATCTTCGAGGCCAACCTAGGAGAAGGGAAAAAGAAGGCTGAGATAAGAGAAGTACTTAACAGTTTCAAGGGAGTCAACAAGCAGGTACCCCCTGAGAAAAGCGCAGTAAAGAGGATTTTAGGAGGAGTTAAATGTGAATCAGGATTCTATGTCCGGGTATTAATCGACCAGCTAGGGGAGAAACTTAACACCGAAGCAGAAATGGAGGAACTCAGAAGAACACAGCAGGCAGGTATCTCAGAAATGGAGACAAACACTTTACAGGAGATAGTCGATGCCTATCATTACTACAATGAAGGTGACGAAGAAGAACTACGTAAAGTTCTCTACCCGATTGAGAAAGCAGTCAGCCACTTGAGAAAAATAGCCATCAAGGATTCCGCTGTAAACGCTGTGGCAAACGGCGCCGACCTAGGAACACAAGGAATATCTAAACTCCAAGACGGCATAACGGAAGGGGAGAGAGTAGCAATCACCACGCTGAAAGGCGAGCTAATAGCGCTCGGAACCGCAGAGATGACATCAGAGCAGATGTTTGACAAAGACGATAAAGCAGCCACTCTAGAATCAGTACATATGAAACCAGAGACATACCCCAAGAGATGGAAACAGTAAATCCTCAATCTCCCAGTTCTAATTTAAAGTTTCTACCAGCTTCTAATTCTAGGCTTATGCCGGAGTGACTGAGTGGCTAAAGGTGCCACCCTGGAATACTGCTTTCCCAAGAGAGATAGCAGATTGAGAAAACCATCTAGGTTTTCAATTCAGTCAGGTGGTGGGCATTACCGCCCTCCTGGGTTCAAATCCCAGCTCCGGCGCACTCTTAACTTTTTGCCTTTACTATTACTGTAGAGCCCCCTGGTGTAGCGGTCAAAGTCGAAAACCTGCTAATGGTTTTCTCAACGACACTCATCTGGTATTGAGATCGACGGCCAATCATGAGAGGCCCTGGCCCTCTCGACGCAGGTTCGAATCCTGCGGGGGCTAACCATCTTTCTTTTTAAGAATTCAACTAACTTTTGTTCTATACAGATATAGCCCCCTGGTGTAGCGGTCAAACTCTCTAAGACCGGTATTTAGAGAGGACAATTCATATCGGCCTTTGGAGCCGGTGACGGAGGTTCGAATCCTCTGGGGGCTAAAATCTACTTTTCTTATTATTAACTGAGAACTATAACCTATGACAGAAGTACGTGCATCCCATATTCTCGTTGACAACGAAGAACACGCAAACCAGATTAAGCTTGAGCTGGAAAGAAGCGATAAGAACTTCGCCCAGCTGGCAAAAGAGAAATCCGAAGGGCCTTCCGGCGACAACGGTGGAGATCTGGGATTCTTCAGCCGGGGAGACATGGTGAAGCCTTTCGAGAAGAAAGTATTTGAGATGGATATAGGAGAAGTGTCAGATCCTGTAAAGACAGAGTTTGGATGGCACCTGATCAAGAAGACCGACGAGAAATAAGCAGGATAGACACCTAGTCTACCTTTATAAAAATTAACCGAGATTTTCAGGGTACAGGTTATCATGGCCGAGACACAGCAAATTGTAAGGATTGCAAGAACAGGTGTGGACGGAGCTAAACCGGTAAGCAAGGCGCTTACAGGGCTTAAAGGCGTAGGAGATATGTATGCAAATGCCGTCGCACAAAAACTTGATATAGACGCAGATCAGACACTAGGAGATCTTTCAGAAGACAAAATAGATGAGATCGAAGAAATAATCAAAAATCCTGACCAGATTGATCTACCGACATGGGTGAGAAACAGGAGAAAGGAGAGAGATACTGGCGATGATAATCATCTGATCGAATCCGATCTGGAACTCAAAGAAGAGTTCGATATCAGAAGGATGAAAGAAATTAATTCCTACAAAGGATGGAGACACGAAATCGGCCTACCTGTAAGAGGTCAGAAGACAAAATCTTCATTCAGAACAGGAAGCAAAATCGGGGTCTCCCGAGCAAGACTTCAGGAAGAAGCCGCAGAGGAAAGCAGCGAAGAAGGTGAGGAATAATGGTTAAAAAATTGAAGAAACAATACGAGACGCCAAACGAAGGCTGGAGCGAAGAAAGAATCCAAAGAGAAGACCAGCTAGTTGAGGAGTACGGCCTAAAGAACAAGAAAGAAGTATACAAAGCAGAAAGCATGCTCAGAGACCTGAGAAGAGAAGCAAGAAAACTGGTTGCACAGGAAGACGAAGAACAGAACAGGAACCTGATCAACAAGGCGCAGTCACTCGGGCTTGTAAAGGACGATGCACAGCTTGAAAATATTCTAACACTGAATACCACAGACATTCTGGACCGAAGACTGCAGACAGCAGTCAACAGAAAAGGATACTCTGACACCGTCAAAGAGGCAAGACAACTCGTAACACATGGACATACAGAAATCGATGGAAAACGAGTAAACATCCCAGGATACCTGCTCACAAAGGAAGAAGAAAAAAAACTGGAAGTCGAACTTCCAGAACAAGAAGAAAATAAAGAAACAGAAGAGACTGAAGAACAGGAAGAAACAGTAGATGAACCAGATGAGACAGATGAAGCTGAAGAAAACGAATCTGAAGAAGAAACCACGGAAAACGAGGATAACGAAGAAGGTGGAGAATAGTATGAAAATCAGGGATTTCCAACTTAACAGTGCAGAGGTGCTTCGGTAATGACCAAGAAAGGGATAGTTAATATTTACTCAAGCTTCAACAACACAATACTACACATTACAGACGCAACCGGGGCGGAGACAATCTCAAGAATCTCAGCCGGAATGGTGACAGACAAAGGAAGACTACAGGGAAGCCCTTTCCCGGCCATGAAAGCAGCTAAACAAGCAGTAGACGAGGCAATGGAGAAAGGGATTGAGAAAGTCGACATACAGGTAAGAGCGCCTGGCGGACAGAAACAGAAGATGCCAGGTAAGGGAGCACAGCCAGCTATTAGAGCGATTTCCCGATCCGACCTAGAAGTCGGAAACATTGAAGACGTCACACCTGTACCGCACGATGGATGTAGAGCAAAAGGCGGTAAAAGAGGACGTAGAGTATAAACAGAGGTTTTTCAAAAAATGGAAGTTGAAACAGTAGAAGAAACAGAAGATGTTCTGAAAGTAGAAATCTCAGGTATAAACGAAGTGATAGCCAATTCGCTCAGAAGATCAATGATGATCAAAGTCCCAACACTTTCAGTCGAGGAACTAGAAATCAGAAAAAACGGTTCCGCACTTATCGACGAAATTCTAGCAAACAGGATCGGTCAAGTACCTTTCACAATCCCTGAGAACGTCGACGAGGATGATAAAGTTCACATCGCTCTGAAGCAGGAAGGACCTGGAACAGTTCTCGCAGAAGACCTTCAGGCAGACAACGATGAGGCAGAACCTGTCAATCCAGAAGCTGTAATCGTCGACCTGAAAGAAGATCAGGCAGTTGACCTAGAAGCAGAAGCAGAACTCAGGAAAGGAGAGGAACACGCCAAACATCAGGGAGGGACAATCGGTTACGAAAAGAAAAGCGACGACACATACGAGTTCAGGATCGAATCAACATCAGGATACAGCAACGAAGAACTACTACAGAGAGGAGTCGAGGAAATCAAGAACCGACTCGATGAGTTCGAAGAAGCAGTAGCCGAGATTTAGAACGCACCCGTTTTTGTTATAACTTTTAATTCAGTACAGAATTTTATGGAGGAGAACTCTTCTGATAATCCGGTTATTGAAGCAGGTAGAAAATATGACAAACTCTATAATCAAGCACAAAAACTTGCCAACGCAGCCCATCAGCACCCTGAAGTAGCATATGAACTTGGATCAACACCACATATAGGCTCAGAATTATATCCAAGTATCGAAGTAAGTGAGAATGGAGCAATAGCCGATATGAAAGTCTTTTCCTACTTCGTATCAAGAGCATGGGACGAAGCACAGGAATACTTCTTATTCGATCTTGAGAAAGAATTTCAGGAATATCTCGATGAACGGACAGAACATACAGATATACAGGAAGAAGTTTTCAGAGACTTAACGACAAGCTACGATGAACTGGAGAAAGATCTAAGGAAATTAAATAATGCTCTAGAACATCTACTGCATCAAACACCTGGCAAGAAAATCGATGGAAGCTACATACTTGAACCAAAACAGAAATATCGACAGGCTGCGGATTAAGATCTCTTCTTTTAACTCTAATTTCATTAATAACTTACATGCCGGGGTAGCCAAGTGGCCAAAGGCGCAGGACTTAAGATCCTCAAGTCCTCCTTAAAGGACGAGGACATAGAAAACCACCGGTTTTCGCTTAAGTTATCCTGTCCCGCAGGGGTTCGTGAGTTCAAATCTCATCCCCGGCAAATATCTCATAATTCCAATGAGATCTGGTGAATCCAGAAAACCCCTGATTTTTGAATAGTTCAAATGATGTAAACTAAAGGTTAACTGTTCAGTTTCTCCAGCTCTTTACTTTTCGCATCAAATCTTCTCTCGAAATAATACATGATCAGGGATCGGATATCAAATAGTTCTCTAACATCCTTCAACCATTTCTTATCCGAAAGGAAAAGCATCTTGTGTATCCGTGCTGAGTTTTTCGGTAGAGATTCCTTCTCACCAATAAAGTACTTAATTCCATCCATCATAACCTTATCAGGATTTTCTAAACCGTTATCTATATCTATTTGGTCACATACGTAGAGACACCACTCTAACTGAGTTACTGAAGCAATTAAATCAACTCTTTGACGCAAACCCGAGGTATAGAAAGTAGGAGGCCTCCCATTAATATCAAAACTTTCAGGTTCAGAGAAATCGGGTAAGCTGACCTTTGAAACATCTCCATACTCTTCAGCTAGTCCATACCATTGGTGGTGGACAAATCCATCTGCTAGCTGTATGGCATATCTTAAAGACCTATTGTACCATTCAGAATTAGGTCCTAGCCATTCAGCATCACCTACAAAGATGGCTGTCAGAAATAAACACTCTTTCTTGGAGAGTTCCTCTGAACGGTCTAGCTTTTCAATAATAGATAGTTTTAGACGGTTTATTTCCTCGAAGTCGCCTCCTGTAGCTTCCAGAAAGTTTTCTAAATAATCGGCATCTATTTCAAAATAATTTGAGATCATTTGAGGGTTATCTAAATTTCTGGGGCGGAAAAGTTTCAGCACTGTCATTGGTTACCAAGATCGCTTAACTCATCCTGCAG
Source organism: Nanohaloarchaea archaeon SW_4_43_9 (assembly GCA_003009815.1). Classification (GTDB taxonomy): domain Archaea; phylum Nanohalarchaeota; class Nanosalinia; order Nanosalinales; family Nanosalinaceae; genus SW-4-43-9. Next base: position 2,190 of record PXPD01000002.1, on the reverse strand, counting down.
GTTCTCCAGCTCGGAATGAAGCTCGTCAACCGAGTCATCTATATGATCAACCTGCTGATGCTGTTCTACTTCTACAGAAGTTTGTTGCCCGGGCTCAATCTCCGGCATCTCCACCTCAACATCCTCCAACTTATCATTCAACCTGTCAATATTCTCGTAAATTGTATCAATAGATTTCTCCTTCACAATTCTTACCTGCCCCAGAACCTCTTCAGCCTCCTTTATGTTATCAATTATCTGTCTTATGGCCTCTAGATCCTGTAGAAGTACATTGTAGCCGTCTACTCTAACATATAGCTGGTCATCTTGTGGTGGCATTGCCTTATGATAATCTGTCCTTCGGCGCTTATTAAAAATATACCTCAAAAAAGTAGATTTCAGGAAAAAATAGCTCTCAGAGGTGTTCATGTTGTCATCATAACCCTTTTGGGTCAGGGCTCAGACGATGTCTGTACCTCATCATCGAAAAACTGCTATACTAAACCAAAATTGGCTACAAAAGCTTCTAAACCTCATCCTCGTGATACCTTCCAGAGTAGCCTTCTTCTGTTTCATCTATCTTGTGAAAAACCAGTTGATTTACCCGGGCGTTCTCCTTTATCTCAACACCGTCCTCATTTTCTACTACTAGCATGAAGCTGCCTGTACCTGTGTAACCCGCATCCCAAACCGCATTTTCGATGCTGCAGCCCATCCGGAGCAACGAGGACCGTGGATAGGCAAAAGCTGTCAGATTCTCTGGAATATCTACACTCTCATTCATAACAACTTTGTAAGCACCGGGTTCTAATCTCCACCAACCGTACTCGTCATCTTCGCTTCTTTTAACCGGTTCAACCTTCTCAGTATCGGGTATTTTCCTTTCCGAGTTAGAGAAATCAAGACTCCCTGAGCTCCTGTATCTGTGGATCTCTGCAGCAGTCAGATCAAAACCTTGGGCGGTTAACTGTGTTTCCAGATCAATATAATCCTGTACAAGGCCCTCCTCTATTTTGCTTTCCAGCTGCTGTCTATTCAATATCATACACAGTATAATACATCAGGCAAAGCCTAAAAGATTGACGAGCATTAGAAAAACCCTTAAGCATATCTGGATATAATGAGTTAATATGAAACGAATAGCTCTGATCACGGTACTAGTACTTTTCCTAGCAGGCATGTCAACCGCTCAACCAGCTGAGGACATGGCGATGGACACTGTTCTAATAACATCTACAGCCAACTATCCCGATACCTATATATCGGAACCGGTTTCAGAAAAGTTAGGCGCTCCGGTTCTCCTGACAGATAGAGATGAACTAAAATCATCAACCTCCGACTCTCTAGGGAGATACGATGTGCAGGAAGCAGTACTGGTAGGAGGTCCAGAGGTCATAAGTGAACAGGTGGAAGAGGATATAGCCTCAGAAGTTAATACTACCACTCGACTCTGGGGAACTACACAGATAGGAACCTCTGTAGAGGTTTCAAAATACTTCTGGAGTGAAAGTGAGGAGGCGACAATCGTTCAGTATCCGCAGGACGCAGAAGGCTCTTCTAGTATCCAAAGAGGGCACACTCTCGGCAACAGTACTCGCAGAGATAGAAAGGCTGGGAGCAACCGAAGTAACCGTCTACTCTGAAGACGCGGTAAATGTGACGCAGGATCTTGAGAATTCAGGAGTTGAAGAAGTAGAAATCGAAGAACCTGAACAGGAAGACAGCGAAGAAGAGAACGAGACAGGTAGAACTGTATTCGTAGCAGCGTCAAACTTCAAGGATGCAATCTCAGCCAGATCAAGCAGAGGAAACGTACATCTAGTAGGAGATGAAAACGAAATCAGTGGCGCAGTCGAAAAAGCCAGAAATTCAGCGGAAGACACAGTATACGTAACAGGTAAAAGAGATCTAGCAGAACAAATAGCAGAAAGAATAAGGGACGAAACAGAGAAAGAAGTAGTTCTCCTAACAGGTGAAGCAGAAGACGTATCCGCAAACCTGACCTCGGAAGAGGCGCCGGAATGGGCTCGGGAACAGCAGAAAAAACTACCAGATTGGAGACAGAATATGTCTTCAGCACCCGGTCTGCAGACAGCTGCAAACAAGACAATAAGAAATGCAGAAAGAGTGATTGATCAAAACTCATCGGAAAAAGTTCGAAATCTTCTAGCCGAAGCAAGATCGGCATACCAAGATGAAGACTACTTTGAA
>PXPD01000001.1:11380-12166 GCA_003009815.1 Nanohaloarchaea archaeon SW_4_43_9 | reverse complement strand
CACAACTAAAAACAACGCTCCGGCGATCATGAATGAACCGGATTGATCGCTGTGAGAATCAAGCGAGAATTCAACGATTCCGTGTAGTTTGATATGAACTCACCCCATTTCCTTTAAAGACTAGCATATTCATATATAAAAATATGATTTAATATCAATAACTGATATTGAAAACATTTATTTGATAAATGTGATGAAGGGGTTTCTCTCAAAGGAATAACCAGAAAAAATTGGCTTTTCCCCAATCTCAAACTCATTTATACAGCTGTTGATGGTATCGCAATACTCTCCTTATCACCTCTATCCATCTATTTACCTGAAAGAGCTTCCTCATTGTATATGGATGTGCAATACACTAATACCAAATAGTGAATCCCTCTATCATATCAGCATCGTTCTTCTCGACATCAACTACGCCCGAGTTAGGTATCTGTCCGATAGCGACCGCTACAGCATCGCATCTGTAGCTTTCTCCGTTCGAGGTCTGGACTTCCGTGACATTACCTTTTTCAGAATTCAACTTTTCTACAGTGGTACCAGTAATCACTTCGATACCTAGATCTTCGAGGCGGTTATGAATGATCTCTGCGCCATCGACTCCAAGACCGCGGCTCCACCAGCATTCGTCCTTGATCAGATAGTAAGTTTCTGCATCCTTTTCTGCGTAAGCAACCGCAAGATCAATACCCAAGAGTCCTCCTCCAACCACTACGGCTTTATCTGCTTCTTCAGCCGAGTTCTTTATCTTCTCGGCTTCCTCCATCGTCCACATGTAGTAAAGATTTT
>PXPD01000001.1:0-11273 GCA_003009815.1 Nanohaloarchaea archaeon SW_4_43_9 | reverse complement strand
CGATACCTCTTTTGTCGTACCAGTTCCTGTCGTGGACTCTGGTAAACTTCTTCCCTGGTAGATCCCCTTTCATGTAGCTTTTTAGCATTATCCGGTTATAGAGTGGTTCAGATTCATCTGTAAAGATCTTTATCTCGGCATCCTCGCTTTCATCTCTTATTTTCTTCGCTGCCGTGGCGCCAGTTATCCCGTCGCCGATGATAAGATACCTCATGATATATCACTCCAATAGAAGCCTTTTATTCTCCTTTCTCGACCAGATACCATTCACCTTCCCAGGTAAAGATGTACTCTAGGATAGATTTTAATGATATCAGGCCTGAGAGCAGTGTCAGTATAAACGTTGTGAAAGCATACCAGCCTATAAAGTCGATTTCCTCAATCTTACTATCTTTGTACGATAAAAGTAGTGGAGCAAGTGAGGTAGCAAGGATAGGAAGGACATAGAAAAGCTGAAGCCCTAGGAATACCAGCACTAGGAAGTTTGAGAACAGGATAAGTACTAGTATCGGTAATGTAAAGCTGATAAACGATCTAATGATCGAGAAGAGTTCTCGATGTAAGGGACTACTCTGATAGTTCCGCTTTAATCCTTTGTGGAAGATCTGTACAGTCCCGGTCAACCATCTCTTTCTCTGCTCCCAGAAATCCTTCACACTGTGTGGGGCTTCCATCAGGTTAGTGTATCTTCTATCAGTCTTCACATTGATACCTTGTCTATAGCATTTATGCGAGAAATCGATATCTTCAGTAAGCATGTCGTCGAACCCGTCTACTTTCCTCCAGGTCTCTTTTGTGAGAACGGTTGAAGATGACTTTGCGTGTAGGAAACCGAGTAAACTCTGGAGTTTATAAGCTGCGTGGAAGACAGCTCTTTCGCAGTAAGCAAATTTCTCGATTCCTCCGGTGGGAATAGGAACTCTTCTACCCTGAAAGACCTCGTATCCTCTCTCCAAGTATTTGACGGCATGAGGAATGAAGTCTTCGTCAATTTTTTCATCTGCATCAAATAGTGCGTAGTATTTGGAGTCACGCATCTCAAAGACAGTGTTTATAGCTCCGGCCTTCGATCCTGGATTCTTATTCATGATTACTTCACAGTCCAGTTCTTTCGCTACTTCGATACTGGCTTCGTCTTCCTCCTCACATACAACATTGATTCTGAGATCTTCGTAGTTTGAATTATTGAGAGCTTTGACTGAGTTCTCTAAGACTCCCGAGTCCGTATAAACCGGGATAATTGCCTCTACTTTTCCTCCATCAGTCGTTTTACCGAGGTAACTGGTCGAATAGATCTCCTTGAAAAGTAAGGCGGATGCAAAAATCGTGGTCGCTGTAAATGCAATATTCGAGTACAAAGCCTCCGGCACTCTGATCTGTACTATCAGAAAGAAGATGTCGATAGTCCGGTCAACAATATTTAGTCCATCAAAAACACCCCAAACAAATAATCCAATGGAGATAGCGGCAAATAGGGCGTATTCGGTCAATTCGCCGAATCTCATAACTCAAAATCATATACGATTTTTAAAAACTACCAGGGATACCGGTATACACCGGTTCAGACTTATCTGTGAACATTGTTATATCTGCTTCCTCATCTTCTTCCCGTATCGTTTTCGCTGCTGTTGCCCCTGCTATCCCGTCTTCAATAATTACGTGTTTCATTTCCCTATCTCCTCTTGATATATTTTCTCAAGCCGGTCAACTGTTTTATTTAATCCGTACTTTTGAACGGCTTCTCTCGTACTGTAGTCTGAATCCAGTGCTTCTTCAACTTTCTGTTTTAGGTCTTCCTCTGAACTATTTGAGTATAGCATACCGTTCTCAGGTTTTATTGTCTTGTTGAAAGGGAAGACTTCCGGTGCTATTACAGGTGTTCCACAGGCATTGGCTTCCAGAGGTGAAAGGCCGAGAGTATCTCCTGTTGAAGCTGTAATATAGAGATCTATAGTCGAGTAGAAATCCGTAAGCTTATCTCTAGGCAGGAAATCGAATGTATAGATGTTTTCTGGTTTTATTCTATCTATCTTTTGACGAGTAGGACCTTCTCCCACTAACAGAACTGTTCCATCAAACTGTTCAGCAAAATCTACTATTTCCTCTAGGTTCTTTTCCATGCTCATTCTCCCACTGTATCCTAGGAGAGGTTCATCCCAGTCCTCTTCTTTCTTGAATTCCTGATCTGATGGCTGGAAAAACTCTAAGTTTAGCCCTACAGGCAGTTGTCGAAACCGGCAGTTTCTCGAGGGTTCACCTACAGATGCCGTCTTGACATCGTATTTTTTCAAGTAGTAGTTCTCCATTGGCATGTAAATTCTCTTTAGAAACCCTGCTACTGTCTTGATGTGGATTGCTTGTTCGAAGTATTCCTCAACCGGTGTATGATGGGTGTAAATTTTCGGTGTATCATGAAGGTAACCATAAATTAGACCGGAGATGCTTGCAGGTCCAGGTCCATGGCAGTGAGCTATATCCAGTTCTTCGAACTCGAAGTTTAGCCGGAACAGTGGAGCTCTGTAACCACTGTAGAAAGGATTAGGTAGAGATCTTAATGCATGTTCGTTCTTATCTGATGAGTATTCAGGTGATCCAGGATAAATTATATGTACCTCGTGACCTCTCTCCTCAAGTCTATCTCTCCAGGCTTTCAGGGTGTAGGTTACTCCATCGATTTCTGGAAAATAGCTGTCTGTGAAAAAACCAATTTTCACTTAGCTGTATCACCATCTAGGTTCTTATAAATCTCTAGAAGTTTTTTCCCTACGTTCTGAAGCGTATGTTTTTCCGCTGTTTTTCTGGCATTCTCTCCAATTTTCCTTCTTAACTTTTCATTATCTCTAAGTCTTTTGATCTGTTTTGCGAATCCATCTACAGAGTCTGCTTTCAGGCAGTTCACTTCATGTTCCAGAAGATCTTCATAAACTTCAATATCTCTCACTAGTAGAGGTTTCTCCCGGTAGGCGGCTTCGAGAAGAGAAATTCCTTGATTTTCTTCTCTAGTAGGAAAAAAGAATACATCTGCAAGTTTGAAGGCGTCTCTGACATCTTCAATATAGCCTGGAAACTTCACGTTTTCCGGTGATTTTTCTATGAGTTTTTTAGTTTTTCTTTTCGCTGCAATTTTTCCACCCGTTGTTCCAAACCATATCAGATCTTCATCAACTTTTTCTCCCACATTGATGAAGTCTTCCAGACCTTTTCTCTCAAGTATCATTCCAAGATTAACTGCGTGGAAACCATCTGTTTCAAACTTTTTCTCCAGTTCGGACCTCGACTGATTCTCTCCTTCAAGCCTTTCAGTATCTATGCCGTTCGTCAAGACTTTGATCCTAGTTTCTATTCCTCTCTGTTCCAGTACTCTTCTTGTATACTCTGATGGTGCAATCAAAAGATCGGCCTTGCTGTAGACAAAGTCAGATATCTTCCCTATGAAAAATTACTTTCTTACCCGATCTCTTTGCCCTGAACATCTGGTAAACTGATAATGGATCACCAAGATTCAGATGGAGGATATTGTAATCCTTTCCAGCGTCAGTTACCAGTTCTATCTGTTTTTCTTTCTCCAAAACTTTTCTCTGCTGTCTTATAGATCTCTTGATTCCCCCCTCAATTACTTCGTGAAAGGGTGAATAATGACAGATTGTTAAGCCCACAAAACAAGGTTAGACTTGTGCTTTCTAAAGTGTTGTCGAGATATTGTAGAGTGTTTTTAAAAGACTTAGATGTAAATGAGATTTTACCAACTTGCGGAGCTGGTGTAGTCTGGCCCATCATATCACCCTGTCACGGTGATGACCCGGGTTCAAATCCCGGGCTCCGCGCTCCGAATATCCTTTCCACATATCCAAATTATTTAGATAAGGGTCGCGTCTAGTTGATTATGGAGTATGCTGTTATTCTTTCCATCCTGATATTTGCGGGTCTTATCAAGGGTTTTGTAGGATTCGGTGAGGCAGTTATAGGTGTCAGCCTGATTAGCTTGATACTGTCGCCCCAAGAAGCTGTTGTACTGATGATCCTCCCTATTATGATATCGAATATTTCCTTGGTAAGAGAAGTAGAAACGAGCACAGTAGAAGTCTTGGTATCTGGTCACAGGATACTGGTTTCTTCAATATTTGGAGGCACAATCTTGGGAATGTTTTTCCTTGGAATGATTCCTTCAAATCTTCTATCTCTAATTATTGGAATTATAATGGTTCTCTACTCGGTAATAAAATTTGAAGGAGTAAACCTTCATCCGAGCTATTTTAGTCAGCTTCCGGATAAAGTTGGGAGTTTTCTTACATTTCTACTGGGATCTTTAGGCGGTTTCATATTTGGCTCTACAAGCATAGGTGCGCTTATTGTGATTTATCTTGAGTATCTTGAACTTCCAAGAAAGAAATTTATAGGGATCCTTGGATTTGTTTTTCTCCTGATATCTGCTGTCAGGATCGGTTTTTCGTACTATCTTGGATACTATACAGGATCAAATATTCTCTACTTGTCAGCATTGGCATCGATACCTGTTTTTATTGGTGTAAAGATAGGAGAATATGTTGGTAAGGAGAATTCAAATGAACTGCATGAAAGACTGGTTTTGCTGTTGTTTTTAGTGATAGGGCTGCGGCTGGTCATAGGGTAGAAAGAAGATTTGAACTTGGAAAGACACACCAGCTTTGGATCTAAGCTGTGCTTTCTGCTGTTAGATGTTCAGGCGTCTCCTCTTCCTCTATTTCGACAGGTATAGAGGTTATAACCTGTAGTTCTAGTTCCATTAAATTTTTCCCTCCCAGATCATATTTTCGTTTTCCTGACATTTAAAGTAAACCATGTTATGATGAAGCAAACAGTCAGAGTAAGAAAAGGAAAGATGAGATAGGGAAACTTTCTAGCTGAAAGCTCCAGAGACCTCGCTGTACCGGTTCTGTACATCGTTCCAGTCGATTAGCTGAAAGAAGTTATCTATAAAGTCGCCTCTTTCAGGACCGTAGTCATGGTAGTAGCTGTGCTCCCAGACATCGACTGCGAGAATCGGGTGCGCTCCCCAGACTGCGCCCTCATCGTGTCGATCCACTGCTACATTGTGTAGTTCGTTTTCACGCGGAATATATACCAGTGATGCTGCAGCTTTGAACTCTTTCTTCCAGTTATTATAGCTTCCGAAGTCTTCCTCTATCTTCTGCATCAGTTCTCCTTCCGGTTTACCTCCGCCTTCGGGACTCATATTGTGCCAGAAGATTTGATGCAGTACATTTCCACAGAAGTTGTGTGTGAAGCTGTTAAGGATTGATCCGGTTGATGAAAAGTCATTGCTTTCTCTCTGCTGTTCAAGTTTCTCCTCTGCATCGTTCGCTCCGTCTACGTAGCCTTGATTATGGACGTCATGGTGCCATTCCATCACCTGTTCTGAGATGTGAGGGGTAAGTGCGTCGTATTCGTATGGTAGTTCTATAAGTCTGTACTCTGACATTTTTGTTCACCTAAATAACTGTTGTAGAGAAGCAGACTTAACATTTGGGGGAAGAAAAAAAGATTGGAAAATGTTGGTGCCTTCATTACTGTGTTGTGTTTCCAGAAGGCTCTTGTTGCTGTGCCTGTTCGATCAGATCATCGACCTCATAAGGGTTAGTGAGGAACGGGCTCTGTACTTCTGGGAACAGAAGTTCTCCGTCAGGTGAGACGTAGAAGCTCTGTGAAGATGTCTGTGTTCCGTTCGCTGTCTCCTGTGAGATGTTGACGGTTGCGTAATGCATTCCGTTTCTTTCTACTACACCGATGCTTTCAGGAGAGTTACCTGATACCTCGTAGAACTGCTGTAGGGAGTTTTTTACTTCTCCCTGTGATGCGCTGTTCGCCATATTAAATGCGAACCCTGCTACTAGCCCTATTACCAGACCTGCTAGTACTCCTCCTACGAGAATTTTCTCTCTTTCAAAGCCTCCGAGGAATCCTCCTTCAGTTTCACTCTCTATATCTTCTACTACTTCTTCCTCAGCATTCTCAATTTTTCTATCTAGGAATTCCTTGACTGTTTTCCTGTCTCTACCGACTTTTTCAGCCGCGAGAAGTTCCTTGTAGTCTGGGTCTTCGAGTTCCCTGATCGCTTCTTTCGTTTCATCAACGTTCTGATCGACAAGCTCGCTATAGTTTTCAGACATATGAAATAATATCTCTAAAACCCTTTTATAAATTGGGCGTAGCTAGGGCTAGTTAACAGTATTTTTATATCTTCGGAGCCCTGTCAAGAAACTAAATAAGGAAAAGCAAAAACAGCGATTTAAGCCATTATCTTATCTTTCCAGTCATTACTATCGAGTTCATCGTCAGTATCTCTGTCTCCCTGTGTCTCTGCATTATACTCTCTGATACATTTAGTACATTTCTTCATACCTTGATGCTCTGTAATCTCAGCTCTGTTTCCGAACTCTTCCTCTAGTTCCTCCGATGTCCTTCCACAAACTTTGCATTTTTTCATGGTTACATAGATATGTTTGACCCAAAAACTTAATAATCTTTCACTATTTTACGATGACAACATCATTTGGTTTAAATATATAACCTCTTTTTCCACTGTGAAAGGAAAAGTATTCTCTGGTGAAGGAAAGGCATCAGAATTTCTCCAGATAGAGGAATATTCCGAATTTATCATGGAGAAAACCTGTTTCAAGCCATTCTTAGGAACCCTCAATTTACGGGGAACAACTGAAGAAATACAGAGATTGAAGAATAATGCTGAAGAAGACAAAATGGAAGGTTTTGAGAAAAACGGCAAAAAGTTTGGAGGAATGAATCTTTATCATGTCAAGGTTGAGGGCATAAAATGCTGTATAATTGATCCCGATCTCACGAGATACGGAGAAGACGTTATCGAAATATGCAGCGAGTTCAGGCTGCGTTCAAAGCTTGATTTAGAGGATGGCGACCGGATAAAAATCGAGCCAAAAACTTGAGTAGCCGTATGTATCAATCCATATTAAAGCTTGACTCCCAGACCAAAAAAGTGATTTGATAGCAGGAAAATGTGTTAGAAAAAGGATGTAGTAACCGGACACTGTTCGGGGTTTGCAACCGCTGCATATAGGAATAAGTAGTTTCTAGGGATTGGAACAGTCTCTTACAAATCCGCAGTTCTGGCATTTGAGTTCACATGCCACAAACTTCTCCATCTCCGAGCCGCAACGCCAGCATATCTTTTCTACCATTTCTTCCCGTACTCGTATAGTCAGCCTGTTAAGCTATCATCTGAACTGTTCGAATCGTCTCCAGATTCATCTTGAAGTAAACCATCTGAGCCATTGCTGCTATTGGAGTCATCGGAGTCTCCGGAACCAAGGCCGAGTGATTTTTCTTTACAGCCTTCAAACTCGGATGCTGTATCCTGGTCATCTACCAGTATACCTGTCTGTAAGCTGAAATCACAGCTCAGAGCCCCGTTCTTCGGTATCTGGAAATTCTGTCCCGCAATATCAAAGCCAAGTCGGAGATTTATTTCACCTGATGTCTGTTCACTCTGGGATGCATGGCTTACAAACCAATCATCAATTCTCTCGTTGGCCATATCTACCCGAAGCTTTACTTCTCGGGTTTCTCCAGGCGGAATAGCCCCATTCTCTGGAGCTTTTGAAACAGTTACCTCGTTTGCCTGCCACTTCGCTACTTCTACTGAGTTCATAATCAGTTCGCCGTGGAACTGCGGTGTTGGAATAGGATAGTCGTTAGGGTTCCTGATTTCAAATGTAACCAACAGCGGCGTGGTCTCTTCCGTAACCTTTCCAAATTTGGCTGAACCATCTACAATCTCTATCTCTGTCTCGGAAACCTCTGCAGAAGTCGGACTCCAAGAGTATGTTCCCTTGACCTGGCTGATAGCCTTATCCATCTTTGATTCAAGGTCGGTCTCGATAGAGTCTGTATAGGTTATTCCATCAACACTTATAGGCTTCCCAAGAATCTCGAGATCAATGCTAAAGGGAACTTCCAGCTCCGACACCTCATCGTTATTCATGTGTTGAACCCACCACTTCGGGACCTTTTCAGGGTCAAGCTCAGTCTGGACATCTACAGTATTATTATCTTCAGCAGCTATATTCAGTCCTTCCTTACCGCCTTTTGCCAGCTCTACACCGTTCATTTTAAGCCTGTATGCAACGTTCAGGGAGGAGATGTTGATATCAAATGAGTTAGGGTTCCGGATGTATCCTGCACTGCTGACATTAACAGATTCTTCAGTCGTATTCGCCCAATCGCCTCTATCTTCCAAGCCATACTCAGGTTTATCTACAGCAAGAGCTATACCGGCCCCTGCCAGAACAATTATGCCGATAACTGCCAGAATTTTTCTTGAAACCAACATAGTTAACTCTAGATTCCGAAAGATTAAAAGCTTCTGCTGTCCTTCAGTACCATTCCGGCTCTGAGATCTTTATATCACCGTAGACCTTCACCTGGCAGGACAGCCGGAAAGAACCGTCGAGAACTTCTTCTCCCTGGAAGCGCCGCAGTGTGTTTTTCTCATCTTTCTCCATATCGGAGATATTCTCCGATCCTTCCTCTATCTTGATCCTGCAGGTTGTACAGTTGCAGAAACCGCCGCATGCGTGCATCCAGTCTACACCGCCTTCAAGTAGGGCGTTTAGAACATCCTGACCGTCTTCTGCCTCAACTTTCTCGTTTCTGTCAACTACTTCGATTGTATGTGTCATGGTAAATTATGGGAGAGTTGACAATTAAGAAAGAACCGGATACTACAGAGAGACCGCTATGCTGTAGCCCAAGACCACTAGTAGGGACAACAAAGCAATCCCGGACCAGGCATTCACATAGCTTCCTGCGTCCTCACCAAGGAATCTCTCAACTACTGCCTCCAAAATATGGCCGCCGTCAAGAGGCTTAGCTGGCAGCATGTTGAACAATCCAATACCTAGATTCAGGAACGCAATCACTCTGAAAAGCCCTAAAAACCAGCCCAGAAAGCCCGAAAAACCTTCAACGCTTTCATTATATTCTGTGTCCAGCTGAACGAACTGGATTCCTATATAACCTCCTTCATATCCTTCCCTCTCTGTAGCTGTGACGGAGAAATTTCCCTCTGAAGTTCTCAGGACTACAGATTCTCCCGGGTCAAGATCTTCGGTCGCACGCTGAACGTCTTCTAGGCTTCTAACAGTATAGTTATCAATACCGGTCAGGGTACCGTTCGTCATCCCTGCAGTGGCGGCAGGATATTCCTCCTGCGCCTGGTAAACAACACCGGTTGAATGCGTTAAAGCCCCGGTTAAGCCAATCGCTAGAACCAGGAAAACTCCGGCAGTAAGATAGTTTGCCCAGCTTCCTGCTGCAAGAACTTTGATATTTGATATCCAGTCCCCCTCATTCCAGGCACCATGAGGTTTTCCTTTATCACCTTCATTTCCAGGTAGGCCGCTTCCTTTCGGCTCCACAAACGCACCAGGTATAACGCCCAACACAATAACACCGACAGAGTTTATTTCAAAGTCTTGAGCACGGGCTATTATACCGTGTGAAAGCTCGTGTACAACCATCAAAACTGCTATGGAGATGAACCAGTACTCAGCAGGGACACCTATCGCACCAGGACTCTGTGAAACAGTACTGCCTGTACTTGGATATACCAGACCAGCCCCGCTCGAAGGCTCACCGGTAGAAATTACTTTATGGATTATCTCAGCCACAAAGTATAGCATGGCAGGAATTGAAATAATCCCGGCCAGAATACCTCCCCAAGCATAAATGTTCCACAAGCGAGGAGACTTCTTCGCGATCCTGTCGATTAGATGAAGGCCTTTCCCGGTCCTCCGATAAAACATTATTCCTGCTCGTTCAACGTTTTCCCTATCCCTGTACAGAAGCAAAAATATCAGGCCAATCATGCCAACGAGAAAACCAAGTCTAAAGGTCGACTGATCCATATGTTTTCAATTCCGTAAGGTTAAGTTAAAAATCCCTGTCAGTAAACTGCTCCAATATAAAAAATTCCGAGCAAAAAGATGGGTTATGACAAATCAGCCACTGTTTTGGTCCGACCAACTAGCCTTCGGGGTCACAAAAAAATTCCCGGACCAGAAAGAGTATGTCTGCGCATCAGGAATTTCACCTTCAGGTATTGTACACGCAGGAAACTTCCGAGAGATAATCACCACAGACTTCGTCGTCAAATCGCTGAAGAATATGGGCGAAAACATACGTTTCATCTATTCCTGGGACGACTACGACAGGTTCAGAAAAGTCCCTGAAAACGTTCCGGATAAGTTCGAGAAATATATAGGTCTTCCACTAAGCGAGGTTCCTGATCCAGAAGGATGCCATGACTCCTATGCTCACCACTTCGAATCCCGTCTAGAGGAGGAACTCGAAGGAATGCATATGGATATCGAGTTTATTCGGCAGACGGAAATGTTCGAGAAAGCAGAGTATGCTGATCTGATTAGGAAAGGTATGAGAAACCGGCATAAAGTCAAGGAAATTCTTGACCAGTACAGGAGGGAGCCGCTGGAAACATCTTACTATCCGCTGAGGGTCTACTGTACGGAATGTGGAAAAGATTTCACCGAGGTAACTGATTATGATGAAAAGTATACTGTTAAGTACTACTGTGAGGAATGCGATGGGAAAAGAGAGCTGAACTTCAAGGAGAAGGGAAATGTAAAACCTCCATGGAGAATTGACTGGCCCATGAGATGGAAATATGAGAGCGTCGATTTTGAGCCGGCTGGTAAAGAACACTCTGCAGCAGGAGGTTCCCGTGACACAGCCAATGAACTTGTTCAGGAAATTTACGATGATGACTTCCCTGTACATCAGATGTATGAATTTGTTACCAAGGACGGTGCCAAGATCTCCTCAAGTAGTGGAGAAAACATCTTTACTGTTTCAATGCTGAAAGAAATCTACTCTCCGGAGATGATCCGGTTCCTTTTCGCCAGTACGAAACCAAATAAAGCGTTCGAGATTCCGTTTGAGACAGAGGAGATATTTCAGAGATACGAGAACTTCGACAAGGTCGAGAGCGCATATTACAACCCTGAAGAGGCTCAGGATGATAAACAGAGAGAACAGTGGAAACGAATATACGAGCTCTCAATGGTAGATATACCTGATGAAAAGCCGGCAAGAGTATCTTTCAAGCATGCATCGTTTATAGCCCAGACCGTTCCAGAGGATGAATGGGAGCGAAAAGCGATCAGGTCTCTCAAGAGAACCGGTCATGTATCCGAGGATATCGATGAGAAGGGGATAGAACAGGTTTTAAGTAGGCTGGAAAGAGC